>JBFXES010000127.1:0-8955 GCA_050179875.1 Thiohalomonadaceae bacterium
GAACACCGAAGAGCAGCAGGAACTGGCGGGCCATTTCCAGATCCGCTCCATCCCCACACTCATGCTGTTCCGTGAACAGGTGATCCTGTATTCCCAGCCAGGCGCGCTGCCCGCCAACCAGCTGGAAGACCTGATCCAGAAGGCGGGCGAGATCGACATGGCGGAGGTGCACCGCCAGATCGCCGAAGAGCAGCAGCAGAAAGGCTGACCGGCACGGCACGGCGAGGCGTGGCGCGCCGCCACGTCTCGCGCCCGTTCTCATCCCATGGCCCGTCCCGTCACCCCGCCCGTCGCCGCGGACACCATCATCGAACTGGTGGATCGTCCCGACCGGCCCATCGTGCTCATCGAGCGCAAGTACCCGCCGCCGGGCTATGCCATCCCGGGCGGCTTCATGGACATCGGCGAGACCGTGGAGCAGGCGGCGGTGCGCGAGGCCCTGGAGGAAACGGGGCTGCACGTACGCCTCACCGCCCTGCTGGGCGTCTATTCCGACCCTGCGCGCGACCCGCGCGGCCAGACCGTGAGCGTGGTCTACGTGGCCGAGGCCGTGGGCGAACCCGAGGCCCGTGACGACGCCCGGGCATTGGCCATCTACTCTCTGGACGCCTTGCCTGCACCGCTCGCCTTCGACCACGCCCGCATCCTGGACGACTACCGACGCTGGCGCGAAACCGGGCAGTTGCCTGGGCCGTCTGTTTGACCGGCGTCGCAACGCGGAGGACGCGGAGGCGCGGAGGACGCGGAGGATCTCAAGGCAGGTTTGCGGTGTATTGCGCCGTGTCGGAACCCCGAGGGCAATCGCTTCCTCCTTGTAGGAGCGACCTCAGGCCGCGATGGTTTTAATCCGCAGCAGCGAATCGCGGCCTGAGGCCGCTCCTACGGCGGTAGTCTTCGCCTATCCACACGCCTTTTCTCCGCGTCCTCCGCGCCTCCGCGTCCTCCGCGTTTATCCCTTCCAGCCATACGCTCCCCCCCAAATGGTCGCTTCAGCAAACCCGACAAGACTGATAAAGTATTTCGCGAGTTATGCTTCGTGAGACCGGAGTCCCTCCGGCCACAGTGGAAAGAATCGGGGAGAGGCAATGCGGCCGGCACACATCAGCCAGGTTCTGGAACGGGAATTCACGAGTACCCGTGAGGGTCACCACACGCCGGTGATGCTGTGGGGGCCGCCGGGCGTGGGCAAGTCGCAACTGGTGGCGCAGGTGGGTGGGCGCCACGGCGTACCGGTCATCGATATCCGACTGTCCCAGATGGAGCCGTCCGACCTGCGCGGCATACCGTTCCGCACCGGCGACAGCGTGGAATGGGCCGTGCCCGCCATGCTGCCGGACGCCCGCCGCCACGGCCCCGAAGGCATCCTGTTCCTGGACGAGATCACCTCGGCGCCGCCCAGCGTTTCCGCCGCCGCCTACCAGCTCATCCTCGATCGCCGCCTGGGCGAATACCGGGTGCCGGAGGGCTGGGCCATTTTCGCCGCCGGCAACCGCCAGGGTGACCGCGGCGTCACCTATGCCATGCCCGCGCCGCTGGCCAACCGCTTCGCCCATTTCGAGGTGGAGACCCACCTGGACGACTGGGTGGCCTGGGCCTACGAGGCCGGCATCGACGAGCGTGTCATCGCCTTCCTGCGCTTCCGCCCCGAGCTGCTGTTCGACTTCGACCCGGCCCACAACCCCATGGCCTTCCCCACGCCGCGCTCCTGGGAGTTCGCCCATCGCGCCCTCCGCAAGTTCGGCGACAACCCGGACCTGCTGCTGTCCTCGCTGCAGGCCTGCGTGGGCCCCGCCGCAGGCATCGAACTGGACGCCTTCGTGCGCCACCTGGACAAGCTGCCGGACATCGACGCCATCCTCAAAGGCGAGCCCGTGCCCATCCCGCGCGAGGTGGACCTGCAATACGCCATCGCCGCCGCCCTGGTGGGCCGCGCCATCCGCGCGCGCGGCAGCGCCGAGGCCAAGGCCGTGTACGGCGCCATCCTCAACTTCGCGGGCCGTTTCCCCGAACGGGAAATGGGCGTCATGCTCGTCTCCGACATGCACCGCGCCATCGGCCAGCCCATCTTCAACGTCCCCGAATTCTCCCCCTGGGCGAAGGCGGTGGCCGACGTGATGCTTTACGCGTAGCCATCACGTTGTAACGCGGAGGCCGCGGAGACGCGGAGATCGCAGAGAAAAAACACGTTCCATTCGGAGAGAAGCGCATGCGAAATACTCTGGTGATCCTCCGCGTCCTCCGCGCCTCCGCGTCCTCCGCGTCCTCCGCGTTTTTGGGCGGATCATGAACAGCAACCTCGAAACCAAACTCGCCGCCGCGCGCACGCGCCTGATCCTGGACAAGCCGTTCCTGGGCGCGCTGGTGCTGCGCCTGCCCATGAAGGCGGCGGGTCGGTGGTGTCGCACCACGGCCACGGATGCGCGGGCGTTCTATTACAACCCGGACTACATCGGCGGGCTTTCCGTGGAGCAGACCCAGTTCGTGCTGGCCCATGAGGCGCTACACTGCGCGCTGTCGCATTTCGCGCGGCGCCAGCATCGTCAGAAGTCGCGCTGGGACGTGGCCTGCGACCTCGCGGTCAATCCCATCCTCATCGCCGACGGCCTGCGGCCCACCCCCGATGCGCTGTATCTGAAGGAATTCGAGGGCATGACCGCGGAGGAGATCTATCCCTGCCAGGACGAGCACGAAGACCTCGAACCCCAGGACGATCACCTCTACGACCAGGACGAGAGCGAAGGCGGCACGCGCGGCGAGGGCAGCGGTCGCAGCGACAACCAGGCCCCCGGCGGCGGCAGGCCGCAGCAAGGCGAGGGGCAGGGCGGCCGGCCGCAAAGTCATGAGTTCGAGGACGAGATGCGCGGCGAAGATCGCCCCGCACCGCTCTCCCACGAGGAACGCGAGCAACTGGCGGTGCAGTGGCGTCAGCGCCTCGCCGGCGCCGCGCAGCAGGCCATGCAGGCAGGCAAGCTGAGCGGCCCGCTGGCGCGCCTGGTCGATCACCTGCTGCAGCCGCAATTGCCGTGGCGCGCGCTGCTGGCGCGCTTCATGAGCGCAACCGCGCGCGACGACTACAATTACACGCGACCTTCACGCCGCGAGGGCGCGGCCATTCTGCCGAGCCTGCGCAGCCACGAAGTGAACGTGGTGATTGCCCTGGACACCAGCGGTTCCATTTCCGATGCCGAGATGCGCCAGTTCCTCTCCGAGGTGGATGCACTCAAGGCGCAGGTGCGCGCGCGCGTGACCCTGTTCGCCTGCGATGCCGACCTGGCGCAGGACGGGCCGTGGCGCTACGAGCCCTGGGAAGAATTCGCGCTGCCGCGCGAATTCCCCGGCGGCGGCGGCACCGACTTCCGCCCCGTGTTCGACTGGATCGCGCGCGAGGGCGAACGACCCGATCTGCTGGTGTATTTCACCGATGCGAAAGGCCGGTTTCCCGAGCGCGAACCCGCGTATCCGGTGGTCTGGCTGGTCAAGGGCCGCGGCAGGGTGCCGTGGGGCCAGCGCATCCAGCTCAATTGAACGACAACGATGAATCTGAGTGCCGAAGACAGTCTGCGCCTGAACGTGCTGGTCACCAATGCCGAGGCGGTACGCATCGACGAGAATGCCATGGCCGTGTACGGCCTCCAGGCCGGGCGCGAATTGAAGGTCCAGCTCAATCCCACCTGCAACGGCGACAAGTACCTGGGCTACGTGCGCGAACTGCTGTCGGGCGCGGTGCTGGATTCGCCCGGCGGCTACCCGGTGTTCCTGCGGCGCTGGACGCGCATGGGCCAGATCGATCACGACCAGCTCGATCGCCTGCTGCGCCTGGGCGAGCCCGAGGCGGTGATGGCGGTGGTGTGCTCGCCCGGCCTCACCGATGACCTGGCGCGCCGCGCCTGGTGGGCGGCGCCCTCCGCCGAACACGCCCGGCGCATGCTGGAGCACCCGCGCGTGGCGCAGGGCGTCATGGGCCCGGTGCTGGCGGAATACCTCATCGAATACCTGCCGTTCGAGACCGAGCACCGCGACATGCTCGAATCCGTGCGGCTGGTGCTGCAGCCCGGGCTCATCACGCCGGAACGCCGCCAGCGCCTGTGGGAGGCGGGGCGCAGCAAGAAGACCTATCGCGTGGGTTTCCTCCGCGCCGTGCCCGACGAACTGCCCGAGCCGCTGCCCGCGCGCCGGGATGCGGTCGAGTACACCGCGTCCCTCGCCGCCGTCGACGTCCCCGCGTCCCTCCTGCTGCGCAAGCTGCTCGACGGCATGGGCCAGACCTTCCTCGACGTCGCCGCCGATGCGCTGCGCCGGCCGGCCGATCAGGACGTGGTCACGGCGCTGCTCGACGCCATCGGCGACTATTTCCGCGACCTGCGCAGCGGCGCGGCGGGACTGCGCACGGTGGCGGCCATGGAGCAACGCGTCGCCGAGCGCATGGCCGATCCGCACGACATGGTCGCGCCGCTGCTGGCCGCGGTGCCGGCGCTGCGCGCCGAGCTGGAAGCCATGCTGTTCCTCGCCGAAGTCAGCGAATCCGCGGTCACCGAGATCTTCGCCCGCTCGGACGCGGTGGGCTCCGTGATGCGCGCACGCATCGAGCCCGTGGTGAAACCCATCCTGGCGCGCATGGCGATATTGCGCGGAGCGGCCTGATGGGGCACCCGTTGCAGATCACCCGCGTCGCCCTGGGACTCACGGTCAGCGTGCCGGAGGACCTGGTGGAACTGAACATGGGTTATCTGCCCTGGGTGCTGGGCGACAGTCTCGCCGCGCAGGTGAGTGCCGAGGTGGCCGAACGCAAGCTGGGCTATTTCCCCGCCGTGGACTATTTCCGGCGCGAAGCCGGACGGGTCGACCCGGACCTGATCTCGCTCATCGACGAAGTGGGCCAGTTCTGCATCGACTTCACCCGGCGCGAACTGCGGCGCCGTCTTTCGCGCGTGTTCTCCAACGTGCAGATCGAACAGGCGCAATGCCTGGCCTACACCCTGCCGCGCGTACGCCCGAGCCAGCCCCACGCCGTCACCGAACTGGGCCGCCACTTCTCGCCCGACAAGGTCCGGCTCAACCTGGTGCTGTCCACCATTCAGAAAGTGACCACCGAAGAGCCCGTCTCACTCACCGTGCGCAAGGTCACCCACTGGGGCCGCGAGCCCTTCGCCTGCTTCGAGGTCAACGGCACGCGCCTGCTGGGGACCTGAAGTCCGCCAATGAACGCAAATAAACGCGAATACCAGTCGTATGTGAACGCGAATCGCGGTCATTGCGAAGCTACGTGACATCTTCGGGCCGCGTAGGTTACGCAGGCGCTGGGCGCGCCAACGTAACCTGCACCATTCGATGCCCCATCCTGTCGTTCTCCCAATGGGAGCAGGGACTCGGCTGGAAGATTCGTCCCTTCTCCCTCCGGGAGAAGGACAGGATGAGGGGATCAATTCAGTCGTAGATGACGTTGCGAAGCTACGTGACATCTTCGGTCTGCGTTCGTCACGTAGGCGCTGGCCGCGCCAACGTGACCTACGCCACTTGAATACGCGGGCCCAACGCTGCCGCAGGACGCGACCAATCGGGTATCCTTGGGCCCTCATCGAACACCCGCAACAGCCCATGTCCGTCCATCCACGCACCGGCATCCTCATCACCAACCTCGGCTCCCCCGACGCGCCGACGCCGGCGGCGTTGCGCCGCTATCTGGCGGAATTCCTCTGGGACCGGCGCATCGTGGACCTGCCGCGACTGCTGTGGTGGCCCGTCCTGCACGGCATCATCCTGCGCACACGCCCAGCGCGCTCCGCGCGCCTGTACGAAGCCATCTGGACCGACGAGGGCTCACCGCTCATCAACATCACCCGCCGCCAGCGCGACGCGCTCACTGCCGCGCTGCGCGCGCGCACGGGGCTGGACCTGCCGGTGGCCTTCGGCATGCGCTACGGCAACCCCTCCATCGCGAGCGCCCTGAGCGAGCTGGACGCCGCCGGCGTCCAGCGCCTGATCGTGCTGCCGCTCTACCCGCAGAACTCCTGCAGCACCACCGGCTCCACCTTCGACGCCCTGACCGACGCCATGCGCCAGCGCCGCTTCGTACCCGACCTGCACTTCATCGGCGACTACCACGACCACCGGGGCTACGTCGCCGCCCTGGTCGCCTCCATCCGCGAGGCTTGGGCAACCCAGCCGGCCGCCGAAAAGCTGCTGTTCTCCTTCCACGGCACCCCCAAACGCTTCCGCAGTGAAGGCGACGTGTACTACGAGCAATGCATGTACACGGCCGGCCAGGTGGCCGCCCAACTCCAACTCCCACCGGACCGCTGGCAGGTGGTGTTCCAGTCCCGCTTCGGCCGCGAGGAATGGCTCAAGCCCTATGCCGATGAAACCATCGCCGCGCTCGGAAGCGAAGGCATCGCCAGCGTGGACGTGATCTGCCCGGGCTTCGCCGCCGACTGCCTGGAAACCCTCGAAGAAATGGCCGAGACCAACCGCAAACTGTTCCTGAACGCAGGCGGCAAGGCCTACCGCTACATCCCAGCGCTGAACGACCGCGAAGACCACATCGCTTTTTTAGCCGATATCGTGGTTGGCGCTCTGTAATTACGTTTCCACGTGTTTTTGTATGCCAGCCTTCGAGGTCCTTGTCCCGCTCACAGCAACTCATGCTGCGTAGTGGCGCGCGAAGCTCTCTGGCGCTCACCGGGTTAAGGCCTGCAAGAATTCTCCACGCCAATTCCGGCCCATTGGTCGTTAAGTCACCGATTTTGCAGAAAAAATTCAGGTCATCCCCTGCCCGCGCCGCGTATTAGATGGCGATTTGCCGTTCATCTATGTTGAATGGTCAAATTGCAGTATATTCCCGGCATGGCCAAAATCCGCTAACACCCCGCCACTAAAGGAGAAATCGGCGATGGAGCAGTGCAGATGACGTTGATATTGGTAGATCGGACGTTCAATTAATAGTTAGCCCGGTAGCCTACGTGGTAGGTTGTCGTTTTTTGCCAATGGAGCATTCAGATGAATAGAGACGGCATAGCCATGCCAATCGCAATCGCCCTACTCCTCGCCTTCGGTGTTTTTCCGCAGGTTTCCGCAGCAGGCGAAGTGTCGATTGAAAAAGGCGCACAGATCTACAAGGAGATCCCACGGGAGACCGTCTTCGCACTAGCGCAATACATCCAGGCATACGGCTATTCGTGCAGATCCATATCAGCGGTGACGCCTTTCGCGTTCTCTCGCGGATACAGCGTCGTATGCAACGAGTGGACGTATAGCTACGAAGTGGAAGACAAAGGTGGAAACTGGGTTGTTACGGTCGATTGACACGAGGTGTTTCCGATAATGCGCTGGGAAAACGAGCAGAAGTTCGTCGAAATAGAACACGTCAGCTCCGTTGATGTTGGTCCGGCTATTGTGGTGTCTTCCAATGCCTTCGAAGGGCCGTTGCCCGTTGAATGGAGAGAAACCATCCCGGATACGGAACCACTTCGGCAGGAAGAGCTGATTGCCTCCGTTGGAATGTGGGCAGCAAGGAATGGTTTCATAGAAGTGCGATTAGATTGAAGAACGGAGGCATAGTATGGGTTTCTTTTTCAGAGGTGGGTTTGCGGTGGTTCTCGCGTTGTCTTCCCTTTCGGTGCGTGCCGAGTTGCGCATCACCGTTCCGTCGGAAGCCTGCCGATTGATGCGCGATGCCGGGCTAGTTACAAGGGGGTGGAAGAATGATTACGGGAGCGAGTACTGGTGCTCAAGTCCTTACAAGCAAATCGGCGTCGGCTATCCACTCGCAAATAACCTCGCCTACTATGTCGATGGCACAAAGAAGAAAGCGAACCAAGTTAAACTGGTACTAAATGTAAATAATCGGAGTGCAGCTGAAGCAGGACACAATGAACTTCTGCGGGCTTCTTCAAGTCTGGTAGCCAGCCAAACCGGCCAAGAAATGCCGGAATCCCTGCGGACGGCAATCGAACAGGGACTATCGGTGTCCGAGGTGGTCGGAAAGGCGAACGTTGATGTTGTAAGGGAAGATTGGCCAACTGGGAAAGGGTACGAAATGAAGGTGATCATCAAGTAGGGCGCTAACAATCTCTTTGAGTCCGACGCGCCGGACGCATCGCCTTTCTTTCAGGCAGCCGCGGCGGCGCGCGGCTCAAGAAGGTCGTTAGGGAACCTCTGCAAAAGTGAGCCATCCGCGGATAGGAGCCTCGCAAGTGATTGAAAACACGCCAACGCCGTTTGGTCGTGAACGTCCCAACCGGACTTTTGCAGAGGTTCCTTAGGTTTCACTGGCGATCAGATATCCGACTTCAGAGCAGAAGCGATGACTATCTATTCACTTGAGCAAGTGTTTAATGAGGCAGCGTATCCGGAGGTAACTTTTGTACCGCCGAGCAATTACGTGCACATCCGCTCGTCGTTTAAGACCCCCGGCAAGCACATCACCGTGTCTGGTGCGTCCGGCACTGGCAAAACGACACTCGTCACCCACACGTTGCGTGATCTTGGGGTCGCCACGTCGAACGTGCTTTGGATCAACGGGCGGCAGTATTCCAGCATTGATTCTGGCATCGCTGTCCTCGCCCGCGTCCTCGGTGCTCCTGAGGATTTCGTCGAGATCACAGAACTGCTGAAGCTGGTTCAGTTTACGATCATCGACGACTTCCACCATCTTTCGACTGGTGCCAAGCTGGAAATCGCAAAGCCCCTTAAGCTTTGGCACGAGAACGGCGCACGGTTCGTCGTTATCGGCATCGCGTCGTCAGCTGCAGATCTGTATGGCGCTGATCCGGAACTCGGCATTCGAAATGATCCGTTTGAAATCCGAGCTCAAGACGAGCCGTTTACGCGGGAGCTTATTCGTCTGGGAGTAGACGCGCTTAACGTCAAGTTCACTGAGGCCTTGCAGCAGCAAATCATTGGCGCGTCGAATTGTGTCCCATCGGTGATTCAGGTCATTTGCAAGACGTGCTGCATTGA
>JBFXES010000128.1:0-8951 GCA_050179875.1 Thiohalomonadaceae bacterium
AGCGTGCCGAAGCGCTGATCCTTCCTGCCCTTGCGGCGCTGACGCACGACGTCCCGGTGATCGCCGAAGAGGCCGTGGCCGACGGCAACGTGCCGGCGGTCGCCGAGCGTTTCTGGCTGGTGGATCCCCTGGACGGCACCAAGGAGTTCATCAGCCGTAATGGCGAGTTCACGGTGAACGTGGCGCTGGTGGAGAACGGCCTGCCCGTGCTGGGCGTGGTGTTCGCGCCGGCCATCGGACGCCTGTTTGGCGGCGTGGTGGGCGAAGCGGCCTTCGTGGAAGACGCGGCCGGCCGCCGGCCCATCCATTGCCGCGTGCCGCCCGCACAGGGGCTCACGGTGGTGGCCAGCCGTTCCCACGGCGATGCCGCGGCACTGGACGCCTTCCTGGCCGGGCGCAAGGTGGACAAGCTCATCAATGCCGGTTCGTCCCTGAAGCTGTGCCTGGTGGCCAGCGGCGAGGCGGACGTCTATCCGCGCCTGGGGCGGACCATGGAGTGGGACATCGCCGCAGGCCATGCGGTGCTCGCCGCTGCCGGCGGCCGCGTGACCCAGGTGGACGGGGCGCCGTTCGTGTATGGCAAGCCGGATTTCGCCAATCCCCACTTCGTGGCCTGGGGGCGCGTCGCCTGAACCGACCCAGGGACTGTAGCCGGGGACGCGCATGGGTCCGTTCGTAACCACCTCCTGGACCCTGTCCCGGCTGCCGCATCTGTCCGAGCTGCTCGGCGGTGCCGTGGCGCACCGCTGGTCCTGGCAGGGCGCGGGCGATGCCCGCGCCGTGCTCGCCTGGGGAAGAAAGCCGAGCGCGGATATCGCCGCACGCTATGCGGCCCGTCACGGCCTGCCGCTGTACCGGCTGGAAGACGGTTTCCTCCGCTCCGTCGAGCTTGGCGGCCGGGAGCCGCCGCTGTCCGTGGTGCTGGACGACCAGGGCATCTACTACGACGCCGGCACCACCTCCCGCCTGGAAGGCCTGATCGCCGGCACCCTCTCGCCGGAACAGGCGGCGAGGGCGAAGAGCATCGTCATGCTCTGGCGCGAGGCGCGGGTCTCCAAATACAACCATCTGCGGGAAGCGGACCCGCGGCATGGGCGCTATGTGCTGGTGGCCGATCAGACCTTCGGCGACGCCTCCATCCGCTTCGGCATGGCGGAACCGCAAGGCTTCCAGCGCATGTTGCAGGCGGCGCTGGATGAAAACCCCGGCTGCAAGGTGCTGCTCAAGGTCCATCCCGACGTCATGGCCGGGAAGAAGCGCGGCCATTTCGACCTGGAGGCCGTGGCGCGCCTCGCCCGGGTGGAAGTGCTCGGCCAGGACGTACATCCGGTCGGTCTCATCGAGCGCGCGGAAGCGGTGTACGTGGTGACCTCGCAGCTGGGGTTCGAGGGTCTGCTCTGGGACAAACCGGTGCGCACCTTCGGCATGCCCTTCTATGCGGGCTGGGGACTGACCCGGGACGAATTGCCGGCCCCTGCGCGGCGCCAGCCGGTGACGCTGGAACAGCTGGTCCATGCGGCGCTGGTGGCCTATCCGCGCTATGTGGATCCGGAAACGGGCCAGCGTTGCGAGGTGGAGCGGATCATCGAGTGGATGGGCTTGCAGCGCCGCATGCGCGAGCGCTTTCCCGCCGAGGTCTACGGGCTCGGTTTCTCCCTCTGGAAAAAGCCCATGGTGCGCGCGTTCTTCCAGGGCAGCGCGGTGCACTTCGTCACCAGCGCGGCGGATGTCCCGGCGGGGGCGCCGCTGGCGCTCTGGGGACGACGGCCGCTGCCCGCGGGTGCTCCGGACGATGTGCAACCGGTGCGGCTGGAAGATGGTTTCCTGCGCTCCGTCGGTCTGGGCGCGGACCTGGTGAGGCCGGTTTCCTGGGTGATGGATCGGCGCGGGATCTATTACGACGCGACCCGGCCTTCCGATCTGGAGCATCTGCTCCAGACCCACGTGTTCGACGAGGCCATGCGCGCACGCGCCGCGCGGTTGCGCGAGGCCATCGTGGCCCATGGCCTGACCAAGTACAACGTGGGGGCAGGGGCGTGGATACGGCCGGAGTGGCGGGGTGAGGTCGGGGTTTCATCCCCTCACCCTGTCGCTCTCCCCGAGGGAGAGGGGAGGCACGGATTTGGCTCCGTAGGTCACGTTGGCGCGCAGCGCCTGCGTGACACCGCGACTGCCGAATGTCAGGTAGGCACTATGCGCCAACCTGACCTACCGGAGCAGGGACGTCGGGTGATCCTGGTCCCCGGCCAGGTGGAAAACGACGCCTCCATCCATTACGGCGCCGCGGAGCTGCGCACCAACCTGGGCCTTTTGCAGGCGGTGCGCCGCGCCAACCCCGATGCCTGGGTGGTGTACAAGCCTCATCCGGACGTGCTGGCGGGCCTGCGCCGGGCGGGCGTGGACGAGGACGAGGCGGTGCGCTGGTGCGATGAGATCGTCGAAGACGTGCCCATGCAGGTGATGCTCGATGCCGTGGACGAGGTGCATGTACTCACCTCCCTCGCGGGATTCGAGGCCTTGCTGCGCGGACGCGAGGTGACCTGCTACGGCAATCCGTTTTACGCAGGTTGGGGATTGACCCGCGACATGGCACCGATCGCCCGCCGTACGCGGCACTTGAGCCTGGATGAGCTGGTGGCCGGGGTGTTGATCCTCTATCCCGCCTACGTCAGCCGGACCACCGGGCGTTTCACGACACCGGAGCGGGCTTTGGAGGAGTTGCTGGTCTGGCGCGAGCAAGGAATGGACATGCCGCTCTGGCGCAAGGGCTTGCGGTGGGTACTGCGGATGCTGAAGTTGAACGGGTGAAGCTCTGCGCCGGGTTCAGCTCGGCAGGCGTGCCATCACGGTTGGCAGGGCGGAGGATGACGACTCGGTGTCAGGCGTGCAGTCTTTCCACTTCCGTTTCGAGCCGATCACCGAGTGCGGCATGCGCCTCCTCAAGCTCGTAGTCGTCCTGAAGTCCCATCCAGAACTGCTCACTGGTGCCGAAGTAGCGGGCAAGCCGGACGGCGGTGTCCGCAGTGATGGCACGCTTGCCGAGAACGATTTCATTGATTCTCCGCGGCGGGACGCTTATTGCCCTCGCAAGGCGGTTCTGGCTGATCCCCAGCGGAATCAGGAATTCTTCCAGTAGCACCTCTCCGGGATGAATGTTGGGGAGTCTATCGGTCATACGATCATCTCGGTTCAGTGGTAATCGACGATTTCCAGGCCCGATACGTCACCATCACACCATTGGAAACATATCCGCCATTGCTGGTTAATCCGGATGCTGTACCAGCCCGCCCGATCACCTTTGAGTGCCTCGAGGTGATTGCCGGGAGGGATGTGCAGATCGTCGATATGACGTGCGTTGTTGAGCATTCGCAGCTTGCGCCGGGCGATGGCCTGTATGTCCGGCGATAGACGTCGTGAACGTTTGCCACGCCAGATTCCTTCCGTCTCGCGGCAGCTGAAATCCCTTATCATGGCCAGACTATACCGTCCCGCGTCATAGTCAAGCAAGGGCAGCGGCCAGTCTCTCAGGCCCTCAGGGCTACGTCCCATTCTCTCCAACGTCGGGACCGTCAGGCCCCGGTGTGCCATTTCAAGGGGTACAATGCGCATCCCTTCTCCAGACGCCGTTCGTCCCGTGCCGCTCATTACCCTGCAAGACGTCTCCCTCGCTTACGGCCACGTGCCGCTGCTCGATCACGTCAACCTGACCGTGGAGCCGGGCGAGCGGGTGTGTCTGGTCGGGCGCAACGGCGCGGGCAAGACCTCGCTGCTGCGCGTGATTTCCGGCGAGGCCCAGCCGGACGAGGGCGAGGTGCGGGTGGATGCGCGCATGGGTTATCTGCCCCAGGACGTGCCGCTGGATGAAAGCCGCACCGCCTTCCAGGTGGTCGCGGACGGTCTGGGCGATCTGGGCCGCCTGATCGCCGAATACCACGCGACGGCCCACGAACTGGAAACAGCGCCGAGCGACGACGCCCTGGCCCGCCTCGGGCGGCTGCAGCAGGCCCTGGAGGCGCGCGACGGCTGGTGTCTGGAGCAGCGCGTGGAAACCCTGCTCACCCGTTTCGAACTGCCGGCCGACCAGCCCCTGGCGGAACTGTCGGGCGGCACGCGCCGCCGTGTCCTGCTGGCCCGCGCCCTGGTGAACGAGCCCGAGGTGCTGTTGCTGGACGAGCCCACCAACCATCTGGACGTGGAATCCATCACCTGGCTGGAAGAGACATTGCTGGAATGGCGCGGCGCGTTGCTATTCATCACCCACGACCGCGCCTTCCTGGAACGCCTCGCCACGCGCATCGTGGAACTGGATCGCGGCAGGCTCACGTCCTGGCCCGGTGACTACCGCAATTACCTGCAAAAGCGCGAGGAGCGTCTGGCCGCGGAGGAGGTGCAGAACGCGCTGTTCGACAAGCGCCTTGCCCAGGAGGAGGCGTGGATCCGCCAGGGCATCAAGGCGCGGCGCACCCGCAACGAGGGCCGCGTACGCGCGCTGATCCAGCTGCGCCGCGAACGTGCCGAACGGCGCGAACAACAGGGCAAGGTGCGCATCGAGGTGGAGCACGCCGGACCTTCCGGCAAGCGCGTGGTGGAAACCGAACATGCCGGCGTCGCGCGCGGTGGCCGCACCCTCATCAAGGACCTGTCGGTGAACATCCAGCGCGGCGACCGCATCGGCATCATCGGTCCCAACGGCGTGGGCAAGACCACGCTGTTGAAACTGCTCCTGGGCGAACTGCCGCCCGACACCGGCACCGTGCGCCACGGCACCAGGCTGGCGGTGGCCTATTTCGACCAGCAGCGTGAGCAGCTCGATCCGGAGAAATCCGTGCTCGACAACCTGAACCTGGGCAAGGACACCATCACGGTGAACGGCCGCGACCGCCACGTGATGAGTTACTTGCAGGACTTCCTGTTCGCGCCCGAGCGCGTGCGCTCGCCGGTGAAGTCGCTTTCCGGCGGCGAGCGCAACCGCCTGCTGCTGGCGCGCCTGTTCGCGCGCCCGGCCAACGTGCTGGTGCTGGACGAACCCACCAACGACCTGGACGTGGAAACCCTCGAACTCCTGGAGGAGTTGCTTGCCGAATACGAAGGCACGGTGTTGCTGGTAAGCCACGATCGTGCCTTCCTGGACAACGTGGTCACCAGCACGCTGGCGTTCGAGGGCGACGGCGTGGTACGCGAATACGTGGGCGGCTACAGCGACTGGGTGCGCCAGCGACCGGCCAAGATTGCCGCCGAACCGAAGCGTAGCGAGCCCAAGCCGCAGCCCACGGCGCCCGCCGCCGGGCAGAAACAGAAGCCGCGCAAGCTGAGTTACAAGGACCAGCGCGAACTGGAACAACTCCCGGCGCGCATCGAGGCCCTGGAGGCCGAGCAGGCGGAGTTGCACCAGCGCCTGTCCGATCCCGCGCTGTACCAGCAGGAAGGCGGCATCGCCAAGGCCAGCGCAAGGCTCCAGGAGGTCGAGGCCGAATTGGCCGAGGCCTACGCGCGTTGGGAAGCGCTGGAAGCCCTCTCGTCATAGGTCGGCGCGTTGTAGGAGCCGACATTGTCGGCGAACATGGTTCCGATTAGGGAACGCGCGCTGTAGGAGCCGACACTGTCGGCGAACATGGTTCCGACTACCGCCGGGCGGTTGCAGAAAGGCATTCGCCCACGATGTGGGCTCCTACGGGCGGTCCGGGAACGCGCGTCCGTCGGCGAACATGGTTCCGATTACCGCCGGGCGGTTGCAGAAAGGCATTCGCCCACGATGTGGGCTCCTACGGCGGTTCGGGAACGCGCGTCCGTCGGCGAACATGGTTCCGATTAGGGAACGCGCGTTGTAGGAGCCGACATTGTCGGCGAACATGGTTCCGATTACCGCCGGCCGCTGCAGAAGGTACGTAGGTCACGTTGCGAAGCTACGTGACTGCGCATGTTTGCGTTTTTTGCGTTCATTTGCGGACTTTCACAAATCCTGTCACGTAGGCGCTGTGCGCCAGCGTGACCTACGGCCTGGCGTGCCACGGCCGCCTTGGAAGACAGAACACACATTTTCTCCGTGGCTCTCCGTGGTTGATCTTTTTGGCTAATACGACATGGCTCAATTCGAACTCTTCGCCACCACCCCGAAAGGCATGGAGCCGCTGCTCGCCGACGAGCTGCGCACGCTCGGGGGCCGCAAGATCGCCCAGGCCCGCGGCGGTGTGCGCTTTACCGGGCGGCTGGAAGAGGCCTATCGCGCCTGCTTGTGGTCGCGCATTGCGGGGCGCGTCCTCATGCCCGTGACGCGCTTTCCCGCGCCGGACGAAGACGCACTGTACGCCGGCGTAAACGCCTTTCCCTGGGAGGAGCACCTGGAACCGCAAGGCACCCTCGCGGTGGACTTCACCTCCACGCGCTCCGCCATCACCCACACCCATTACGGCGCCCTCAAGGTGAAGGACGCCATGGTCGATCGCTTCCGCGCCCGCGTGGGCGTGCGCCCGTCGGTGGACACGCGCCGGCCGCACCTGCGCGTCAACGTGCACGTGGCGCAGGACGAGGCGGTGGTGAGCATCGATCTCTCCGGCGACAGCCTGCACCGCCGCGGTTATCGCGAGGAAGGCGTGGCGGCGCCCCTGAAGGAAAACCTGGCGGCGGCCATTCTGTTGCGTGCCGACTGGCCGCAACTCGCGCGCCTCGGCGCGCCGTTGCTCGATCCGATGTGCGGCTCCGGCACGCTGCCCATCGAAGCCGCGCTCATGGCCGGCGACGTGGCGCCCGGACTGACGCGTACCTGGTTCGGCTTTCACCGCTGGCGCGGCCACGATGCAGAACTCTGGCAGCGCCTGGTGGACGAGGCCATCGAACGCCGCGAGCACGGCCTCGGGGAGGTGCCGACCATCGTCGGCTATGACATCAACCCGCAGGCAATAAAGGCCGCCATCGGCAACGTGCATCGCGCCGATCTGCGCGGCATCGTGCACGTGGAGCGCAAGGCCCTCGGCGAGGCGCGCCCGGTGGGGCGCAGCGCGGGGCTGGTGGTGGCCAATCCGCCCTACGGCGAGCGCATCGGCGCCGCAGGCGGCGTGATCGAACTCTATCGCGAACTGGGCGAGGTGTTGCGCGAGCATTTCCAGGGCTGGCACGCCGCCGTGTTCACCGGCGCGCCCGAACTGCGACGACACATCGGCCTGCGGTCACGCACCACCTACACGCTCTACAACGGCCCGCTGGAATGCAAGCTGTTCAACTACGACATCACGCCCGAGCACGAGACCGAACGCCCGGTGGTGCGCGTGCCCCAGAGCGAGCGCCCGCGCGACCTGCGACCGGCCACGGAACCGAGCGAGGGCGCGCGCATGTTCGAGAACCGGCTGCGCAAGAATCTCAAGCACCTGGGCCGGTGGGCGCGGCGCGAGGGTGTGGATGCCTGGCGTCTGTACGACGCCGACTTGCCGGAGTACGCCTTCGCCGTGGACCTCTACCAGAGCGACCGGCTGTACGTGCACGTGCAGGAATACGAGGCGCCCGCCACCATCGACCCGGAAAAGGTGGACCAGCGCGCGCGCGATGCCCTGGCGGTGATTCCGCAGGTGCTCGATATTCCGCCGGCTCAGATGGTGTTCAAGATCCGCCGGCGCCAGAAAGGCGCGGCGCAGTATGAAAAACTCGGCACCGACAGCGGCTTTCACGAAGTGCGCGAAGGCCCGGCACGTTTCCTGGTGAACCTGGGGGATTACCTGGACACCGGCCTGTTCCTCGACCACCGCATCACCCGCGCCATGGTGGGCGAAATGGCGAAGGGCAAGCGTTTCCTGAACCTGTTCGCCTACACCTGCACCGCGAGCGTGCACGCCGCCCTGGGCGGTGCGCGCAGCACCACGTCGGTGGACATGTCGGCCACCTATCTGGAGTGGGGCCAGCGCAATTTCCAACTCAACGGCCTCGACGGTCCGCAGCACCGTTTCGTGCAGGCCGATTGCCTGGCCTGGCTGGAACAGGCCGCGGAAGAACAGCGGGGTGCGTATGACCTGGTGTTCCTCGACCCGCCGACCTTCTCCAATTCCAAGCGCATGCGCGGCACCTTCGACGTGCAGCGCGATCACGTGGACGTGATCCTCCAGGCCATGGCGCTGCTCGCACCCGGCGGCGTGCTGGTGTTTTCCACCAACTTCCGCAAGTTCAAGCTCGACGAGACGGCGCTCGCCGGGTTCGCCATCAAGGACCTGACCCGCGCCACCCTGCCGCCGGATTTCGAACGCAACCCGCGGATCCATTTCTGCTGGCAAATCGTCAGGAATTGAAGGGGGAGATGTCGTAGGTCACGTTGCGAATCTGCGTGACATCTTCGGACCCCTCATGCTTGTCCGGCGAAGAAAAAGCCTTGACCACGGGGGACACGGGGAAATCCATTTTCTGTGTGGACGCGTAGGTCACGTTGCGAAGTTCCGTGACGTTTCGGTCTCCCCTGTAGGAGCCGACATGGTCGGCGAATGCGGTTCCGCTAACCGCGCCGGCCGTTGGAAAGGCCTTCGCCCACAATGTGGGATCTCCCCTGTAGGAGCCGACATGGTCGGCGAATGCGGTTCCGCTAACCGCCTGCGGTCGGAAAGGCCTTCGCCCACAATGTGGGCTCCTACAAGAATCTCGCTTGTAGGAGCCGACATGGTCGGCGAACGCGGTTCCGCAAACCGCCGGCGGTCGGAAAGGCCTTCGCCCACAATGTGGGCTCCTACAAGCCCCCCTATAGGAGCCGACATGGTCGGCGAACGCGGTTCCGCTAACCGCCTGCGGTTGGAAAGGCCTTCGCCCACAATGTGGAATCTCCCCTGTAGGAGCCGACATGGTCGGCGAATGCGGTTCCGCTAACCGCCTGCGGTCGGAAAGGCTTTCGCCCACAATGTGGAATCTCCCCTGTAGGAGCCGACATCGTCGGCGAATGCGGTTCCGCAAACCGCCTGCGGTCGGAAAGGCCTTCGCCCACA
>JBFXES010000129.1:0-8931 GCA_050179875.1 Thiohalomonadaceae bacterium
TAACTGAATTACTAGTCCAAGAATAATTGTTACGCTGGCTTGGAATGCCCCTGCCAATACCGCTACAGCCCTAATCAGAGTGGCCATTACCATGAATTGCTTAAAAAACTCAGGGAAATTCCTCCAATCTTCGGCAGTCCAATTTTTCGTCATCTGATAAACGGCATAAGCATATAAGGCAATCCCCACCAGTATCGTAACCACTGAGGCTGCCAGTGCTGCCATAACGCCCGTCAATGCAAACGGGAACAATCCAAAGATAAAGACCGCCACACCCAGCATTGCAAGGGAGAAGAACCCCCCATTCACTCCTCCACTGATCTTATACGCCCCATCGCCAGTCACCGGATCGAAGATGATGTAACCCGCCCCGCTCCAGCCAGGTACGGAGATGGGATCGGTATGGGTGGTGACCTCTTTCCCCGCATTCAGCGCCGCGGTGATTTCGCTCTTGGCGGCGGCATCGATGTGGATGTTCGGCAGAACCGTTGCCGCGTTGGCCTGGGTGATGTGGTAAATGCGCTGCCCTTGCTGTGCCGCCTTTGATAGGGCCTTCACCGCCGATATGCCCTCACCCGGTTCCTCCGGTGTCACGAACATCTGCTCGGGAATGGAGTGTTCGAGCGCGGAGCCCAAAAGACCATTGTGCAGACGAAACCCGATGAGCTGTTCGCGATTTCCATTCAACGTCGCGTTGTAGCCCTTTTGCCCCGGCAGATCCATTTCGACGCCGCCCGCGGCAATGGCCCGAGGGAAGCCGAAGGAGTAGATGACCTTCGGTTTGTAGCCATAGACTCCCATGCTCGGGGCCATGATGTCGATGGCCCCTTGCTGCAATCCGGCGATGCGGGTGAGCCCTTCGTATTCGGCCGAGTAGCCCAGCGTACCCGCGTGGAACATCTCTCCCAGCAGGTCGTCGCGGGTGAGCCCCGCAATGAGTGCCGGGTTTTGTGTTTCGAGAACGCCCTTGGCCGCTTCCAGTTTCTGCTTGGCCGCATCAAGCCGAGCCGGGGCGACGCTTCCACCAGCAATCTGCACTGCATAGTAACTTCCGGCAGGAATAATCGATTCATACCACCGCTTGCCGTGGCTCACTACGTCGGTGGCGTAGCGGAATTTGAAGTCGCTGCCGAGAGCCATTGAGGTGGCACCTGTGAGCACCACCTCCCCCTCCACCCGAAGTTCCGGCACCACTTTGATGAGGTAGGCCGGAATGCTGGTAGGCAGTTGGCTCACATCGGTGATGTCCCCTTCGGGCAGGAGCGATTGCAATGCCTCTTCGTCCGCTGCCGTGGCCGGTTTGAAGGAAACCGTCACCTTGCGATTGTTCACCCGTGCCAGCGGATAAGTGATTTCCGGTGACGTGCCGCCGATGATTTCGGCGTAGGGGTCTTGGCCTAAGGCCAAGGTTATCTTGTGTTGGAGCCTTGCGGGCAGTGCGCTGTAGTGGGCACCCCGCACCACCCGCTTGTTCGTGAGCGACGAGGGCAGCCCCGGATAGTCACGTACGATGGTCTTGCGTCCACCTATGACCTCGCCCACCGTGGGATTCGGCATCTGGGCAAGGTGATTTTCCAGCGCCGTCTTCGCCTGCACTTGCGCATTCTGAAGAATGCTTGGGTCGAGCCCCTGCACCCAGCCTTCTTGCGTGTTCATTGTGCCGCTTGCAGTGAATTGCTGTGCAAGCGCTGCCCCGTCGATGCCTGCAATCTGCGCTACGTCGAGCCCAGCGAGATATTCATACTGTTTGAAGCTGGGGTCGAATTCCACCCAGCTATCCGCTTCACGGTTCACCGCCCCGCGCGAAGGCAGGTAGTCGATGGCGGCCTCTACCCAGACGTGCTCCATCTGGACCTTGGTTATCTCTCCGCCCATGCTGACGCCGGTGGTCGGAATGCCACCCGAGGCCGCGAAGCCGGCCGCCGCTTCGATACTCTCAAACCCGCCCGCCCAGTTGCGGAATTTCGCTTCCGGTACTTCCACGGTGCCGTGGACGTAGCGCGCGGGAATGCCCGACGCGCGAAGCAAGGCAATGGTGAGGCTTGCGATGTCCATGGCGTTGCCGCGCCGGCTCGATAACGTGTGATCGGCATCCTGCATGGCGCCCCAGGTGGGGAGCCATTCCACGTTGTTGAGCACCCAATGGTAAATCTTGACCGGATCGTGGTTCAGTTCGGCGGCCTTGGCGCGCACGCTATCGGTCATCCGCACTTCGACACTTTCCGCGAGATACGCCGGATCGTCCGCCCCTGGCAGCTTGTCATATTTGAAGTCGCCCAGGGCGGCGTATTTCTGATACGGCGTGTCGTGGAGATCCGCACGGGTGAAGTCCTTTTTCGTCTTCTTGGGCTTCACCTGGGCGGGCGGGAGGTGATGGTTGGGGAGATGATTGGGGTCGAAGGGTTGCTGAGCCCGCTTGTGTTTGCGTCCCGCCAGATGTTTTTTCGCCTTGTCGATGCTTTGCTTGAATTCGACCTCGTTGCGCGCTTTGTCGACGGCCTGGAGGTTTTCAAGCAGAGCGGAGAACTCCTGCTTATAGATTGCCACCGCTTCCTGATGGCGCTTCAAAATCACCGGGTCGAGCTTGTTGGCCTTGATGTGCTTTCCGACTTCCGCGAAGCGGGCCAGGACCGACTTATCCAGTTCTCTGACCTTCTCACGCAACACCTTGAGTTCTACCCTCTCCGCCTGCGTCTTCTCTCCTTTTTCCAGCTTACGCTTCACGCGCTCAAGTCTCGCGTCGATCTCTTCGACGGTCTTCGACAACATTTCTTCTTCAGTGGGCGCGAGCAGGGCGGCCTCTCTTGCCTTCCTATGATCGGCCTGAACTGCCGCCGCAGTCGGAGCCATCACCAACATGGTGAAAGTCACAAGCACAGTGCCGGTGACCGTGCGCATGAAGAGGCCGGCACGGCGGAGAATCGTAAGCATCGGATGGCGCATGGTATTCCCTGTTTTCTTTAGGCAGCCGGGGCCTTGTTTCCCTTGTGCGTCTCGAATCTCGTATGCGTCTTTACGGTAAGCGGTGCGCCGTCTCGCGCAGTAATGCATCGATGGTAAGACGGAGTTCCACCGCCTCAGTCACTGATTTGCCTTTCAACGGTTCGGCCGCATCCACCAGGTTACTCACCGCTTTGGCGATCTTGCCGCGGCTCAGTTCCCTATTCGCCTGCTCCAGTTCACGCAGGGTCTTGCGGTAATCGGCGCCGTTTCTCGCCGCCACCAGTCCCTTGGTGGTGGCGATGGCCTCCACCAATGTCGGGGTGGGCGTCAATCCGAGGACGTGGTCTACGGTGGCGTAATCCACGTAGGAAGCGCCATTCATGATCTGAATCGTGGCGTTCACCCGTTCGGCCGTGGCAGGGAAGATGGCGAGCAGGTGCAGTTGTGCAGTGGCGTCCGTCGCGAGGGAATAGCGCCATTCCACCGTACCGTCGGGTTTCTGCACGGCGCCTGCGGCGCTCACCATCTCCGTACCCACGGGCAATGTGATCAAGACGCGGCCCGTTACCGGCATGCCTTGATTCTCCAGCGTAAGCATGAGGGGGATGGCGACACCGCCTGTCAGCGGCACCTGTTCAGGATGGGCCCGGTGCGCCGCACGGTTGAGGAGATCCGCAAACAGTCCGGCCTCGCCCTCCAACGCCGCCTCCGCAAGGAGATCGAACCCGGCGTATATGGCCCGGCCGCGTCCGTAGGAATGCTCCGTGATCGCAGCGTCATCCTTAGGTGCATGGCCGTTGTGCCCCCCCTTGCCGGATGCGCCGTGCTTATCTTCATGGCCGTGGCGGGCATGGCCGGGACGATGGTCATCATCGTGATCCTTTTTGTCATGCCCGCCGTTCACATAGCGCGCAATGACCTGGGCGCCGTCCACCGTAATGCGGGCCAGCCGTTCGCCCAATTCCAGCGCGATTTCGGCAGGCTCGGTCCAGCCGCTTCCGTCGATGCGCAAGCCCCGAGCGGAAGCATGCTTGCCGCTTGAACGGATGCCCAAGGCTTCATGGAGACGTCCATTGCGCTGGTCGTGGTCACCTGCCACGAGGAGGCCATCGCCGCGGTTGACCGCTTCGATGAGTTCCTGTTGCAGGTCTTCGCCCAACTTCATCTGTTCGCTCAACAGCAGGTAGGCGACGTAACCACCGTGGTGGAACTCGTCGGCAAAGTCACGGGCATCGGTGACGATGGTGTAGTACCACCCTTCCCGTTGCAGCAGGGCTTCGAGGAACCGGCGTTGGGCGGTGGTATCGGGCGCCTTGCGCGGGCCATGGGGATCGTTGGACGCATCCCGGTAATGCTCCATCACCGTGAAGTCCCCGAACAGGCCGTTCACCGCCCTGTCACACCCACAGTCCATGGGCCCTGTGCTCAAGCGCCGCGTCTTGCCGTGACTGAAGAGGGTGGCGTCGAGGACGCAATGGTGGCACTCGCTATCTTTACCGCCCAAGCGCACGGTGAGTCCTTGGTGATCGAAGCTGACGATGGAGAGCCGTTCTTGCTTGTCTTCCTCTTCCGTATGCGATGCCTTCGACGGCCACGCCGCCGTGGCGAGGGGGCGACCCTTTGCATCGGCCAACTGTACCATCACCGATGTGCCGGCATCGAAGACCATACCGTGCCGCGAGCGCAGATGGTGTGGATGATCGCCACAGTGATCGTCACCGGCCGCCTCATCGAGCAACACCAGAATCCGGCCTTTGCTCCCTGCCTGCCAACCAGCATCGACGCGGATGGGCGGTTCTTTCACCATGAAACCGGCGGCGGCGAGGTTCTTGTCCTGACCTGCCACTTGTACACTCAGTACGCAGGCGTATTCGCCCACGGGGAGGTCTTGCGTGGCGATGGACCAGACATCCTCATGGGTGGTATTACCCGGAAGGTTCCGTTGTGCGGTCATCTCCAGCAGCACTTGGCCCGAATCCATGCTGAGCACTTGATGGCGCACGGTTACGCCGTCGATATCGCCGTTACCGAAATTGGTGAGGGTCTCCGTGCAGAGGTTGGTATCGCCCTGGAAGACCACAGGCTGGTCCACGCCCACGAAGCCGGCCAGGCCGGAGGCGGGCTGGCGCTCTACGTGAATCACGGTGGAGGCCGAACTCAACACTACGCCGTCAGCGCCCATCACATTCAACGTTGCCGTCAGGGCGCCCGTATTCTCGTCCGCAAGCCAGGTGGTGAATGCGAGGTCCGCGGAAGCGTTGGGGTAAAGCTCACCGATGGGCGCCGAACCGCTGTAAACGACCGTTCCATCGGCGCGCAGCACCGTGAGTATCGCCGTGGAGGGACCCTGAATCGCATTGGTGGCGTGATGGGTAACATGCGCCGAGAAATTCACTTGGCTCCATGGATCGTAAACGGGCTTGTCCGCGGCAAGGCTCGCCGTCAGCGCGGTGTCGCCGTTGATGGCAATCCGAAACACCGTTGCCGCCTCTTGCAATGGCGTCCGGTCCTCACCGAAAAGGGTCGCTTTTACACGGTATTCACCCACCATGTAATTCCCGGTATTCCACTCTTGCATGAAGTCCTTGCTGGAGCCGGAAGTCAGATAGCCCGTCGGGAACGGGCCAAATGTGGCGATAATGTTGCCGGCCATATCCTCGACGGCCAAAAGTGCCTCGAACGCTCCCCCCAAGGCACCTGTGTTGGCCGCTTGCGCGGCGATTTGAACCGGGGCGTCAGTGCCATACTGCACCGCGTCGGTGGACACTGTGATTGCACCGCGGGTAGTGTTCACTGCCCGCGTCACCCGGTTATTGGTGCGATTGCACTCGCCAATGGATTGAGCAGGATCGATCTGCGCACTTACCGACACCACGTCGCTGTTTAATGTCGCGTCAACGGAAACTTCCACGTGGCCGCCCGCAGGCAATGCCTCCAACACCGATTCATGCTCCCAGGCGAAAGCGCCGTCCGCACGCAGGGCGGTGAACCGCAGAAGGGTGCCGGAATCGACGTTACCTGTGCCGCCATTGCCGACCACAGCGGATATGGTCGCCGGGCCGTCACCGTTGTCGATGACAGCCAGCTTGCCTGCCGTCAGATCCACCAGCCGCGTTTCGCGATAGACCTTGCTTGCGATGGCGTCTGCGTAGTCGCCGTAGTTGTTGATGGTGAGCACGAATCCGCGTTCTCCGCCAGGGGGCTGCGGGAATACGATGGAATCGAGCAGAACCCTGTCGATTCCGGTGCCGACGCCGATGGCGTTCAACGCATCGATTCCCGCCGCCTGCGCACTCTGCGCCGCTGTGATGGCGGAGGGTCTGGACGATGCGCCGTCCGTGGAAATATCGATCACCTGCATAGCGCTCGCCGGCATGGCGGACATAAGCTGCGAGACCGCTGTGTTGATACAACTGTGGATACTGGTGCCGCCACCCCATTTGCGAATGGCGCGGATCTGGGCGGCGACCGCCGCAGCATTCTCTTCCGTGATGATGGTGGGTTGCACCTCCACCCTCGTCGAACCACTGAATTGCAATACGGTGATTCGAACCGTTCCGTCATGGGGTACGACTTCGGGATCTTCGATGGCCGCGGCCGTTCCCTGCAATTGCAACTGGAATTCCGCGCTGCTCACGCTGCCGGAACCATCCATACACATGGCAAGGTCCAGGTTCACGGGTTGATCCTGGACCGAACACTGGCCGGTATTGGTGGCGTAGTTATTCCCTTCGGCGAGTTCCACCACGCGCTCCGCACTGTCAATCCAGACGCGGATGGGCGCATCGCGATAGGGCGCGACGCCCTGAAGCGGAATGGACAGATGCAATTCCTGGCCGACCGCTACGTCGCCAGGGAATGACGCCTCCCCAAGGAGCAGATCGGCATCGGCATTGAAATGGCCGTCGCCGTCGGCATCGTGAAATGCCAGCGCGTTTACCGGGCCCGCTGCCAGTGACGTACCTTCGTTGACAAGGGTGAGTACGGCGGTGCCCGAGTAGGCCAGCGTCAGCGGATCGTTGGCGGCTTGCGCCAAGTCGAGATTTCCGATCACCAGATCGGGCCTCAACTCCGCAGCCGTCACAGGACGCATGCGGATCTCCCCGAGTTCGAGCATCCGTCCCGGCGTCAGCACGACGCCAATGTCCACCCGATGATAATCGGTGCGGGAAAGTCGAATATCCCCCTCCATATGGACCAACGCGTCCAACTGGAACCGGCCGCCCGTATCGCTGACCAGCGTATAGGCAACGCCGCCAAAAACCGCTTCGATATCCACCCCGGCCATGGGTGCGCCGCTGGTGGCGTCGACGACGTATCCTGAGAATCCTCCCTGGGTCCAGTACCCGGTGGGGTAGAGCGCAACGTCGCGCAGCTCCAGCACGATGCCCGCCGCGATCTCCAGGGTGTAATCGACAGGATCGAATCCCTCCGCCGACACACGCAAGACCGCCGCGCCAGGAGGCAGCTGTTCGAGAACCACCATTCCTTCCACGTCGGTCACGGCAACGCGCCCACCGCCGGAGAAGAGTTCCACGCGCGCACCGGCAAGTGCCTGCCCGCCCACGCCGTCACGCACAGTCACTGCCACAGTGCCATGTGTTGCCGGGGTGGGGGCTTCGTTATCCAGTTCAGCGAGCCGGGGAGAAAACTTGATGATGGTGGGCGCCGCGATATCGGTCTCCCCTTGCACCGGCCAGTAGCCATCGTGTTCCGCGCGGATGATCAGGTGTCCCATAGGGAGTCCGCCAATCCGGTAGAAGCCACCTGCATCCGTGCTCGCTTGATGGAGGGTGCCGGCGTCATCCTCCACCTGGATCGCCACTCCTCCAAGGGGTGCACCATCGGAGTTGCGGCTGACAGTTCCCTCGACGGACGCTTCCCTTTGGGTGTAAGGCGCCAGGGCGGGCGAAAAGAGCGCCACCTTGCCAGCCACAAGCTCCGCAATGGCTACTGCGCTCTCAAAACCGTCCCCCTCGGCACGGAGGGAAACCGTTCCTGGGGAAATTGAGGTGATCTGATATTTTCCTTCCGCATCGGTGACAGCCTTCTCCACGTCGGCCACGAAGATCCGGACCTGCGCGAGCGGTGCGCCGGTATCGGCGCGTGTCAGGCGTCCGGTAACAGTGGCGTATGGGCTCGGGGTGGAGCCACGCAACATCTGGAGCGTGCCGTAACGGATTTCCGTTCCGCCCTGAATCTGGAAGCTGCTGCTTAGCGCCTGGAAACCTTCAAGATCAAGCGCGATGTCGTATCGCCCGGAGATCAGGTTATCCACGAGGAATGAACCGCTGGAATCGGTGACGGCCGATAACTGCGCAGCGCCTGACAGGGTTACGCTCACCCCCGAGAGCGGCGCTCCCGTGTCGCCGTCGATGACCGTGCCGGAAACAACGCCCAAGTCACCGAATGGCTGAGTGGAGGCGGCCAATGCGCGGAGCGCCATGGCGGTAACGAAGAGGTCTCCACCCCAACTGCCGTTCGCCTCCCTCATCCCCAACAGGCGCTCTTTCGCCGCCAGCAGAACGTCTTTGTCCTGAAGGGTCGGATAGAGGGCGATCAACGCGGCGGAGGTCTCCAATGCATTTCCCCAAGCTCCAACGCCATCACGGACCGAAAGCAGGTAATTTCTTCCGCCCTCCACAAGATCGGTCACGTGAACCATGCGCCGGACGCGCCAAAGGGACTCGATCACCTGCGAAGTGACAATTACGGCGGATTGGGGGCTTTGATCGGTGCTCCATGCGCCGTTGGGGTTGCGGGCTGAAGCGAGATAGCTGACCGCCGCGACAAAAACCGGCTTGTTCGCGTAACCAGCCTGGGCCAAGGCATCCAGAGCCAGTGCCGTATCGTAGGGCGTCGACTGGTAACCCTCGAACTCGCCGAACCCGCCATCTTCACCCTGCCTTGCCACCAGCGCTTCGACCCAAGTAGATGGAACCTCCCCATATTCAGCGGCCGCAATGATCTTGCGGGAAAGGGATACGA
>JBFXES010000130.1:0-8852 GCA_050179875.1 Thiohalomonadaceae bacterium
GCCTGCGTCACCGGCGTGAAGCGGTAGGTGAGCGCGGCGGCGAGATGGCGGGCCAGTTGCGCGAGCGCGGCATGCAGGCGCGCGAAGGCTTCGGCTCGTTGATGCAGGAGCAGCCCCTCGTGGTCGGTGCCCTGGCCATGGCACTGGGTGCGCTCATCGGTGCAGGTGTCCCTGTAACGCGCCGCGAGCGCGAGGTCATGGGGCCGATGAGCGAGGACGTGATGAAGCGCGGTGAAGAAATGGCCCACAAGGTCAGGGAAGTGGGCGGCGCGGAAATGGAACACATGCGCGAAACCGTGAAGGAGAGCGCCAAGGGTGAGGGCACGAGCCCGACCACCCATTGAGCGCAGGGATTGCATCAAGCCCCGCCGCGGGATCGCGGCGGGCAGAGGTGACAAGGGCGCGGTTCTACCGCGTACCTGTCACGGCGTCCGAGGTGCGCCGCGATCGCCTCAGCGGTGGTCCCATTCCACCGCGGCGGTGAGCGTGCACACGGGTCCTGTGACGTGTCGGACGGGTCCGGTCTCCAAACCCGGATCGTTCGAGACATGACGCGCGCTCCGGCGTGCGACCTGTCCTCTCCACGCAACCTCTGCGGAGGGAAACGAGGAGCATGGTTGCAGGTCCCGTGAGCCTCCGTACACCGCTCTTGCGGTCGCGCGCGCCCCGGCACGCCTTTTCCATCCGGTTATTTCCCGAGTAACCAAGACTTTTCGATCGTCCTGCGCGGCAGGTGATATGTTGCCGGGGTCCTGGAACACGGCTGCCCCGATATGGATACCTCACGCGTCGCTCTCGACACGTTTCTGGCCACGGACTTGCTCGATGCCCTGCCGTTCGGCACCGTGCTGATCGGTTCCGGTGGTGAACTCCTGCACCTCAATTCCTCTGCTCACGAACTCCTGGACATGGGCGCCCTCGACGGCGCGCCGCGGGGTGTCCACATCACCGACGGCCACGGCAGGCCCATGTCTCCCGGCGACTCGCCCCTGGCGCGCCTGCGCGCAGGGGAATGCCTGAACGGGCTGCGCATGCGCCTGGTGCGCGACGACGGCGTGCGGCGCGATCTGGTGTATTACGGCCACGCCCTCGCGCGTCCGGGGCACACGCTGCTGACGGCGCACGAGACACCCGACGCGCGGGCCGCCGGGGAATCCTGTACCGGCACGGGAAACGACGCCCTGGCCTATGTGTGCCATGACCTGCGCGCCCCCATCCGCGCCCTGGCAGGCTTCTCGCAAATCCTCAGGGAAGATCACGCGAAGGCGCTGCCTGACGAGGCACGCAGCCTGCTCGACCGCATCGAACAGAGCGCCCTCAAGGTGGGCGGCATGCTGGAGGACATCCAGCGGCTGACGTGCATCTCGGCCGGCGCCTGCCGGCGCGGCCCTGTGGACCTCGCACAGGTGGCGCGGGATCACCTGGCGGTGATCGCGCCGACGCGCCGGGTCGAACTGCGCATGCCGGCGACGCTCCCGGCCTGGGGCGACGAGGGCCTGCTGCGGCTGGCCCTGGGCAATCTGCTGAACAACGCCTTGAAGTTTTCGCCGGACGGCAATCCGGTGGTGGTGGAACTGGGACGCCAGCACCCCTACGGCGCGTTCTTCGTGCGCGACGAAGGCATCGGCTTCGACCCGGAACAGGCAGACGCCTTGTTCCGGCCGTTCGTCCGTCTCGCCAATGCCCATGGCTTCGAAGGCACGGGCCTCGGCCTCGCCATCACGCGCCAGGTCATCGAAAGGCACGGCGGCCGGCTGTGGGCGGAAGCGACGCCGGGCATGGGCGCCACCTTCTACTTCACGCTCCCCGAACGCGCCCATCCGCGGGGGACACGCCTGCCCTGAAACATCGGCACGCAACCCCCCGTGCCGCCGCGACCTCACTTCGTCAGTGAGCGATCCAGTTCCGCCAACCGCTCAGGCGTGCCCACGTCGGTCCAGGCGCCGGTCCACAGCTCGCCGGTGACGCGGCCGTGGGCCATGGCCAGGCGCAGCAGCGGCGCGAGCGGGAATCTGCCCGGCGGGCAATCGAGGAACAGCTCGGGCCGGAAGATGCCGAGGCCGGAATAGGTCAGGCGCGGCTCGCCCTCGGCGCGCACCTGGCCGTCGGTGGCGAGTACGAAATCGCCCTCGGCATGCTGGGGCGGATTGGGCACCAGCACCAGGTGGGCAAGGCCCGCGGGTGCGCGCCTCAGGCGTTCGAAGGGGTAGTCGGTCCACACGTCGCCGTTCACCACCACGAAGGGCCCGGGCCCGAGCAGGGGCAGGGCCTTGCAGATGCCGCCGCCGGTTTCGAGGGCAGTACCTTCCGCCGAGTACTGGATGCGCGCGCCGTAGCGGCTGCCGTCACCCAGGGCCTCCTCGATCATCTGCCCGAGGTGGGCGTGGTTGATCACCACGTCGCGGAAGCCGGCGGCCACCAGGGCTTCCAGGTGATATTCAATGAGCCGCTTGCCCCCGACCTTGAGGAGGGGCTTGGGAGTCTGGTCGGTGAGCGGCCGCATGCGTTCGCCGCGGCCGGCGGCGAGAATGAATGCCTTCATGTTCTTCTTCGTTTCAAAGCGTTCTGCGAGGGCGTACTTTACCCGCTTTTCCGGCCGGGGTGCCCGGCGGCTCTTTCTTGATTACAATGCTCAACTAATTTCTACGTAGCCCACTGGCAGGAGTCCCCATGAAGATCACCGACGCCGAGATGGAACTGAGCAGCGGCATCGCCGCCTTCGAAGGCAAGCATTTCGCCACCGCCATGCAGTTGCTCATGCCGCTGGCCGAGGCGGGTGAACCCGAGGCCCAGTACCGCGTGGCCATCATGCAGCAGAACGGTCTGCTCGGCGCGCCTGTCACGGAGGAAGCGGTCAAGTGGATGCGCGCCGCCGCCGAGCAGGGCCACGCCCTCGCCCAGCACGGCCTCGGCTTCATGTTCCTGGAGGGCGAAGGCGTGGAAAAGGACGAGGCCCAGGCCGCCCTGTGGTTCCGCCGCGCCGCCGATCAGGGCCTCGCCGGATCGCTCACCACCCTCGCCATGCTCTACCAGGAAGGCCGCGGCGTGCCCAAGGACGAGGAAGAAGCCAAGCGCCTGTTCAAACAGGCGGGCTTCGACTTCTGACCGTGTGAAAGGCCCCGCGCCCGACGGGTTGCCAACGTCCCAGGTCACGTTGGCGCGCAGCGCCTGCGTGACAAGCGCGGGTGAGGGAAAACACCAGCCCAACACAGAGGCACAGAGTCACAGAGAACGCAGAGGAAAGCCTGTGCCGGGGAAACGCAACGTACCCCGGCCCCTTCACCCTCCGCGGCCTCCGCGTCGAGCCACCTGCAAGAGGGGCAAAGGGCCCGCGCCCGACCGGTTGCCAACGTCGTAGATCACGTTGGCGCGCAGCGCCTGCGCGAGGCGTGGGTGAGGGAAAACACCGGCCCAACACAGAGGCGCAGAGTCACAGAGAACACAGAGGAAAGCCTGTGCCGGGGAAACGCAACGTACCCCGGCCCCTTCACCCTCCGCGTCCTCCGCGCCTCCGCGGCCTCCGCGTCGAGCCCACCTGCAAGAGGGGCAATCGCGGCCTGAGGCCGCTCCTACATGGTTTCCGCGGTATCTTCGATGCGGTTGGGCGAAAGCGCGCCGCTGCGCTTACACTTTCATCGGCTCCGCCACACAAGAACCAGAAGCCCCCCGCGGGCCGCCACTCCATGAACGACCAGAACCCCGAACCCGCCGCCGAGGCAGACCGCGCCCAGCCCGTGCGTTTCCGGGACGAAGCGGACATCGCCGACTTCCTGGAGACGGTGAAGTTCGAGGACGAGGAACGCTTCTTCGCCTATCTCACCAGCCTCCCCACCAAGCTGCAGGCGGAGACGGCGGTGGAGCTTTCGGCGCCGTTCCAGGTGGATCTGGTGCACCGGCTCGATGCCTCCGCACTGGCCGCGCTGGTGGCGGCACTCGAAACCGACGACGCCACCGATTTCATGCAGCTCATCCTTGAAATCGATCGGGACAAGGGCGAGGCGGTATTCGACGCCCTCGATGATCGCATTCAGCAGGCCGTGCGCCGCCTCATGGCCTATGACGAAGACGAGGCCGGCGCCTGGATGCAGACCGAGTTCTTCTCGGTGCGCAGCGACGAGACCCTGCTCGGCTCGCTCAAACGCCTGCGCCGCCGTCGCCGCGAAGGCAACGGCCTGGGTGACATGCACTACGTGCACGTGGTAGACGAAAACGGCCGCCTGCTGCGCCTGATCCCCACGGTGGAACTGATCCTGGAACCGGCGCACACCCATTACGCCGAGTTGCTCGACCGCTTTCCCGAACCACGTACGGTGCTGCCCACCACGTCCATCGGTGAAGCGGCGCGGGTGATGGAAAAGTACGATCTCGCCGTGCTGCCGGTGGTGGATCGCCGCGGCCATCTGCTCGGGCAGATCACCCATGACGACGTGGTGGACGTCATCCAGGAAATGGCCACCGAGCAGATGTACCACCTGGGGCGGGTCGGCGCCGGCGAGGAACTGCACGAGAGTCCCCTCAAGACCGGCCGCAGCCGCGCCTTCTGGCTGGCCATCAACCTGGCCAACATCACGCTGGTGTCGGTGGTCATCGGCCTGTTCGAGCGTGCGCTGGACGCGGTGGTCGCGCTGGCGGTGCTCATGCCCATCGTGGCCAACATGGCGGGTACGGCCTCGGTGCAGACCCTCACGGTGATGGTGCGCCAGATCGCGCTGGGTGAACTCACGCCCAGGAACGCACTGCTCATCTTCCGCAAGGAGTTGATCATCGCCACGGCCAACGGCGTGCTGTTCGGCGTGCTGGGCGCGGCGATCAGTTGGTACCGCTACGATTCGCCGCTGCTCGGGATCGTCATGGCGCTGGCCATGATGGTGAGTTTCGTCGCCGCGGGCCTGCTCGGCGCCGGCGTGCCGGTGCTGCTGCGCCGCCTGGGCATCGATCCGGCCCTGGCCAGTTCCACGCTGGTGCTCACCCTCATCGACGTGATCGGCTTTTTCAGCTTCCTCGCCTTCGCCACGGTGATCCTGCTGTGAGGTGAAAGCGTCTCAGCGCATGCCGCGCGCGGCCTTGATGGTCTCGTAGGCCGTCTTGATCTCCTGGGTCTTCTCGGTGGCGAGGCGGACCATTTCCTCGGGCAGGCCCTTGGCGACCAGCTTGTCCGGATGGTGCTGGTTCATGAGGCGGCGGTAGGCGCGCTTGATCTCGTCGGGACTGGCCTCGGGGCGCAGGTCGAGGATGCGGTAGGCGTCGCCGAGCCGATCGCGCGGCGGGGCCTGGCGCGGGGGCGCTTCGGTACCCGCGAATTCGCGCGCGAAGCGCACCAGTGCCTCCAGGTGCTCGAACTCGTGGGCGCTGAAACCGAGGCTTTCGCCGATGTGCAGCAACAGCCTGCGCTCCGCCGCATCCAGTTGGCCGTCGGCATAGGCCGCCTGCAACTGGATCTCCAAAAAAACGCGCAGCAGATGCATGCGCCCGTGGCACTCGCGCCGGAACTGCGCCAATGCCGCATCCAGATCGAACTCCGGTGACTTGCCCTGGGTGAACAGGCCTATGGCCACGCGGCGCTGTGCCTCGGAAAGCGCCATGCGATCCATCACGGCGCGCGCGAAGCCGATCTCGTCCTCGCACACGCGGCCGTCCACCTTGGCCACCTTGCCCATCACCGAGAACGTGGCGGTGAAGAAGGCCAGCTGCACCCGCGCCTGGTCCTCGGACCGTTCCACGGTGAAGCGCGCCATGCCTTTGTCGAACTGGTGGCCGAGCACGATCCCGAGCACCGCGCCCAGCGGACCGCCGAGCATGAAGCCGAACGTGCCGGCGATGAGCTTGCCCCACCAGTTCATGTGGCGTTCTCCAAGGTTGGTTGCGGCATGCTAGCGGTACTCGGGCAATGAAGAAAAGATTCAACGCAGAGGCGCAGAGGACGCAGAGAAATGATCAATAGCCGTCCGGTCCATGTGTGGTCGCCTCTTTAACCTACGCTGCATGTCACATGGTCTCCGGTACGGCAGCGTGCGAGGGATTGTCACGTAGGTGCTGCGTGCCAACGTGACCTACTCGTACTTTGGTTTCTCTGCGTCCTCTGCGCCTCTGCGTCTCTGCGTCTCTGCGTTGGGCGGTTTTCTTCATCGCCCCGCGGCGGTCCGGGATTTCGCTGCGCTCCATTTCGGCTCTTGCCGCCTATCGACGCGCCAGCCAGAACCACCAGACGATGAAAACGATGAGGGCGATGCCGAACAGGTTGACCATCACGGGCGAATCTCCTTGCCGGCGCGGAAACGGCGCAGGCGGTTGGCGTTGCTCACCACGGTCACGGACGACAAGGCCATGGCGGCGCCGGCGATCATGGGATTGAGCAGCAGGCCCATGACGGGATAGAGCGCACCTGCGGCGACCGGAATGCCCAGCGTGTTGTAGACAAAGGCGCCGAACAGGTTCTGCTTGATGTTGCGCACGGTGGCCTGCGACACCGCGATGGCGTCGGCCACGCCGTGCAGCGACCCGCGCATCAGGGTGACGTCGGCGCTCTCGATGGCGATGTCGGTGCCGCCGCCGATGGCGAAGCCCACGTCGGCGCGCGCGAGGGCCGGCGCGTCGTTGATGCCGTCGCCCACCATGCCGACGATCTCGCCGCGCGCCTGCAACTCGGCCACCTTCTCGGCCTTGTGCTGGGGCAGCACCTCGGCGAACACCGCGTCGATGCCCACCTTGCGCGCCACGACCTCGGCGGTGGTGCGGTGATCGCCGGTGATCATCACCACCTTGAGCCCTTCGCGGTGCAGGCGCGCGATGGCCTCTACCGAATCGGCCTTCACTGGATCGGACACGCCCAGCAGCGCGGCCACGGCGCCGTCCACCACCAGGTACACCGGCGTCTGCGCCTCGGCCGCGAGGCGCTCCACATCGGACTGCACGGCAGCCGTGTCGAGACCGTTCTCTTCGAGGAAGCGGCGGTTGCCGAGCAGCGCGCTGCGCCCGCCCACCTGGGCGCGCACGCCACGCCCGGACACGGCCTCGAAGCTGTCCACCTTGGGCAGTTCCAGTCCACGCTCGCGCGCGGCGGCGAGCACGGCGGCGGCGAGCGGGTGCTCGGAACCGGTTTCCAGCGCCGCCGCCAGGGCCAGGGCCTCGTTTTCATCCCAGCCGTTCTTCGCCAGCAGCGTGGTGACGCGCGGCTTGCCCTCGGTGACGGTGCCTGTCTTGTCCAGCACCACGGTGGTGAGGCGCCCGGCCTGTTGCAGGGCATCGCCGTTGCGGATCAGCACGCCATGCTCCGCGGCCTTGCCCACGCCCACCATGATGGAAATGGGCGTGGCCAGGCCCAGCGCGCACGGGCAGGCGATGATGAGCACGGTCATGGTCGCGACGATGGCGAAGGACACGCGCGGGTCAGGACCGAGGTTGTACCAGGCCAGGAAGGTGAGCACGGCGACGATGAGCACCGTGGGCACGAACACGCCCGCGACGCGATCCACCAGGCGGCCGATGGCGGGCTTGCTGCCCTGGGCCTGACGCACCATCTCGATGATCTGCGCCAGCACCGTGTCCTTGCCGATGCGCGTGGCGCGGTAGAGGAAGGTACCGCTGCCGTTGATGGTGCCGCCCACCACCTCGTCGCCGCACTGCTTGGCGACGGGAATGGGCTCGCCGCTGATCATGGACTCGTCCACCAGGGAGTGGCCTTCCATGATCACGCCGTCCACGGGGATGCGCTCGCCCGGACGCACGCGCAAGGTCTCGTTCAGCCCCACCTCGGCGATGGGCACGTCCAGCTCCTGGCCGTTGCGCACCACGCGCGCGGTCTTGGGCTGCAGGCCGATGAGGCGGCGGATGGCCTCGGAGGTCTTGCCGCGGGCGCGGGTCTCCAGCGCGGAGCCGAAGTTGATGAGGGCGATGATCACCGCCGCCGCCTCGAAATAGGCGTGTTGCGCCAGCACGGGCACGGCGTCGGGCGCCAGCACCACGGCCATGGAATAGAGCCACGCCGCGCCGGTGCCCATGGCGATGAGGGTGTCCATGTTGGCGTTGTGGCGCGTGAAGGATTTCCAGGCGCCGGTGTAAAAGCGGCCGCCCGCGTAGATCATGGCGGCGAGGGTCACCAGTCCCACCAGCAACCAGAAGCCGCGCGCCTCGTGGATCACGGGCAGCCAGCCCGCCATCTCGGCGATCATCAGCGGAAAGCCCACTGCAGCGGCCGCCGCCGACTTGCGCAACAGCTTGCGATACCAGGCCGCCTCCTGCGCCTCGCGCTCGGATTGTTCGGTCTCCAGGCTCTTCAGCTCGGCGGCCTCATAGCCCGCCGCGGCCACCGCCTTGATGATCTCGTCCACGCTGGCCGTGGTGCGCACCTGCGCCGTGCGCTCGGCGAAATTCACCACGGCCTCGGTCACCCCGGGCGCCGCACGCAACGCATCCTCCACCGCCGCCACACAGCCGGCGCAACTCATGCCACCGATGGAAAGCCGGTACGTCTGTTCCATTTGCTCAGTCTCTTGGATCAAAAGCCATTAACCACGGGGGACACGGGGGCGAATGTGATGTGTTGGTTCCGATTGCCTGTGGGAGCGGCCTCAGGCCGCGATTGCGTCGGCCGACCGAACTGTCGCGGCCTGAGGCCGCTCCTACAGGCGGGAAGAACAACATTGAATGATTCCCCGTGTTCCCCGTGTCCCCCGTGGTTGAATCTTTTCTCTTCACCCCACCGCGTCCAGCACGCGCCGGCGGAACTTGACGCCCAGGTCGCGGGCGATGCGTTCGCAGGCGGGGATGTCCACGCCCTCCAGGCCGTCGATGGCGGTGAGGGTGACGTCCATGCCGGCGTCACGGGCGCGGGCGGCGAAGTCGAGCACGGCGGC
>JBFXES010000131.1:0-8803 GCA_050179875.1 Thiohalomonadaceae bacterium
CTCCGGCCCGCGCCGCGGCTTGAAAGGCATTCGCCCACAATGTGGGCTCCTACCGGTGGGTCGATGAGCCTGTGTTGTAGGAGCCGACATCGTCGGCGAATACGGTTTCGATGACCGCCGCCCACCGGGTGGTTGGAAAGGCATTCGCCCACAATGTGGGCTCCTACCGGCGGGTCGATGAGCCTGTGTTGTAGGAGCCGACACTGTCGGCGAATACGCTGCGGCTAGCGCCGCGGTTTGAAAGGCATTCGCCCACAGTGTGGGCTCCTACGGTGGTTGCGGAAACCACGGACGAAACATTCCATCTTCTCCGTGGCCCTCCGTGGCCTCCGTGTTTGTTCTTCAGTTACAGCGCCTCGAAGCCGGTCACCACGACATCGGCCGGATAATTGTTCACCCATGCGCCGTGGGCGTGGAGTGCGCGCGGGAGCGCGTCGAGGGCACGGCGTGCTTCGGCGACGGTTTCGAAGCCGCCGTAGATGAGGCGGTAGTGCCTGCCGTCGGCACGATCCACGGCGTAGTAGTTGGCATCCACGAGCCCGTGCGCCTGCACCAGGCGCTCCAGATCGGCACGGCTGCGGCTGCTGAGCAGGTGGACCGTGTAGCGCGGGCGCGCTGCCGGAGATGCGGCGTCTTCAACGGACGCAGGCGTCGCGGCCAGCGACACGCGCTGCGGCGCCGGTGCGGGCGACTCGCGCCAGGAGGCCTTCATGGTGACGGGTGCCGCTTCCACGGGCGCCTGCGCCGAATGCAGTGCGCGCGGGGCCGGCGCGGGCGATGACGGCACGACCGGCGCCGGCGCGGTAACCGGGCTTGCGGGCGCTGCGGGCGCCGTGGTGTCCGCATCCGGCTGCGCCGCCGGAGACATGGCCTCCGTCGGCACCACGGGCGCAGCCGTCACTTCCGCGGGCGCCGTCGCCTCGGGCGCGGGCACGGCCTGCCCGGATGTCACCGGCGCCGCGGCCGGGAGCACGTTGGCCGACGCGGGCATGGGTTCACCCGCCGTCACGCTCCCCATGCCGGCCGGGGCTTCCACGGAGGCGGACTCCGGCGCGGGATCGGCGGCATCTCGCCCGTCGCCCGCCTGCTTCGCCGGCGCATCCTCGCCCGGCAGCGGCGGCATCTGGGCGTAGACCGTCAGCAGCCTGAGCGCGCGCTGCGCGCCGGGGTGGCCGAGGCGCGCGGCATCCTCGAACCAGGCGCGTGCGCGGCGCTGGTCCTTGCGCACGCCGCGCCCGTAGTAATAGAGGTAACCGAGGGCGTATTGCGCCTCGGCATTGCCCTGCATGGCGGGCACGGAGAGCAGTTCGGCGGCCTTGCGGTACTCCTTGCGCGCATAGGCGCTCTGCGCGCGCTGCACGGCCGCGTCGCCCTGCACGGGGCCGCTGCTGGCGCAGCCGGCGAGGGCGCTGCCCAGCACCGCGAGCAGGACGGCGCCGGCGAGCGGGTGCCGCCGGGTGCGAAGGAAATGGGCTGAGCGCCGCCCGGGGGTGCTGTCATCCATGGGTGGTCTCCACAGGTGATGGGTTCCGTGGCGAAGACTATACGGGTTCGGCCCGGCCAGGGCCACCGGGGATGCACGGGAGGCCGGAGCCTCCCGTGCGGCGGGGCTTACAGGTGGTACAGGTAGTCGAAGGGACGGTAGATGAGCTGCGGATTCAGCTTGGTGCTGTAGGGCAGGCCCGCGAAGTTCTTCCAGCCGTCCAGATCGCCCTCGTCGCCGACCACGCCGTTGTTGTTGAGGTCGAGCTCGTTGCCGGCGGTGTCGGTCTTGGTGCGGCCTTCGAAGCCTTCCCAGACGTTGCGCACCTGGGTGTAGCCGGCCTGCGCCAGCAGATTGCTCGCGGCAATGCTGCGCGAACCCGTCTTGCACAGCACCAGGATGGGCGTGTCCTTGTCGGGGACGGCCGCGGTGACCGCTTCCACCAGCAAGGCTGCCTTCTCTTCCGCGCTGAGGATCGGGTCCAGGGTGTCGTGGATGCGGGGATAGGGCACGTGCAGCGCGCCTTCGGGATGGCCGCTCACGTACTCGGGGATGCTGCGTACGTCCAGCAGCACGGGGCGCTTCGAGGCCTTGCCGTTCGCGTTGCCGTTCTTGGCGATCAGGAAGGCCTCCGACACGCTCACCTCGGAGTGGTAGAGCCGCGGCTGGTCGTAGCGGTTGCCTTCGGCGAGCGCGGATGCGGAAACCAGGCACAGCGACGCGCCGATGCCGAGGACGGCTGTTCTCATTCGTTTCATTCTTGTTCTCCCTTTCTTTGGTGGGGCCCGAGGATCGGGCCATGGGCATCCTAGGGAACCTCTGCAAAAGTCCGGTTGGGACGTTCACGACCAAACGGCGTTGGCGTGTTTTCAATCACTTGCGAGGCTCCTATCCGCGGATGGCTCACTTTTGCAGAGGTTCCCTAGAAGTGGTTAGGCCCTCCAAACCGCGAACGGGATCACGCCGAGGAAGATGGGCGCCGGCCGCTGCGCGCGTGTCCGCAGTGACCTCGGCGGGGACGCAGGAGGTTATTTGCCGCGCTTGCCCTTGGGTCCATGGGGCTTGTGCTTGCGTCCTTCCGGGCGGCGCTGGGCCCGCGGGCGCGGTTCGAATTCCTGGGCCACGCCGCGCACGGGCGGTTCCGGGGTATGCACGCCGTGCGCCCGCGGCCCGGTCTGCTTGCCGCGGGGCTTGCGCGCGGGACGCGCCTTGGTTTCCACGTACTCGTCGGCGCGGATGAGATTGATCTGCCGGCCCATGATCCAGATCTTGCGCAGGTGCATGAGCGTGGGCTTGGGCAGGTCCTCGGGCAGGTCCACGGTGCTGTAGGCGTCGTACAGGTCGATGCGGCCGATGTTGCGGCTGTCCAGGTTGGCCTCGTTGGCGATGGCGCCCACGATGTGTTTGGGCAGTACGCCGTGGTCGCGGCCCACCTCGATGCGGTAGCGCACCATGCCGCTCTCCGGCGCGGACGGTTCACGGCGCGGACGCGCCGTCTCCTCCCGCGGTGACCGCTCGCGCGCGGGCCGCCTGCCGGTCTCGCGCTCCTGGCGCGCGCCGCGTTCGGGCGGTGCGGGGATCTCCTTCTCCTCCAGCCACAGCGGCCGTTCACGCTGCACCAGATAGGCGAGCGCCGCGGCCACTTCGCTCAGGCCCACGTTGTGCTCGGCCTGATAGGAATCCACCAGGGCCTCGAACTGATCGAGCTGCTGCGCCTCCAGGGTCTCGCTGATGAGCTGCTTGAAGCGGGCGATGCGCTTGTCGGTGACCGCTTCGCGCGTGGGCAACACCATGGGCTCGATGGGCTGGCGCGTGGCGCGCTCGATGGCCTGCAGCATGCGGCGTTCGCGCGGCGCCACGAACAGGATGGCCTCGCCCTTGCGGCCGGCGCGGCCGGTGCGGCCGATGCGGTGCACATAGGCCTCGGTGTCGTACGGGATGTCGTAGTTGATGACGTGGCTGATGCGTTCCACGTCCAGGCCGCGCGCGGCCACGTCGGTGGCGACGATGATGTCGAGGGCGCCGCGCTTGAGCTTTTCCACGGTCTGCTCGCGCTGGATCTGGTTGATGTCGCCGTTGAGGGCTGCGCTGGCGTAGCCGCGCGCTTCCAGCTTCTCGGCCAGCTCCACCGTCTCGGTCTTGGTGCGCACGAAGATGATCATGGCGTCGAAGTCCTCGACCTCCAGGATGCGCGTGAGGGCGTCGAGCTTGTGCAGGCCGCTCACCTGCCAGTAGCGCTGGCGGATGGTCTCCACGGTGGCGGTCCTGGCCGCGATCTTGATCTCCACCGGTTCGCGCAGGTGCCGGTGTGCCACCTGCTGGATGGCCCTCGGCATGGTGGCGGAGAACAGGGCGATCTGCCGCTCGGGCGGCGTATGGCCGAGGATCCACTCCACGTCCTCGAGGAAGCCCATGTTGAGCATCTCGTCGGCCTCGTCGAGCACCAGCATGTCGAGCTCGTCGAGCACCAGGGTCTCGCGGCGCAGATGGTCCATGACGCGGCCGGGCGTGCCCACCACCACGTGCACACCGCGGTGCAACTGGCGCAACTGCGCGCCCATGCCCTGACCGCCGTACACCGGCAGGATGTGGAAGCCCGGCAGATGCCGTGCGTAGGTCTGCATGGCCTCGGCCACCTGGATGGCCAGCTCGCGCGTGGGCGTAAGCACCAGGGCCTGCACCTTCATGCGCGTGAGGTCGATGCGGTTCAGCAGGGGAAGCGCGAATGCAGCGGTCTTGCCCGTGCCCGTCTGCGCCTGACCGAGGAGATCGCGTCCCGCGAGCAACGGCGGGATGCTGGCAGCCTGGATGGGTGACGGCGCCTCGTAGCCGATTTCGCCGATGGCCTGGAGGATGGGCGCGGCGAGGCCGAACTGGGAGAAAGAGGTGACGGGCTCGGACATGGAGGTCTCGGCGGGAAATGCGGTGATAAAGGCGCGGATTGTACAGGGATTGGACGGGAACGGCGTGGTTACGTGCGGCGGCGGTTCTCCTGAAACGGTAACCGCCCGCTGTTCTTGCCCCCTCGCCCTGTCCCTCGGCAACCGCTCCCTGCGTTGCTCTGCCTCGCGCATCCTTGCGCTCGTCTCCCGGAGGGAGAGGGAACGTTCATTTCAAGGGCGCAGGAGCCCACATCGTGGGCGAATGACTTCCCAACCGCCCGACGGACGCGTGATTCGGCGCCTACAGGATCACTGCAACCCGGAGAAACCGTCGTCTTCTGACTTGGGCGAGACGATCTCGCCCAGCACGGCATAGGCGCGCAAAGCCTCGGGATACACGGCCAGGATGTGGGCCGTGAGTTCCTCGAAGCTGCGGCCCGTGTCCATGGCGGACGCGTAGCTGGAGGCGAATTCCAGCGAGGTGAAGAACGGCAGGATGACCAGCAGCGCACTCAATTCCTCGCCCTGGTCCTGCGGCAGTTCGGCCGGCCACCAATCGCTCATGTACTGGTGTCCCGCCACGAAGCCGCGCGCCCAGCGCCCGAGCGACGCTTCGCTGCCGAAGTTGGCCATGGGATCGGCCGAGGGCACGCAGCGCGGCGGCAGGGCGCCGGTCTTGTCGGCCACGCCGGCGGCCACCCACTGGTGCAGCGCCATCAGGGCATTGAAGAAGGTGTCCGCCTCGGCCTCGTCGCGGTAACCGGCATCCTGGTCGTTGAACACCAGCGGCACCCACTCGTTGGGCGGGATCATGTCGGCCACCGACGATAGGGCGAACAGGAAGCCGGCCACTTCCTCGTAGCGCATGGTGCCCGACGGGCGCGCGGGGTCGCTCAGGAAGGCGTGGAGGAAATCGGCCTGGGCCTCGGTGAAGTCGGGTGCCGCGTTCATGATGGATGGCTCGCTCGTCGGTGGCCCATGGGTCGGACAATGGTAGCGGATAAACCGCCCGGGGGTGAAAAAGCAGGGATGCTCCGCCGCGGCGACGCTCAGCGAAGCAGCGGCACGCGGCCCTTCCACTGGTAAGGAATCGCTACCTCGGCCGCCTTGCCCGGCGCGATCACGCGACCATTGAATTCCAGGGGCAGGGAGCGGGCGCTGCCCAGGGTCTTCGCCAGGTTCCCGAGTTGCCCGTAATCGAAAGCGAGCTTGAGGTTCAGCGTCCCGCTGCCGTTGGGACTTACCGACAGGGACTGCGTGCTCTCACCCTTCAGCACCGGCGCGTCGGCGATCCTGAGGTCGTAACTGAGACCTGCGAAGCGCACCGGGAAGGCATTGGCGTTGTTCACCTTGAGCCCGAGCGCCAGTTCCACGCCCGAAAGGCCGATGCGTTCCACGCGCAGGTGCTGCACCGAGACATCGGGCAGCCGCGGCAGGGCAAAGCTTCCCGACCTGGAGTACGGCAGCGTGATCAGCCCGAAATCCGCCTTGCCGCTGAGCTCGTAGCGCAGTTCCTTGAATTGCGCGAGTCCGAGCACGGTGCCGAGCGCATCCTCGAAGCGCACCGTGAACGGCAGCGTGACCCGCGAGCTGCCGTTGGCCTTCACCTGCACCGGTTCCGTGACGATGCCGTTGAACAACGGCTTGTCCTGCAAAGCCAGGCGATAGCTGAGGCCCTTCATGGAAAGGCCGAAGGGATTAGGGTTGTCCACGTCCAGGTCAATGGCGATCTGCGCGTCGGCCAGGGACATGCCGAGCACGCGCACGTTGCCCACGCTCACCTCCGGCTGTTTCACCTGCTTCTCCAGCAGGGCGCAACCGCCGACCAGGCCCATCACCAGGATGCCCGGCAGGATGCCTCTCCATTCTCTCCACCAGCCCATGCGTCACTCCGTTAGAATCGTCGCCTGCCCGCGCGAGGCAGGGTCCGGCAGTGTAGCCGAGGCGCCCCGCCCCTGCAGCCCCGGGCCGGATTTCTGTGAACCACTGTCATATCGGCGCGGTCCTGCCGCGCCCCGGGCGTCCGCATGTTCCCTGATTTCACCCTCGCGCAGGCCCTGGCCGTGGCCGCGCTGTTCGTCTGGACCGGTTTCGTGCGCACCGGCCTCGGCTTCGGCGGCGCCGCCCTGGGCCTGCCGCTGCTGTTGTTCGTAGATGACCGGCCCCTGCTGTGGCTGCCCATCATCGGCACCCACCTGTTGTTCTTCTCCGGCCTCACCCTGCGCACCCGCCTCGACAACGTGGACTGGGCGTATCTGCGCCGCTCCGCGCGCTTCATCCTGCCGGCGGCGGTGGTGGGCGTGCTGGGCCTGGTGAGCCTGCCCACCCTGTGGCTGAACGTGTTCATCTATTCGGTGACCCTGTTCTACGGCCTCATGTGGTTCATGAACCGATCCATCGAAAGCCGTCAGGACTGGGTGGACAGGCTGCTGCTCATCGTCGGCGGCTACATCGCCGGGACTTCCCTCACCGGCGCGCCGCTCATGGTGGCCGTGTACATGCGCAACGTGGCGCGCGCGCAGTTGCGCAACACCTTGTTCGTGCTCTGGTTCATCCTGGTGGCCATCAAGATGGGCACCTTCGTCGCCCTGGGCGTGGACCTGCACCTCGCCACTGCCGTCGCGCTGCTGCCCGTCGCGGCCATCGGCCACGTCCTGGGACTGCGCGCCCACGACGCCATCCTGCGCAACGACCAGCGCTTCAAGCGCGTCGTGGGTGGAGGGCTGGTGGTGATCAGCGGGCTTGGCTTGTGGAATCTCGTGAGTTGATGTTTCAACGCGGAGGACGCAGAGGCGCGGAGGCCGCGGAGAAGAAGATGTATCGGGTTGCAGTGCATTCCCCGACGCACGCCCATCCGTATATGCTCTGTGGCTCTATGCGTCCGTATCAGGCTGTGGTTCTTGTCCACCTGCACCCGGGTTCACTCCGTGTCCTCCGCGCCTCTGCGTCCTCCGCGTCGTACCTGTCATGACAAAGGAAATCGTTATCTGCGGTCTCGACGGCGTGATTGCGCTCATCGAACACCGCCTGCATTTCCTCCACAACGAGGAAGGAGTGAAGCATTGGGATCGGTTCCTCGCCGCCTGCGTGGACGACATGCCCAACCTGCCGCTCATCGATCGCCTGAACCAGGCCCGGGCGGAAGGCGTGCCGGTGATGATCGTCACCGGTCGCAGCGCCGCCGTGCGCGCCGAAACCGTGGAGTGGCTGCGGCGGTGGGACATCGGCCATGACGGCCTGTGGATGCGCCCGCCCGACGACTTCAGTGCGGCCGTGAAGCTCAAGGCCGCCGTCATCGAGCGGCATTTCCTCGGTGCCAGGATCCGCCGCGTCTACGAGGCTGCCCAGCACCTCGCGGTTGCCCGCTGGTGCACGGAGCGTAACATTCCGGTCACCCTCATCGGCCCCAATCAAGGCAACGGCGCAAGCCGTGAGCAACTGGACCTGAAGGTGGTCCGCCACGCCTGCGACCACGTCATGCTGCACCCGTTCTATGGCGACGACGACTTCACCTGGGAGGATCGCCTCCAGCAGTTGGCGGCCGGCCCCTGTCGCGTGTGCCAGGCGGAGGAACAGGAGAAGGAGCGCCGGCAGAAGTCCGACGACGCGCGCCTGCTGGCCCGCGAGCGCGGCCTGCCGCCGCTCGAAGGCTCCGAGCGACAGGTGGAATGGGCCGAGAGCATACGCATCAACGCCTTCAACGCCCTCGACAAGGTGCGCAAGTGGATGGATCAGGTGGACGCCCAGGCCCGCCGGGAAGACCCGGACCACTGGCACAGCGTATGCCAGGGCATTCATCGCGCCACCGCGTGGCTGGAGCAGCAGACCGACGCCAAATGGTGGATCGACCACTGCCGCGGCGTGCGTAACAACCTGGACAGCGGTCGCGCGCTGCTTTCGGGTGTGGCGGAACAGCTCGGATTGTTCTGAAAGAGAGAACCGGGGACGAAGCGTTGCAGGAGCCCACACCGTGGGCGAATGCCTTTCGCCCGCAGCGGTCTGTCGAACCCGCGCGTTCGCCCACAATGTGGGCTCCTACGGCGGTTCCCGATGGGTTGTAGGAGCCGACACCGTCGGCGAACATGGGCTCGATTACCGCCGGGCGGTGAAGAAAGGCATTCGCCCACGGTGTGGGCCACTACGGCGGTTCTTGATACGTTGTAGGAGCCGACACTGTCGGCGAACATGGGCCCGATTACCGCCAGGCGGTGAAGAAAGGCATTCGCCCACGATGTGGGCTCCTACGGCGGTTCTCGATGCGTTGTAGGAGCCGACACCGTCGGCGAACATGGGCTCGATTACCGCCGGGCGGGTGCAGAAAGGCATTCGCCCACGATGTGGGCTCCTACGGCGGTTCTCGATGCGTCGTAGGAGCCGACACCGTCGGCGAACATGGGCCCGATTACCGCCAGGCGGTGAAGAAAGGCATTCGCCCACG
>JBFXES010000132.1:0-8727 GCA_050179875.1 Thiohalomonadaceae bacterium
ATGCCGAGAATTTCCGGCTGCTGGTGGACATGGGCATCGACTACGCCCAGGGCTATTACATCGGGCACCCCACGAACACATTGCCGCGCAAGGTGTAGCGGGGGCTTCAATGACTTTCATTCGCTTCGACCGGCCGGACCTGAAGGTGGATGATCTGCTGCACGGTGACGTCAGGCTGACGTCGCCGCCGGAAATCTACGCCCGCCTGAACCGCCTGATCGAACAACCCAATTCGACGCTGCCCATGATGGCAGAAGTCATCGAGCGCGATCCCGCCCTGGCGGCGCGCCTGCTGAAGCTGGTCAACAGCGCGTTCTTTTCCCTGTCGAGCCCGGTGCACAGCATTTCCGCCGCGATCACCCTCCTTGGCATACGCGAGCTGCAGAACTTCGTGCTCGCCACCGAGGTCATCCGGCACTTCGAAGGCATCCCGCCGGATCTGATGGACATCTATGGGTTCTGGCGGCAGAGCCTGCGTTGTGCGGTGCTGGCGCGGGCGCTGGCGGCACAGGGCGAGCGGCCGATGGACGGCGCAGGGGTGTTCATCGCCGCGCTGTTGCACGGCATCGGCCACCTGGTGATCTGTCTCAAGTTGCCGGAACTCGAGCGCAAGGCCTTGCTGGAGCACCGCTACCGTGGCCTGCCGTTGCACGAGGCACAGCGGGAGTGCATCGGCTTCGACTACGCCGAACTCGGTGCTGCCCTGGCGCTGCAATGGCGGTTGCCCGAGATGCTGTGCGTGGTGCTGGCGCATCACACGGACCCGACCCGGACGAAAGCCTGGCAGCGGGAGGTTGCGCTCGTGCACCTCGCCTGGCTGGGCAGCGCCGCCGGGGGCCTCGGGCTCGAACAGGTGAAGGCGCAGATCCCGGATGGGCTGTCGGCCTGGGAACAGGCGGCCATTACACCGGCTGCGCTCGATGCGGCCATAGGGCAGGCCACGCAGGATTTCGAAGCAGGGCTGGCGCTGTTGCGCTGAGCCTTCGGCCTCCAACCGTCAACGCGACGCAGGAGCGGCCTCAGGCCGCGACATGTACGATGGAGCCGCGAAGGAGATCGCGGCCTGAGGCCGCTCCTACATATCTCTTGGGCGGTACAGTGAAAGGGTGAAGGCGGCGTTGACGCGCACGGGCTCCTCCAGTCCGCCGGCGCGCTCTTCCAGTTGCTCCACACCCAGGTGATGGGCGCTCGGCCCCATGCGTACCAGGGTGAGCGCTTCGGCGCGCGACAGCGCCAGCGGCAACACCAGCGTCTCCCGTCGTTCCCGTTCGAAATGACCGGCCAGGCCCTCGTCCAGACGCTCCTCCTTGCGCGCATCCACGGTGAGCATGCCGAAGGCCTGCACCAGTTCGGCCAGGTGCTGCGCCATGGGCGTGACCACCAGCAGTGCGCCGTCGCGGCGCAGCACGCGGCGAAACTCCGCGCCGTTGCGCGGCGCGAACACGTTGATGATCAGCGCTGCGCAGCCGGACTTGACGGGCAGCGGTCGCCAAAGGTCCCACACCACAGCCGCCGTGCGTGCGCGGCGTGCCGCGCGGCGCAGGGCGAACTTGGAAATGTCCAGCGCCAGTCCTGATGCGCCGGGCAGCGCACGTAGCACCGCGTCCAGGTAATAGCCGGTGCCCGCACCGGCATCCAGCACCAGTCCCGGTGATGCGGCCTGTGCGGCCAGGGCTGCGATGTGCTCTGCGAGCGGCTGATAATGGCCCGCGGCGAGGAAGGCCTCGCGCGCCTGCACCATTTCCGCGGTGTCGGCCGTGCCCGGCGGCGGATTACCGGCCAGCAGGTTCACGTAGCCCTGGCGCGCACGATCGAAGCTGTGGCCCGAGGCGCAACGCAGGCTGTGCCCGTCGAGATGCAGTTCATGCCCGCACAGGGGACACGTGAGCACCTGTGCGAGTTCAGCGAGCACCGGTCACTCCATTCAAGGCAAGCGTCAGCAGCACCGCGATCTCCACCAGTTCCACCAGCGCTCCTGCGGTATCGCCCGTGGTGCCCGCGATGCGTTGCACCATGAGCCGGCGCAACAGCGCGAACGCGGCGAGGGCGGCGAGCACGGGGAGGATGCCGCCCACGGCCACCGCAACGACGGCGCCGAGGGCGATCACCGGGACGGCGCCCGCGCGCGGCAGGTGTGTGGCCATGGCCTCCCCCAGGCCGCCGGGGCGCACGTAAGGCGTGGTGAGGAACAACAGGGGCAGGGCGGTGCGTCCCAGCAGCGGGGCGAGCAGCAAGGCGACAGGCTGGCTCGCGACCAGGGTCTGTAAGGCGACGAATTTCAGCAGCAGGGTGAGCACCAGGGCGGTCACGCCCATGGGGCCGCTCGCCGGGTCCTTCATGATCGCGAGCGTGCGTTCCCGATCGCCATGGCCGACGACCCAGGCGTCGACGCTGTCGGCGAGGCCGTCCAGGTGCAGGGCCCCCGTGATCAACACCCAGGCAGCGAGGACCAGAGCTGCGGCGAGAGGCGCAGGCGCCGGGGCGAGCAGGACGGCGAGTCCCATGAGCAGGCCGCCGATGAGGGTGCCCACGAGCGGATGGAACAGCAGCGAGCGGCCCACGAGCTGCGGTCCGAAGTCGCGCGCGGCGGGCACCGGCAGGCGGGTGAGGAACTGCAGCGCCAGCAGGAAGGACTGCATCATGTCTTGTCGGACACGCCCGCCTCGGCAAAGGTGGCCATGCCGTTGTGCAGCGCGCATGCGAGCCGCAGCAAAGGCACCGCCACCGCCGCGCCGCTGCCTTCGCCCAGGCGCAGATCCAGCGACAGCAGCGGGCGTGCCTCCAGGGCTTGCAGCAGGAAGGCGTGGCCGGGTTCCGCCGAGCCGTGGGAAAACAGGCACCAGTCACGCACGCCGGGGCGCAGCCGTTCCGCGGCGAGCAGCGCCGCGGTGGTGATGAAGCCGTCGACCAGCACGGGCAGGCCCGCCTGCGCGCAGGCGATGAAGGCGCCCGCGAGTGCGGCGATCTCGAAGCCGCCGAGGCGGCGCAGGATTTCCTCCGGCGATCGCAGGTACGCGCGGTGGAAGGCCAAGGCTTCCTCGATGACGGCGACCTTGTAGGCTACGCCGGCTTCGGTTACGCCCGTGCCGGGCCCGGTGAGCTGCCGCGGGTCGGCACCGAGCAGGGCACAGGCCAGCGCCGATGCGGCCGTGGTGTTGCCGATGCCCATTTCACCGCCGATGTACAACTGGGCGCCCGCATGCGCTGCGCGCATGGCGCTTTCCCGCCCCGCCTCCAGCGCCGCGGCCAACTGCTCCGCGGTCATGGCGGGCGCACCGCTCAGATCGGCGGTGCCGCGGCCGAGTCGGCGGGTGATCACGCCAGGTATGTCTTCATCGCACACGGTGCCCAGGTTGATCACTTCGAGGGTGGCGCCGAGTGTCCGTGCCAGCACGCTGATGGCCGCGCCGCCGCGCGCGAAATTGCGCACCATCTCCAGCGTGACCGCTTGCGGATAGGCGGACACGCCTCGTGCGGCCACGCCGTGATCGCCCGCGAACACGGCCACGTGCACCTTGTCCACCCCCGGGCAGGCGGTGCCCTGCAGGGCGGCGAGGCGGATGGCAGCGTGCTCCAGTTCGCCGAGTGCGCCCAGGGGCTTGGTCAGCACGCGCTGGCGCGCCTCGGCGTCGAGCCGCGCGGATTCGTTCACGTCGGCGCAGGGTGCGCCCAGCCAGTGCAGGTCAGTCACAGTGGTTCTCCCTTGAGTACCTGTGGCAGTCCGGCCACGGTGAAAATGACGCGGTCGCACAGCGCCGCGAGCGCCTGGTGCAGGCGGCCGGCCTCGTCACAAAAGCGGCGCGACAAGGGATCGGCAGGAACGATCCCGAGGTTCGTTTCGTTGGACACCAGAATGATGTTCCCGGACAGCGCGGGCAGGGTGGCGAGCAGCGCCTCCCGTTCGCGCGCCAGCGCCCCGGCGTCGTCGCCGCACAGCAGGTTGGTGAGCCACAGCGTGAGGCAGTCCACCAGCAGGCAATGGCCCGTCGCAGCGTGGGCACGCAGTGCCGCAGCCAATCCAATGGGTTCTTCCACCACCTGCCACTCGCCAGGGCGCTGCGCGCGGTGATGCTCGATGCGCGCGCGCATCTCCTCGTCGCCGGCGGTGGCCGTGGCGACGTATACGACGGGCATGCCCGTGGCGGTGGCGAGGCGCTCGGCGAGACGGCTCTTGCCGGAGCGCATCCCACCCAGGATCAACTGCTTCATCTCTTGTCTCTTTTGGAAAGTCCGCGAATGAACGCAAACAACGCAAATGGGATCACTTGTGCCATTTGCGTTTTTTGCGTTCATTGCGGACGTTCATCCAAATGGCGTCCAGGTCAAGGTGCGCCGTCACTGCGTCCGCCAGACGGTCGATGTCCGCTTCGCGCCGGGCATGGTAATCGGGACTGGATGCTTCTGCCATGCCTGCCCAGCGCAACAGAGCATCGCAGGCCGCGGGATCTTCGAACAGGCCGTGCACATAGGTGCCCGTCACCTGGCTGTCCTCTGACACCGCGCCGTCCGCGCCATGGGCGAGGTGCGCGAACGGCCGCGCGAGCGCCGCGCCCGTGGTGCAGCCGGCGTGGATCTCGTAGCCCCGCACCGGCGCGGCGGCGAAGGCGAGGCGGCCGTGCACGTTGGCCAGGCGCTTCTGCGGCTCCAGCGTGGTGGTGCAATCGAGCAGGCCCAGGCCCGGGCTTTCGCCGCACGGGCCCTCAATACCGTGCGGGTCGCGCAGCAGGCGACCGAGCATCTGGAAGCCGCCGCAGATGCCCAGCACCTTGCCGCCGTAACGCAGATGTCGTTGCAGCGCGCGCTCCCAGCCGTGGGCACGCAGGGCGTCCAGATCGGCGCGCACGCTCTTGCTGCCGGGAAGGATCAGCAGGTCGCAGCCGGGCATGGTCTCCGCCAGGGAGACGAAGCGCAGGTCCACCTGCGGATGCAGGCGCAAGGGATCGAAGTCGGTGTGATTGCTGATGCGCGGCAGCACCGGCACCACCACGCGCAGCGCTTCCGCCCGCGTCTCCTGCGCGGGCGCGATGGCGTCCTCTGCCTCCAGGTGCAGGCCGTGCAGGTAAGGCAGCACGCCGAACACCGGCTTGCCGGTGTATTCCTCCAGCCAGCGCAGGCCGGGTTCGAGCAGCCCCAGGTCGCCGCGGAAGCGGTTGATCACGAAACCCTTCACGCGCGCCCGTTCGCTTTCCGAAAGCAAGGCCAGCGTGCCCACCAGATGGGCGAACACGCCGCCGCGATCGATGTCCGCCACCAGGATCACCGGGCAGTCCACGGCCTCGGCGAAGCCCATGTTGGCGATGTCGCCCTCGCGCAGGTTGACCTCGGCCGGACTGCCGGCGCCTTCCACCACCACGGCCTCGAAGCGCGCGCACAGACGATCATAGGATTGGAGCACGGCCTCACGCGCGATGCGCTTGTACGCGTGGTAATCCCGTGCGTCCATGTTGGCGAGGGCGCGGCCGTGCACGATCACCTGCGCGCCCACGTCGGTGTTGGGCTTGAGCAACACCGGGTTCATATCGGTGTGGGGTTCGAGGCCGCAGGCCAGGGCCTGCACCGCCTGGGCGCGGCCGATCTCGCCGCCGTCCGCAGTGACGGCACTGTTCAGCGCCATGTTCTGTGGCTTGAAGGGCGCCACGCGTACACCGCGGCGCGCCAGCACGCGGCACAGGCCAGCCACCAGCGTGCTCTTGCCGGCGTCCGATGTGGTGCCCTGCACCATCAGGGTGAACGCCGTCATGGGTTGCGCTCCCGGCGCACCGTTTCGAGCGCCTCGCACAGCCGCTCGGCGCCGTCGAGCAGGCGCGGCGTCGGGCGTTGCAGCAGATCGGGCGGGATGAAGAACAGGTTGTCTTCGCGCACGGCGCGCAGCTGCGGCCAGCGCCGCCATTCATCCAGCCACTCGGGCCGCTCCTCGGCCATGCCGCTGGCCACGATGACGTCGGGGTCGGCGGCCAGCACCGCTTCCACATCCAGCGTGGGCGCGAGGGCGTCCATGGGGGCGAACACGTTGCGTCCGCCGCAGGTTTCGATCATGCGCGTCACCAGGTGCGGGCCGCCCACGGTCATGAGCGGCTGGTGCCACACCTGATAGAACACCGTCAGCGGGGCCTTGCCTGCATGCGACGCCTCCAGGCGTGCGAGACGATCGCGCAGCCTGGTCGTGGTCGCGCGGGCGTGTGCATCCGTGCCTGCGAGTGCGCCCAGCGCCTCGATGTTCTGCAGCACGTCCTCGAAGCGGCGCGACTCGGTGACATACACCATGAACCCGAGCCGGCGCAGGCGCTCCAGGGCGGCGGGGCCGTTGCCGCTGTACCAGCCCACCACCAGGTCCGGCTTGAGGGCGACGACCCGCTCCAGATCGAAAGCGGTGTAGGAGCCCACGCGCGGGATGGCCCTGGCCTCGGCAGGATAGTCGCTGAACTCCACGGCGCCCACCACGCGTCCGCCCGCACCCGCGGCGAACAACAGTTCCGTGCCATGGGGAGACAGGCTCACGATGCGCTCAGCGGGCGCCGCAAGCCGAACCTCGCTGCCGAGATCGTCGTATACGCGCGCGCCGCCCCCCGCCGGAACCGTTGTCGCGAACGGCAACAGGACAGCCAGCAGCAGGAGCGGGTTGCGGGAAATACGCTTCATGCCGCTTCACGCACACGCCGCCGCTTGGCGCTCATGGTCAGGGTCACGTGCACAAGCATGGCCATACCCAGGTAGAGCATCACCGATTCGAGCGCGCCGGGGAAATAGAGCGCCAGGCGGTGGCCGAACTCGGACCATCCGGGATCGGCAAAACGGCCCGAGAAGAAAAAGAATCCGCCGCTGGAGAGCAGTTCACAAGCCAGGGTGCCCGAGAACACCGAGACGAGCAGCGCCGACAGCGTGGCAAGCGTTAAGCGGTACCTGCCGCCGTACCAACGGCCGGCGAGGAACAACATGCCATAGGCGGGCACCAGGAACCCGTAGGCGGGACTGATGCAGAAATCGCTCACGCCGCCGAAGGTGATGGCGGCGAAATCGCTGATGACGGCCAACGCCAGCAAGGCGGCGAAGGCGCGTCCGCTCGCCAGGTAGAAGCCTGCGAGGAAGAACACCGCCCAGGAGGCGTCGGGCAGATGCACCAGATCGGCGAAGTGATGGCTGCGGGTCAGGGCCATGGCGGCGGCGAGCACCAGGGTTACGAGGATGCGATGAGCGGTCGTCGTAATCATGGGAGGTCCTTTCCTTTCAGGGGCGCCAGGCCAGGGTCAGATAGTAACTGCGGCCCGGCTGCACGTAGTCGGCCGCGGTCCGGTAGTCCTGATCGAAGATGTTCTCGAGGCGTGCCTCCAGCCGCCAGTCGCGCGCGAACCGATAGCCGGCGCGCACACCGAGCGTGGCATAGCCTGCCAATTCTTCTGTGTTCGCCAGGTCGTTGTAGCGGTCGCCCTCGGCGAGGAGGGTTGCGCCCAGTGCCCAGGCGCCGAACGTGCGATCCGTGTCCACGCGCAGCGCTTGGCGCGCGCGGCGCGGCAGCACGTTGCCGGTGCCTTCGTCGCGCGGGTCCAGCACGGTCACGGCGATACGCGTGGTCCAACCGGCGATATCGCCGCCGATGGCGAGTTCTGCACCGTCGATGCGGGCGCGGTTGACGTTGACCGGCAACCAGATGTCATCTTCCCAGGAACCGCCGCAGTTGAGGGTACAGGCCCAGGTGATCAGGTTGTCCAGATCGGTGCGGAACAGCCGCAAATCGAGACGCACGGGGCCGCCCAGGGTCTGCAGGCCGAATTCCGTGGAGGTCGCGGTTTCGGGATCGAGATCGGGATTGCCACCGAAGGGCCAGTACAGGTCGTTGAAGGTGGGCGCATGAAACGCCGTGCCGTAGGCCGCGGTCAGGCGCAGGTCGGCGATCACCCCGATGCCCAGGGCCAGGTTGCCGGTGCGATGTCGGCCGAACTGCTCGTTGTCGTCCTCGCGCACGGCCAGTTGCAGGTCGTGGGCGCCGAAGGCAGTGCGGTATTGGGTAAACAGCCCGCGGTTGGTGCGGCTGTCGACGGCGTAGGACTCGGCGCTGTCCACGCGGTCCTCCTGATAGTCGAAGCCCAGCGTCAGCAGATGGTCGCCCAGGCTGAAGTCATTCTGCAGTGAAGCCGTGTCCCGCTCGGTGTCGAATCGTGAGGAGAATGTACCCGCCTTGAAATTGTCGGCGTCGTCACGGCTGTAACCTGCGGTGAGGGTGGCATGCCAGAAATTGCCGATCGTGTAACCGAGGCGGGCGCCGAGCACCTCGAGGGCCGACTCGCTCTCGTCCTGGGCGGTGCCGTCGAATTCATTGTCCGATTCACTCCGAAACGCATGCAGTTCCGTCTCCAGGCCGGAAGCGAAGCGGTGGCCGGCGCGCAGGCTGGCGGAACGTGAACGGTAGCCGTCGTCATCGGGTTCTGCCGGTTCCCAGGCATCATAGCCGTCCACCTCGACCCCCTGGGCCTGCAGGCTGTACCAACTGGTTCCATGACGGCCACTGAATCCGACGCTGAGTTCACGCGTGCCATAACTACCTGCGGTGAGGCTCGCGTTGGGAGTGAAACCGTCTTGGGTGCGGCGCGTGAAAATCTGTACCACGCCTCCGATGGCCTCGGAACCATAGAGGCTGGAACGCGGGCCGCGCACGATCTCGATGCGATCGATCTGCGCGGCGGGGATGTCCTGCAACGCGACCTGGCCGTTGGTGGCGCTTCCCACCTTGAC
>JBFXES010000133.1:0-8679 GCA_050179875.1 Thiohalomonadaceae bacterium
TTTTGTAACGAATTTCGTAAGTAAGGGTCATTGGGAGAGGTTTGATGAGCAAAGAAGGCGTTGACAAGGGCCGGCGCCGCGTCCTCACCGCACTCACCACTGTGGTGGGCGGTGTGGGAACCGCGTATGCCTTGGCTCCTTTTATCCTGTCCATGCAGCCGAGCGCTCGCGCACAGGCCGCTGGTGCCCCCGTCGAAGCCGACGTCAGCAAACTCGAACCCGGTCAGATGATGACCGTCGAGTGGCGTGGCAAGCCCGTGTGGATCGTGCGCCGCACCGAGCAGAACCTGAAGGACCTCCCCTCGCTGGAAGGCGAACTGCTGGATCCGGCGTCCGACGCCACCCAGCAGCCGGAGTACTGCAAGAATGTCGGTCGCTCGATCAAGCCCGAGTACGCTGTCATTGTCGGCATCTGCACCCACCTGGGCTGCTCGCCCACCTACCGCCCGGACATCGCTCCGGCGGACCTGGGTCCCGACTGGAAGGGCGGCTTCTTCTGCCCCTGCCACGGTTCCCGCTTCGACCTGGCCGGTCGCGTGTACAAGGGCGTGCCTGCCCCCAAGAACCTCGAGGTGCCGCCGTATAAGTTCCTGGCCGACACCCGCATTCTGGTCGGCGTAGACGAAGGAGCGGCGTAATGAGCAACATGATGACCCAAGTCCTCGGCTGGGTGGACGACCGTTTCCCGCTCAGCAAGATGTGGAAAGAGCACCTTTCCGAGTACTACGCGCCGAAGAATTTCAACTTCTGGTACTTCTTCGGTTCCCTCGCCATCCTGGTGCTGGCCATCCAGATCGTCACCGGCATCTTCCTCACCATGAACTACAAGCCGGACGGCGCCCTGGCGTTCGGGTCGGTCGAGTACATCATGCGTGACGTGGATTACGGCTGGCTGATCCGCTACATGCACTCCACCGGCGCCTCGGCGTTCTTCGTGGTGGTGTACCTGCACATGTTCCGCGGCCTGATGTACGGCTCCTACAAGAAGCCCCGCGAACTCATTTGGATCTTCGGCTGCCTCATCTACCTGGCGCTGATGGCCGAGGCCTTCTTCGGTTACCTGCTCCCCTGGGGCCAGATGTCCTACTGGGGCGCGCAGGTCATCGTGAACCTGTTCGCCGCCGTGCCGTTCGTCGGCGAGGACCTGTCCCTGTGGATCCGCGGTGACTACGTCGTCTCCGACGCCACCCTGAACCGCTTCTTCGCCTTCCACGTGATCGCGGTGCCGCTGGTGCTGGTCGGCCTGGTGGTCGCCCACATCATCGCCCTGCACGAAGTGGGTTCCAACAACCCTGACGGCGTGGAGATCAAGAAGCACAAGGATCCGGTCACCCACATCCCGCTGGACGGCATCCCCTTCCACCCGTACTACACGGTGAAGGATATCGTCGGCGTGGTGGTGTTCCTGATGTTCTTCGCCGCGGTGGTGTTCTTCGCGCCGGAGATGGGCGGCTTCTTCCTGGAGCACCCCAACTTCGAGCCCGCTGACCCCATGAAGACCCCCGAGCACATCGCGCCGGTGTGGTACTTCACGCCCTTCTACGCCATTCTGCGCGCCGTGCCGTCCATCGCCGGCTCCGCGTTCCCTGGCGTGGTGGTGATGGGTGCGGCCGTGGTGATCCTGTTCTTCCTGCCCTGGCTGGATCGCAGCCCGGTGAAGTCCATCCGCTACCGCGGCCTGTGCTTCAAGGTCCTGCTCGCGCTGTTCGCGGCCGACTTCATCATGCTGGGCTTCCTCGGCATGAAGCCCACCACCGACCTGTACAAGTTCCTGGCCCAGATCGGCACCATCTACTACTTCGTGTTCTTCATCGCGCTCGCGTTCATTCCGAAGTTCGAGAAGACCAAGCCGGTTCCGGAAAGGGTGACCCAATGAGAAAGCTGATCGTTGCATTCGTTTTCGCCGCGCTTCCCGGTCTCTCGCTCGCAGCCGGCGGCGGTTTCCATCTGGACAAGGTCAACATCGACCTGTCCGATAACGCCTCCCTGCAGCGCGGCGCAAAGCTGTTCACCAACTACTGCCTGAGCTGCCACTCCGCGCAGTACATGCGCTACAACCGCATGGGTCGCGACCTGGGCCTCACCGACGAGGAGGTTCAGCAGAACCTCATGTTCGCCGGCGAGAAGATCGGCGACACCATGAAGGTGGCCATGTCCGCGGCTGACGGCAAGGCCTGGTTCGGCGCGCCGCCGCCGGATCTGTCGGTGATCGCCCGCGCCCGTGGTGCGGACTACCTGTACACCTACATGCGTACCTTCTACATGGACGAGAAGCGTCCCTTCGGCGTGAACAATGCCGTATTCCCGGACGTGGGCATGCCCCACGTGCTGTGGGAACTGCAGGGCATGCAGAAGGCCGTGTACAAGACCGAGAAGGCCGCCGACGGTTCCGAGAAGCAGGTGCTCGCCGGCTTCGAGCAGGTTTCGCCCGGCAAGATGTCCCCTGCCGAGTACGACGAGGCCGTGCGCGACCTGGTGAACTTCATGGTTTACCTGGGCGAGCCCGCCCGTCTCCAGCGTGAGCGCATGGGCTGGTGGGTGCTCGGCTTCCTGGCGGTGTTCTTCGTCGTCGCCTACCTCCTGAAGAAGGAGTACTGGCGCGACGTGCATTGATGTAGCAGGGAGCGGGACCCTCGGGGTCCCGCTCCGACCGCTGCGCCGGACGGTGCCCGGCGTCGGTCATCAGGACAGGAGACTCCCATGGCCCTTGCTGTCCGCCGCTGCGGCATGACGTTGTTCTCCGGGCGGTCCGATGTCTACAGCCATCAGGTCCGCTGGGTGATCGCCGAGAAGGGCCTTGAAGTGGACGTGGTCGAGGTCGCTCCCGGCGCCATTCCCGAGGATCTGGCCTATCTCAATCCCGGCGGCTCCGTCCCCACGCTCCTGGATCGCGAGCTCGTCCTGTACGAGCCCATGGTCATCCTGGAGTACCTCGACGAACGTTATCCCCATCCTCCGCTGCTGCCTTCCGATCCCGTGTCCCGTGCGCGCACCCGCCTGACGCTGTTCCGGGTGGAAAAGGAGCTGTACGGCCGCATGAGCGCGATCCTCGCGGCGGGCAAGAACGCGGCTACGGCGCGCAAGGAGCTGGCCGAGTACCTCGCAGTGCTCGAACCGGCATTGGAGAAAACGCGCTTTTTCATGAGCGACGAGCTTACGCTGGTGGATTGCGCCTTGGCCCCGCTGCTCTGGCGTCTGCCCCAGATGAAGATAGAATTACCGAAACAGGCCAAGGCCCTCGGCAACTACGCCGCGCGCGTGTTCAAACGTCCGTCCTTCCGTCTCAGCCTCACCGAAGCCGAGAAGGTGCTTCGCGGCTGAGGATGGCCCATGCAAAACCCTGGTGAGCGATGACGCCCAGCCGACCTTATCTGCTTCGTGCCATTCACGAATGGATCGTCGACAACGATCTCACGCCGCACATCCTCGTGGATGCCGCTGCGCCCGGTGCGGTGTTGCCGGTGCAATACGTGGAAGACGGCAAGATCGTGTTCAACGTCGCCCCGCGCGCCGTGAAGACGCTGCAGATGCGCAATGACGCGGTGGAATTCGAGGCCCGCTTCGGCGGCAACCCCATGCACGTCTACGTGCCCATCGGGGCCGTGCTCGCCGTCTACGCGCGCGAAAACGGCAAGGGCATGATCTTTACCGAGGAAGAAGGTACCGAGCCCACCCCGCCGGACGATGGAACGCCGGAAGGCAACAAACCCAAGCGCCCGTCGCTGCGCATCGTCAAATAGAAGATTCGGCGAAGGATTCGACGCGGAGAACGCGGAGGCGCGGAGATCGCGGAGAAATGCTATCGGTCACTTCCAGGCTGTCCTCTGCTATGGCAACGCCAGAGTCCACATCCACTTCCCTGAAAGACGTGATCCCCGTGTTGATGTTCTCCGCGGACTCCGCGCCTCCGCGTCCTCCGCGTTCAATTCCCCGGATTAATCTTCCGACGGCGGGAGTTTCTTGCCGGGGTTGAGGATGCCCTTGGGATCGAACTGGGCCTTGATGGCGTGCATCAGGCGCAGGGCGACGGAGTCCAGTTCGCGGGTGACGTAGTCGCGTTTTTCAATGCCTACGCCGTGCTCGCCCGAGAGCGTGCCGCCCAGGCGCAGCACCAGATCGAACACTTCCGAGAGACAGGGGCCGGCCCGTTCCATTTGCCGTGCGTCGTCCGGGTCTACCAGCAGATTCACGTGGATGTTGCCGTTGCCGGCATGGCCGAAATTCACGATGGTGACGCCGTATTGCGCCGCCAGCGCCGACAGGCCGTTGATGAGGTCCGGCATGCGCGAGACGGGCACGGCCACGTCTTCGTTGATCTTTTTCGGCGCCACGTTGCGCAGGGCGGGGGAGAGGGCCTTGCGCGTCTCCCACAGGCGCGCCACTTCCGCCGCATCCCGCGCGGTGCGCACGTCCAGGCAGCCGTCGCCGCGCGCGGCATCCGCTACGGCGGCGGCCATCGCGTCCAGGCAGGCGCGCGAGCCGTCCACCTCGATCATCAGCAGGGCGCCGGCATCGGTGGGCAGTTCGGCCTGGGAATAGCGCCGCACCATCTCGATGGCGGAGGCATCGATGAATTCCAGCGCGCAGGGCGTCACGGGCTGGGCCATGATGCGCGTTACCGCGCGCGCGGCGGCGTCCATGTCGGCGTAGACGGCGCGCAGCGTGGCCTTGGCTTCGGGCAGCGGCGTGAGCTTGAGGGTGGCCTCGGTGATGACCGCCAGCGTTCCTTCCGAACCGATGAGCAGGCGCGTGAGGTCGTAGCCCACCACGCCCTTGGTGGTGAGCACCCCGGCGCGCAGCGACTCGCCCGTGCCGGTCACCGCGCGCAGGCCGAGCACGTTCTCGCGCACGGTGCCGTATTTCACGGCGCGGGGTCCTGCCGCGTTGCAGGCCAGGTTGCCGCCGATGGTGCAGACGGCGTTGCTGGTGGGATCGGGCGCCCAGAAGAAGCCGTGGGCGGCGGCGGCCTGCTGCACTTCCTGGTTGGTGACGCCGGGCTCGGCGACGAGCAGCCGGTTGGCCGGGTCCACGCGCACGATGCGGCGCAGGCGTTCCAGGCCGAGCACGAGGCCGCCGGCGACGGGCACCGAGGCGCCGGCCGTGCCGGTGCCGCGACCGCGCGCCACCAGGGGCACGTCCGCGTCGTGGCACAGGCGCACCACCTCGCAGACCTGTTCGTGATTGTCCGGCAGGGCGACGGCCGCGGGCAGGGCGTGGCGCCGGCTGTTGTCGTAGCCGTAGGCCCAGCGATCGGCCGGAGCGATCAGCAGCGCGTCTGCACCGAGCAGGCGCCGCAGTTCGCTGAGGAAGGCGGTGGGCAGGTCGTTGGCCGGGGAGCGATGGTTCAAAGACGTCAGGCCTGTTCGCCGAACAGTTGCAGGTCGATGAGATCGCACAGGCAGTGGATCACCAGCAAGTGGACCTCCTGGATGCGTGCGGTGGCCTTGGCCGGCACGCGGATCTCCACGTCTTCGTCGCGCAGCACGTCCGCCATGCGGCCGCCGTCCTTGCCGGTGAGGGCGACCACGTGCATGCCCTTGTCGTGGGCCGCTTCCACGGCCTTGATCACGTTGGGCGAGTTGCCGCTGGTGGTGATGGCGAGCAGCACGTCGTCGGTCTGGCCGAGGGCCCGCACCTGCTTGGAGAAGATCTCGTCGAAGTGGTAGTCGTTGGCGATGGAGGTCACCGTGGAGGCATCGGTGGTGAGCGCCATGGCAGGCAGGCCGGGGCGCTCGCGTTCGAAGCGGTTCAGCATCTCGGAGGAGAAGTGCTGTGCATCACCGGCGGAACCGCCGTTGCCGCAGCTCAGGATCTTGCGTTCCGACAGCAGGCACTGCGCCATGCGCGCGGCGGCGAGTTCGATGGCCGGCGTAAGCAGTTCGAGCGAGGCGCGCTTGGCCTCGATGCTCTGCTCGAACATTCGTCTGATTCTTTCCTGCATGGGTATTCCCGTCACACGAGCTCGAAAGCGTTCTGAATCCAGTCGATGTGCCATCCGCCGTCCGTCGCGGGGCTGAGCGCCATCACGTCGAAGCGACACGGGCCCCGTGCGGCTTGCGGATGGCTCTGAAGATAATGCTGGGCCGCAGTGATCACGCGCTGTTGCTTGCGCCGGTCCACGGTCTCGGCAGCGCCGCCGAAGCGGCTGCCGCTGCGGTAGCGCACTTCCACGAATACGTGGGTGGCGCCGTCGCGCATGACCAGATCGATCTCGCCGCGGCGGCAGCGGAAATTCCTCGCCACCAGTTCCAGTCCGCGCGCCGCGAGATGCCGCAGCGCGGCCTGTTCCGCCTCTTCACCCAGTGCCTTGGTGGAAGCCATCCATCAGCCGCCGCTGGCATCCCGCGCGTACTCGAGCGGGCGCGGGCGCCCGGCGTTGAAGCGCGCCCAGACGATGCCGCGGCGCACGCGGTTGTTCTCGTCCACGCGCAGCACGCCGGTGCCGCCTTCGAAACGCTCTTCGGGATAGCGTTTGAGCAGCTGCAGGTAGGGGAGAACCTTGTAGGCGTCCGCGCCCAGCGCCACCAGGCGGCGCAGTTGCCCGTCGTGGCGCGCGAGCGCGGCCGGCTGCTGGCCGTCCAGCACCCACGGCATGTCGCCGAACACGACGCCGTCCATGTCGCGATCCAGGCTCGGGGCCACGGTGCCCGAGTACAGGTGCGACGTGCCGTACACCGGCAGGTCGGCCGCGTGATGGAAGTTGAGCTGCGGCTTGAGCAGGCGGGCCTGGCGCGGGAAGCCGGCGAGGAACACGAAATCCACGTCCTGGCGGCGGCGCGGGGTGAATTCCAGGCGGCGACCCAGGATCCCGGACAACTGGCGATGACGCTGGTCACTGGCGGCGGTGGCCAGGAGGTTGCGAAGCGGCGCGGAGAAGTCGTTGTCGGCAGGCTGGTAGGTGGCTTCCGCCACCACCTCGCCGCCCAGGGCGAGCCAGCGCGCCCGGAAGGCCTCGGCGATGCGCTCGCCCCAGTTGCCCGCGGGAGCGATCACGGCGGCGCGGGTCATGCCGTCCACCCAGGCGCGCTCCGCCACCTGCTCGGCCTCGTCCTCGGGCGCCAGACCGAACTGGAAGAAGTTGTCGCGCCCGGCGTACTCGCCCACGTTGAGGGCCATGGTGGGCACCGGCAGCGTCCATTGCGAGGCGACGGCGTCCACGCCTTCCTTGGTGAGCGGTCCGATGACGAATTCGGCGCCCTCGGCCACGGCCTGCTGGTAGGCGGCCATGGCCTGTTCGGCGCTGGTTCCCGTGTCGTAGCTGCGGATGGACATGGCAGCGCGATCGGCGTTGGCGAAATGGGCGGCGAGCACGCCGTCACGCACGGCTGCGGCGGCCTCGCCGAAATCGCCCGCGAACGGCAGCAGCAGGGCGATGCGCGTGGGCGGTGCCACGGTCTCCCGGCTGCGCGCCAGCAATTCCGTCAGCAGCGTCTCGTTCGCCGGGTGATTGGGGAACAGGTCGTGCCAACGGGCCAGCTGTGCTTCCAGTTGCGCGGCGGTTTGCAGGGACTTGCCCATGCGCGCCAGGTCCATCCAGCCGCTCAGGACATCGGGAGGCGCGGTCTGCAGGTTGCGCAGTACGGGTTCCGACAGCTGGCTCAGGCTGTCCCAGATGGCGCGCTGGTTGGCGAGCACGTCGTCGGGACGGGCCAGGAAGACTTCGCGCATGACCCATTCGCGCGCGGCCTCCAGATGATTGCCCAACTGCTGGTAGGCGAGCCCGCGCAACTGATGGTAATCGGCCATCAGGGCCGGCTCGGTGGTAGGCGCGCGCGGGCCGGCGAGGATGGCGAGGGCGCCCTCGGCATCGCGGCGCTTGAGGGCGATGCGCGCCTCCGCCAGTTGCAGGCGCATGTGGCCGCGCAGGTTCATGCCGGGAAGCGTGATGCGGGCGAGCAGTTGTGCCGCCTGCGGCACCAGATCGGCCTGCAACAGGGCCTCCACGGCGCTGAGCTGATAATCCTGCCGCAGCGGCGGCTGGGCCTGCGCTGCCAGCCGGTCGAACAGCGAGGCGGCGCGGGTGTAATCGCCGGCATCCAGGGCCCGGTAGGCGGCTGCGGCATCTGGGCTCACGCCGGGGCGTTCGGGAGCGGTCGGGGGAGTGGCGCAGCCGGCGAGCAACAGGAGCAGGGGGGCGAGACGTAGCAGCAGGCGCATCGGACGGGGAACGCGGCGGGGCGAGTGTGGTAGCTTTCCGTTTGGAATTGCCAAGTATCTTTGCCGGGAGCTCGCAGTGTCAATTGAAAAGGGCACGCTTTACGTGGTTGCCACGCCTATCGGCAACCTGGCGGATCTGAGTCCCCGTGCCCGCGAGGTGCTGGCGGCGGTCGACGTCATCGCCGCGGAGGATACCCGTCATACGCGCGGGCTGCTGAGCCATTTCGGCATCGAGCGTCCGCTGGTGTCCCTTCACGAGCACAACGAACGCAAGGTCGTCGAGGACCTGATCGCCCGGCTGGCCACCGGCGCCGACGTGGCCCAGGTCTCCGACGCCGGCACGCCGCTGGTCAGCGATCCGGGTTTTCACCTGGTGCGCGCGGCGCAGGACGCGGGGATTCGCGTGGTGCCCGTGCCCGGTCCGAGCGCCGTGCTGGCGGCCCTGGCGGCGGCGGGTGTGCCCACCGACCGCTGCGTGTTCGAGGGTTTCCTGCCCTCGAAGGAGGGCGCACGCCGCAAACG
>JBFXES010000134.1:0-8463 GCA_050179875.1 Thiohalomonadaceae bacterium
CAAGGCGCTGGGCATTGCGCGCCGCACCGAGGCAGGCGTGGAACTGCGCGTCCACCCCCCCCTGATCCCCGAGCGCCGCCTCATCGCCAACGTGGACGGCGTGAACAACGCCGTGCTGGTGAAGGGCAACATGGTGGGACCGACCATGTACTACGGCGCCGGCGCCGGCGCCGGTCCGACGGCGTCCGCCGTGGTGGCCGATCTCATCGACGTCGCGCGCGGCATGAATGCTCCGGCGGAATGCCGGGTTCCCTGCCTGGCCTTCCAGCCCGAGGCCATCGCCGACCTGCCCGTGCTGCCCATGGGCGAGGTGGAGACGGCGTTCTATCTGCGCATGAAGGCCCTGGACAAGCCGGGCGTGCTGTCGAAGATCTCCAGCGTGCTGTCGGACTTCCAGATCAGCATCGAAGCCGTGATTCAGAAGGAACCCAAGCCGGGCGAGCGCGAGGTGGACCTGGTCATCCTCACCAACGTGGTGAAGGAAGCGACCATGAACGAGGCCATGCGCCGCCTGGAAAGCGACGGCTCCATCGCCGGCCCCATTGCCCATATCCGTGTCGAGCATTTGGATTGAGAAGGTCCGCGAATGAACGCGAATGAACGCAAATGATGTGCACGACGTGAAGCGGTGTTGGCATTTGCGTTTTTTGCGTTCATTGGCGGACTTTTAAAAACAACAGGAACATGACATGCCCTTTCGTAACCGCTACACCGGACTCATCGACCGTTACCGTGACCGCCTGCCGGTCCATGACGACACCCGCATCATCAGCCTGGGCGAGGGCAACACGCCGCTCATCCGCCTGCACAACATCCCCAAGCTGCTGAAGAAGGACGTGGATGTCTACGTCAAGTACGAGGGCCTGAACCCCACCGGTTCGTTCAAGGACCGCGGCATGACCATGGCCGTGACCAAGGCGGTGGAAGAGGGCAGCCGCGCCATCATCTGCGCTTCCACCGGCAACACCTCGGCGGCGGCAGCGGCCTATGCGGCGCGTGCGGGCATCACCAGCTTCGTGCTGATCCCGGACGGCAAGATCGCCATGGGCAAGCTGGCCCAGGCCATGATCCACGGCGCCGTGGTCATCCAGATCAAGGGCAACTTCGACGACGGCATGCGCCTGGTGAAGGAAGTGGCGGGCGAGGCGCCGGTGACCATCGTCAACTCCATCAACCCGTTCCGCCTGCAGGGCCAGAAGACCGCCGCCTTCGAGATCGTGGAAGAGCTGGGCACGGCGCCCGATTTCCACTGCATCCCCGTGGGCAACGCGGGCAACATCACCGCGCACTGGATGGGCTATAGCGAGTACCGCGACCACGGCATCGTGAACAACGTGCCGCGCATGGTGGGCTATCAGGCCGCCGGCGCCGCGCCCTTCATGCGCGGCCACATGGTGGACAACCCCGAGACCATCGCCACCGCCATCCGCATCGGCCACCCCCAGAGCTGGGACAAGGCCTGGGTGGTGCAGAAGGATTCCAACGGCTGGTTCGACGAGTGCACCGACGAGGAGATCCTCGCCGCCCAGAAGATGCTTGCGGAGAAGGAAGGCGTGTTCTGCGAGCCCGCTTCCGCCACCTCGTTTGCGGGCGCCATGCGCGACATCCTGTCGGGCAAGATCCCCGAGGGCAGCAAGGTCGTGTGCACCCTCACCGGTCACGGCCTCAAGGACCCGGATACCGCCATCAAGCAGAGCGGCTCGCGCCTGCTGACCGTCGAGGCCCAGCTCGACGCCGTCAAGCGCGCCATCCTCGACAACATGGCCTGAGCCACGGGCGGCCGCCTGCGGGCGGCCGCTGTCCGCTCCCGTGGCCGCTGCCCGCCTAGCCGTCCATCTCCTGCTGCCGGGGCTGTTTTCGCGCGCCCGGCCGGGGCTTGCCGCCATCGAACATCTGCTGGCCAAAGCCCGCTCTCGGCCGGAGCCCGCCGGTAACGAGCGGCTGCTGTTCCACCTGTTCGGCCATGACACCTCGGCCGGGCTGCCGGTTGCCGCGGTGAGCCTGCTGGGCGAAGGGCTGGAAGCCGACGGCCAGTGGTTACGGGCCGATCCGGTGCAGTTCATCCCGGCGCGGGATCATGTGCTGGTCGGGGCCACCGAGCCCCTCGATGCGACCGAGCTTGCGTCCCTCGCGGCCGACATTGCCCGCCATTTCGAACTGGAGGTAAAGGTCCTGGACGGACGGCTGGTGGTGCGCCTTGCCGCGCCCACCGCCTTCACGCTGGCGCCCACGGACGACGTCCTCGGACGGGACCTCGGCAGCGTCTTGCCCAAGGGGCGCGAGCATCTTCCCTGGCTGTCGTTCATCAACGAGGTCCAGATGCTGCTCCACGGCAGCGCGGTGAACCGTGCGCGGGAGGCGCGGGGGATGACGCCGGTGAACGGGTTGTGGCTGTGGGGCGGGGGAGCGCTGCCTGCGCCGCGGCCGTCGCCGTTCGCGGGGATATGGGGCGGCGACAGCCTGGTGCGCGGCCTGGCGCGCCTCGGCAACGGCCCCGCGCCTCGGGCCCTGCCCGCCGAGGCGAGCCCGGTGCTCGGCGCCGGTGGCGGGCGCCAGTTGATCGTGTTCCCCGAGGACGCCGATTTGGCCGCGCTGGAAACGCGCTGGTTCCGCCCACTGCTCGACGCCTTGCGCCGCGGCAGGGTGTCGCGCGTGACCGTGCATGGCGCCGACGGCCGCGCCTTCGCGACCTCGCGCCTCGACCTCTGGCGTTTCTGGCGCAGGCCCCGCCCTCTGGAAAGCTATCTGCAATGAAACGACCGCGCATCGAACGCCGTCCCCCCGCGCCCATCCCGGCGGATTTCCCCGGGCACCTGCATCCCGTGCTGGCGCGGGTCTACGCCGCGCGCGGCGTGCGCAGCGCGGCGGAACTGGAACTGACGCTGAACCGGCTGCATCCGGCCCATGCCCTGGCCGGCGTGGAGGCCGCGCTGGATTTGCTGTGCGAGGCCCTGGCGCAGCGCCAGCGCATCCTGGTGCTGGGGGACTTCGATGCCGACGGGGCCACCAGCACGGCCCTGGCCGTGCGCGCGCTGCGCGCCATGGGGGCGGCCCACGTGGATTTCCTGGTCCCCGATCGGTTCCGCTACGGCTACGGCCTGACCCCGGCCATCGTGGAGGTGGCCGCTGCGCGCAGGCCCGAGCTGCTCATCACCGTGGATAACGGCATCTCCAGCCTCGCCGGCGTGGCGGCCGCGCGCGCCGCCGGCATGCGCGTGCTGATCACGGATCATCACCTGCCGGGTCGGCAGCTGCCGCCTGCGGAGGCCATCGTCAACCCGAATCAACCCGGTTGCAGCTTCCCGAGCAAGTCCCTCGCCGGGGTAGGGGTGATCTTCTACGTACTCACCGCCCTGCGGGCGCGCCTGCGGGCCGAAGGCTGGTTCGCAAGACAAGGCATCGAGGAACCCAACCTCGCCCACTATCTCGATCTGGTCGCCCTGGGCACCGTGGCCGATGTGGCCGTGCTGGACGCCAACAACCGGGTGCTGGTGCAACAGGGCATTGCCCGCATCCGGGCGGGCCGCGCCTGCGCCGGCGTCGAGGCCCTGCTGCGCGTGGCGGGACGGGATCCCGCGCGCCTCACGGCCACCGATCTCGGCTTCGTCCTCGGGCCGCGGCTCAATGCGGCCGGCCGGTTGGACGACATGAGCATCGGCATCCGTTGCCTGCTCGCGGAGGATCCCGCGGAGGCCTTGCCGCTGGCGCGCCGCCTGGATCACCTCAACCAGGAACGGCGCGCCATCGAGGCCGAGATGCAGGCCGAAGCGGTGGCGGAACTGGAGCGCATGCAACTGCACGGCGCCCTGCCTTTCGGGCTGTGCCTGTTCGAACCCCATTGGCATGAGGGCGTCATCGGCCTGCTCGCCTCGCGGGTGAAGGAGCGGGTGCATCGTCCCGTGGTGGTGTTCACCACGGGCGAGAACGGTGAACTCAAGGGCTCGGCCCGTTCCATTCCAGGCTTCCATGTGCGCGATGCCCTGGAATCCATCGCCGCGCGTGAACCCGATCTGCTGCTGCGCTTCGGCGGCCATGCCATGGCGGCCGGGCTCGCACTGAATCAGGGTGATTTCGAGCGCTTCCAGGCGGCGTTCGATGCGGAGGTGCGGGTGCAACTGGACGCCGCCGATCTGGACGGCGTGCTGGTGACCGACGGCGAGCTTTCCGCACAGGAGGCCCGCCTGGAACTGGCGGAAGGGATCCGCAGCGGGGGACCCTGGGGGCAGGGTTTTCCCGAACCGCGTTTCGACAACGTGTTCGAGATCGTCCAGCAGCGCGTGGTGGGCGACAGACACGTCAAGCTGTTGCTGCGCTGGCCTGGCGAACAACGCACGGCGGATGCCATCGCTTTCGATACCCGGCCCTGCGAGTCACGCCACATCCGTGGCGTCTACCGTATGGACGTCAACGTCTATCGCGGCGAAGAAAACCTGCAATTCGTAATGGATTACATGGAAGCTTGCTGATATCCCACCGGTTCTATTGACCCCCTCCAGGTCCGGGTCTAGGTTGTGAACTTGAACACACTAACAAGCCGGCAAACGGCGCACCCACCGGGAGGAAGCAGATGAACGGAACCAACACGCTGTACAGCATCGATCTCGCCCAGATTTTCAGCTTCAGCGCCATTCTGGTCATGGCCTATTGCCTGTGGCTGGTCGTTTCCCTCAAGGCCAATGTGCCCGGCGGCATCATCGGCAAACGCTGGAACCTGCTCATGGGACTGGTCGTGGTATTCACCGTGGGCTATCTCACCACGCCCTTCTTCAGTGCCCTGCCTGAGGACGTGCTGCGGCTCATCGTGGGCGTCATCTTCCTGTTCGGTGCCCTCTACGTGGTGCTCACCGTCAAGCTGATCTACCGCGTGATACAGGAGCTGACCGAATGAACCCCGCCGCCGTCGTACGCAAAACGGCCAAGGGGGAAGAGGAAATCCAGAAGCGCAGCCACGGACTGGAGCGGAACCTTCGCTATGTGCTGATCCTGGTGGACGGCCGTTCCAGCGTGGAGCAGATCGTCGCCAAAGGGGCGGGCCTGCAGGACGTGGAGGGTGCCCTGGACCGCCTCGCCGCCGATGGCTACGTCGACATCGAGGGGTTTTCCGCCCGCGCTGTCTCCGGGGGAGCCGACGTGGCCCAGGCAAAGGCAAGCCTGATCGCCATCGCGCGCGAATTGCTGGGTGGCGAGGCCGGCAAGATCGTGAGCAAGATCGAGGCCGCGCCGGACAACCGGGAAGGGCTGCTGGAGGTGTTGCACCAGTGCAAGAAGGTGGTGCGCCTCGTGATCGACGAACAGAAGGCCGAAGCCCTCATGGCGCGCTGCGGGGCCGTGCTCGAAACCCTCTGAATCCTGCCGCCGCCGCGCGACCCCGAGACTTCCCGGGGCTCCCTTTCCGCTGCGCGCCCGTGTCAGGCACGGCAGGGTGGTGTATCATTCCGCCTTTCATCTGCCTCGCACGGATTCCCTTTTCCCATGCTGGAAGTCAATGCCATTTCCCGTCAGATCAAGGATATGCAAGGGCGCCTCGACGCCCTGAGGGGGTATCTTTGACTATGACGTCAAACGTGAACGCCTGACGGAAGTCAGCCGCGAACTGGAAGACCCCGCCATCTGGAACCGGCCGGAATACGCCCAGGAGCTGGGTCGCGAGCGCGCCAGCCTGGAGAAATCCGTCGGCACCATCGACACCCTGTCGCACAAGCTCGAAGAGGCCGCGGAGCTGCTGGAACTGGCGGAAGCCGACAATGACGCCGACACGGCCATGGCGGTGGCCGCGGACGTGGAGTCGGCGGAGAAGGAACTCGCCACGCTCGAGTTCCGCCGCATGTTCTCCAATCCCATGGACCCGAACAACGCCTACCTGGACATCCAGGCCGGCTCGGGCGGCACCGAGGCCCAGGACTGGGCCAACATGCTGTTGCGCATGTACCTGCGCTGGGGCGAGCGCAAGGGCTTCAAGACCGAACTGATGGAAGTCTCCGCGGGCGAAGTGGCGGGCATCAAGAGCGCCACCGTCTACTTCCAGGGCGAATACGCCTTCGGCTGGTTGCGCACGGAAATCGGCGTGCATCGCCTGGTGCGCAAGTCACCGTTCGACTCGGGCAACCGCCGGCACACCTCGTTCGCCTCGGTGTTCGTCTCGCCGGAAGTGGACGACGACATCGACATCGAGATCAATCCTGCGGATCTGCGCATCGACGTCTATCGCGCCTCGGGCGCGGGCGGCCAGCACGTGAACCGCACGGAGTCCGCCGTGCGCATCACCCACGAACCTACGGGCATCGTGGTCCAGTGCCAGAACGATCGTTCCCAGCACAAGAACAAGGACCAGGCCATGAAGATGCTGCGAGCCAAGCTGTACGAGATGGAGATGCAGAAACGCATGGCCACGCAGCAGGCCCTGGAAGACAGCAAGGCCGACATCGGCTGGGGCAGCCAGATCCGTTCCTACGTGCTCGACCAGTCCCGCATCAAGGACCTGCGCACCGGCGTGGAGACGGCCAACACCCAGGCCGTGCTCGACGGCGATCTGGATGACTTCATCGAAGCCAGCCTCAAGAGCGGGCTGGAGTAGTGTTGTTCCGCAGCTGAACGCGGGCGGATTGAAAGGCAAAAAGCATTAACCACGGGGGACACGGGGTACACGGGGGGAATTCATCAAGGGTTACCCCACCGGTAGGAGCGGCCTCAGGCCGCGACAGTCGTCGAGAATGCCGCCATCGCGGCCTGAGGCCGCTCCTACAGGCAACAATGGATTTCCCCGTGTTCCCCGTGTCCCCCGTGGTTAGGCTTTTCTCTTCCAGGATTCCATCATGACCGACAACGAACAGACCCTTGATGAGAACAAGCTGATTGCCGAGCGGCGCGCCAAACTGGCGGCGCTGCGGGAGAAGGGCGTCGCGTTTCCCAACGATTTCCGCCGCAACGTCATGGCGGGCGAGATCCATGCGAAATATCACACCATGGACGCCGCCGCGCTCGAAGCGCAGCCGGTGCGGGTGAGCGTGGCGGGACGCATGATGTCGCGGCGCGTGATGGGCAAGGCGGCGTTCGCCCACATCAAGGACATGTCCGGGCAGATCCAGCTGTTCGTGCAGCGCGACATGCTCGGGGACGTCTACGAGGAGTTCAAGCGTTGGGACATCGGCGACATCATCGGTGCCGAGGGCGATCTCTTCCGCACCAAGACGGGCGAGCTCTCCGTCAAGGTGGACAGCCTGCGCCTGCTGACCAAGTCGCTGCGCCCGTTGCCTGAGAAATGGCACGGCCTGTCCGATCAGGAGACGCGTTATCGCCAGCGTTATCTCGACCTCATCATCAACGACGTAACGCGCGAGACCTTCCGCATCCGTTCGCGCATCATCCAGCACATCCGCGAATTCATGGTGGCGCGCGGCTTCCTGGAAGTGGAAACGCCCATGATGCAGGCCATTCCGGGCGGCGCCACGGCCAAGCCGTTCGTGACGTTCCACAATGCGCTCGACATGGAGCTTTACCTGCGCATCGCGCCGGAACTCTATCTCAAGCGGCTGGTGGTGGGCGGCTTCGAGAAGGTGTTCGAGATCAACCGAAACTTCCGCAACGAGGGGCTGTCGACGCGTCACAACCCCGAGTTCACCATGATGGAGTTCTACCAGGCCTACGCGGACTACCGCGACCTGATGGATCTCACCGAGGAACTGCTGCGCGAGTTGGCCGCCAAGGTGCTCGGGACCACCACGGTGAAGTACCAGGGCGAGGAGTATCACTTCGGCGCCCCGTTCCGCCGCATGACGGTGAAGGAATCCATCCTGCACTTTAACCCGCAACTGCGTCCGGAGCAGCTGGACTCGCTGGACGAGGCGCGCAAGGTGGCCGAGGGCCTGGGTATCCCGCTCAAGCCCACCTATGGCCTCGGCAAGGTGCAGATCGAGATCTTCGAGAAGACGGTGGAGCACCGCCTCCGGGAACCGACCTTCATCACCGAGTATCCCACCGAGGTCTCGCCGCTGGCGCGCCGCAACGATCACAACCCGTTCGTCACCGACCGCTTCGAGTTCTTCGTGGGTGGACGCGAGATCGCCAACGGCTTCTCGGAGCTGAACGACCCGGAAGACCAGGCGGAGCGCTTCCGCAAGCAGGTGGAGGAAAAGGCCGCCGGCGACGAGGAGGCCATGCACTTCGATGCCGACTACATCGTCGCCCTGGAGCACGGCCTGCCGCCCACCGCGGGCGAGGGCATCGGCATCGACCGCCTGGTGATGCTCTTCACCGATTCGCCGTCCATCCGCGACGTGCTCCTGTTCCCCCACATGCGTCCGCAGGGTTGAGGTGATTGAAGTCCGCCAATGAACGCAAATAAACGCCAATAGGGCGTAGGTCACGTTGCGTAGCTACGTGACGCGTTCGGTACCGCGCGTGTCACGTAGGGGCTGCGCGCCAACGTGACCTATGGCGTGAAAACGAGCATGACCGGGCGCGTTC
>JBFXES010000135.1:0-8443 GCA_050179875.1 Thiohalomonadaceae bacterium
CCGGGGGGCTGGCCGCTCACGGTGTTCCTCGCCCCGGACCAGACCCCGTTCTTCGCCGGCACCTACTTCCCGAAGCAACGTCGCTACGGCATGCCGCCCTTCACCGAGGTGCTCACGCGGGTCGCCACGTTCTGGCGCGACCACCGCGAGGAACTGGACGACCAGAACGCCTCCCTGCGCGCCGCCCTGGCGCAGGTGGAGGGCGACGAGGGGATGGCGGCGCGCCTCGACGACCACCCGCTCACGGCGGCGCGCACGGCGCTCGCGGCCAGCTACGACCCGCGTCATGGCGGCTTCGGCGGCGCGCCCAAGTTCCCCCACAGCCAGGACCTGGCCCTGCTGCTGCGCCTCGCCGTCGACGGCGACGGCGAGGCCGCGCGCATGACCCTGCACAGCCTGCGCGCCATGGCCGATGGCGGGCTATTCGATCACCTGGGCGGCGGCTTTTTCCGTTACGCGGTGGACGCCCACTGGGGCATTCCCCATTTCGAGAAAATGCTCTACGACAACGCCCTGCTGCTGCCGCTCTACGCCGAGGCCTGGCGTTTTGCGGATGACGAGTCGCTGCGCGCCGCCGCCGAGCGCACGGGCGAATGGGTGATGCGCGAGATGCAGTCGCCCCAGGGCGGCTACTACGCCACCCTGGACGCGGACAGCGAGGGCGAGGAAGGCCGTTTCTACGTGTGGACGCGGGAGGAACTGGCCGCCGCGCTGGCGCCCGAGGACTTCCCACTGGCCGCCGCGCTGTACGGACTGGACGGCCCCACCAATTTCGAGGAGCGCTGGCACCTGCAGCGCCGTCGCAGCCACGCCGACATCGCCGCTGAACTGGGCCTCTCCGCCGCGGAGGTCGCCGCGGGCGAGGCACGCGTGCGCACTGCCCTGTTCCAGGCGCGGGCGGGCCGGGTCCGCCCCGGCCGCGACGAAAAGATCCTCGCGGGCTGGAACGGGCTCATGATCGGCGGCATGGCCACCGCCGGGCGGCTGCTCGATCGCGCCGATTTCGTCGCCTCCGCGGAGCGGGCGCTGGATTTCCTGCGCAGGCACCTGGTGACGCAGGGACGTCTGCTCGCCGCCTGGAAGGACGGCATCGCCGTGCTGCCCGGCTACCTGGACGACCACGCCTTCCTGCTGGACGGCCTGCTCGCGCTGCTGGAGGCGCGCTGGCGCGACGGCGATCTGTCGTTCGCGCTGCAGCTCGCCGATCTGTTGCTCGAGCACTTCGAGGACGAGGCCCGCGGCGGCTTTTACTTCACGGCCGACGATCACGAACGCCTCATCCATCGCCCGCGCTCCTTTGCCGACGAATCCCTGCCCTCCGGCAACGGCGTGGCCGCCCGCGCGCTGCTGCGGCTCGGCCATCTGGTGGGACGGCTGGACTACACCGATGCCGCCGAACGCACCCTGCGCGCGGCCTGGTCGCACATGGACCAGCACCCCGTCGGGCACGGCGCCATGCTGCTCGCCCTGCGCGAATTCCTCTCGCCCGGGCCCACGGTGGTGCTGCGCGGCAGCGGCGATGCGCTCGCTCCCTGGCACAGCGTGCTCGCGCGCGCGTTCGACCACGGGCGACACCTCCTGGTGGTGCCGGAGGAGGCGCAGGATCTGCCCGGAACGCTGGCTGAGCGCTCGGCGCAGGACGCGCCGGTGGCCTACGTGTGCGAACCCGGTCACTGTCTGCCGCCCATCCGCGAGCCGCAGGGCCTCGCCGACGCACTCCGTTAGTACGCTTTGTTGATCCGCCTCAGTGATTGCCGCCGGGCGTTCTCTGGTAAGCTGCCCGGGCTTCCACCCCTTTGTTGCTCCGGCAATCACAAAAGACGGATGCCAATGCCGCTACCCAAGACCATAAAGGGATTTATCATCCTCGCCTCGGCAGGCGTGTCGCTGGTGATGTTCAGCACCCTTTACGGTGCCATCACCCGCGTTTACGACAACGCCGTGCGCCAGAGCGCCGCCGAGGTCTCCGAGACCCTCGCGCAGGGCACGTTCAACGCCATGTTCCAGGTGATGCGCCAGGGCTGGACGCGTCCCCAGATGGAGGAATTCATCGCCTCCGTGCAGCACGCCTCGGCAGGCGCGCCCTATTCCATCGACATCTACCGCGGCGAACGCGTCACCGAACTGTTCGGGCCCATCGCGCAGAAACCCATCGAAGGCGCGGTGCAGCAGACGTTCAAGGATGCCACCCCGGTCACCACCGATGCGGGCGGTATCCTCCTGCACGCCTTTCCCCTGGTCGCACGGGACGAATGCCTGCGCTGCCACGTGAACGCCTCCGCAGGTGAGGTGCTGGGCGTCATCGAGGTGCGTCAGGATGTGGGCGCGCTGGCCGATCAGGCGCGCAACAACCTGTTGTTCACGTTGCTGGCGGTGAGCCCCATTCCCATCCTCGCCGCCCTGCTCGCGGTCTGGTTCTTCCAGCGCAAGCTCGACGCCTCCATCGGCTTCCTGCAGCAGAACATCGAGACCATCAACAAGGTCTCCGATCTGCGCAACATCGAGCATCGTGACCTGGACCTGGGCTTCGCCGAGTTCAACAGCATCTTCTCCACCGTCGCCGAGCTGGCGGACAAGCTGCGCTCCGTGGCCGTGGACAAGGACCTGCTGGAGTTCGAGATCCGCCTGCTGGAAAAATTCGTCATCACCTCCGAGGTGGTCCGCGACTGGCGCGAATACGTGGGCTACCTGCTCGGTGACATCAATCAGATCATCGAGGCCTACGCCCTGTTCTCCATCTTCAAGGTGGACGACGAGCTGTTCGACCTGGAGGTGTTCTGGGTGCGGCCGCCGGAAGAAAACACCCGCCGCATGATGGAAGAGGCGGTGCTCCAGGCCCTGCGTTCCCACCCAGCCTTCGGCGGCCTCGCCGCGCTGGAATTCCACCACCACGTGACCGGTCCCGGCGAACCCATCACGCTCACCCGCGAACAACTCGACCTGCAGACCAAGTCACTCATCGTGGAGACGCCCAAGATCGGCGGCATCGTGGGCATCGGCGTCCAGGCGGACCTGCTGAAGGATCAGACCCGCATGCTGGTCACCGAGAGCATCCTCTCCACCCTGCTCAACGTGGTGGGCTCGGTGAAGGCCATCTACAAGTACACGCGCGACCTGGAGTACTACGCCACGCGCGACCCGCTCACCAACATCTACAACCAGCGCCTGTTCTGGGAACTGCTCGGCTACGAGATCAAGCGTGCCGAGCGCCATGGCTATTCCTTCGCCCTGCTGGTCATCGATCTGGACAACTTCAAGTCCATCAACGACACCTACGGGCACGCCTTCGGCGACAGGTTCCTGATGGAGTTCGCACTGGCGGTGCAACGCGTGCTGCGCCCCGGCGACATCTTCGCGCGCTACGGCGGCGACGAATTCGTGCTCATCCTGCCCGAGGCCGCCATCACCCTCGCCAAGACCCTCAGCGAGCGCGTGCTGGAGAGCGCCGCGCAGATGACCCTGGAGGCGCCCGACGGCAGCCGGGTCAAGGCCACCATTTCCATCGGCGTGGCCCTGTTCCCGGACCACGCCACCGACGTGAAGGACCTGTTCCTGTTCGCCGACAACATGATGTACAAGGCGAAGTCGGACGGTAAGAACCGCATCGGCCTGCCCACCGACGAGGACGTGGTGGAGATCTTCCGCAACATCGGCGAAAAGAGCCTCATCATCTCCAACGCCATCGAGGAGCGCCGCATCGTGCCCTACTTCCAGCCCATCGTGGGCCAGGACGGCGAAGTGGCGGCCATCGAGGTGCTGAGCCGCATCCAGCTGCCCGACGGCCTGCTGGGCGCGCACGAATTCATCGAGATCACCGAGAAGCTGGGCCTCATCCACAAGCTGGACGCCATCGTCATGGAGAAGACCTTCGAACAGGTGGTGGAACATGGCTATCCCGGCCTCATTTTCCTCAACCTGTCGCCGCGCGCCCTGGTGATGGGAGAGTTCATCAAACTCATCAAGGACATGACCCACCGCTTCGGCATAACGCCGCAACGCGTCGTGTTCGAGATCACCGAACGCGACACGGTGAAGAACCTGGGCCTGCTGGAAAAATTCGTGAACGAGCTCAACACCGAAGGCTTCGGTCTTGCCATCGATGATTTCGGTTCGGGCTTCTCCTCCTTCCATTACCTCAAGCGCTTCCCCATAGATTTCGTGAAGATCGAGGGTGATTTCGTGGTCAACATGGCCTCGGACCAGCGCGACGCGGCCTTCGTGAAGAGCATCGCCGCCCTCGCCCAGGAGCTGGGCATCCGCTCCATCGCGGAGTTCGTGGAAACGGAGGAAGTGCTCGAATGCGTGCGGCGCGCAGGCATCGACTTTGCCCAGGGTTTTCACGTGGGACGGCCGTCGCCCGACCTGGTGCAGGCGGCCTCGCTTCAGCGCGGCAAGCAGGCCGGCTGAGCACCGGCGGGTTCTGTGAAGCAAGCCACGGCCGCGTTGGACGGATTGCATAAAATCCCGGGTTCAGGAAACACCATCCCTGTCGGATCCCACCGCATGAAACGAGTCCTTCCTCTTCTGCTCCTGTTCGCATTCGGCGCTGTCCAGGCCGAAGAATTCATGTACATCGACGACAAGCTCACCGTCACGCTGCGCACGGGGCAGGGCAACCAGTTCAAGATCCTCCGGGTACTGGAGAGCGGCGAGCGGGTCGAGATCCTCGAACGCGACGGCGACTACGTGCGGGTGCGGGGCCCCAAGGGCATGGAAGGCTGGATGCGGGCGCAGTACCTTACCGATCAGCCTATCGCCCGTGACCGCCTGGTGGTGGCGGAGCAGAAGATCGCCGCCCTGCAGGAGGAGCGTGAGAAGCTGCGCGCTCAGCTCAAGACCGTGCAGGACGAACGCAGTGAGGCACGCAAGACTGGCGCCCAGCTCGAAAAGGACTACACCGAACTACAGAAGGAACTGGCCAAGCTGCGCGAAGTGGCAGCCGCCCCCATCAAGCTGCACGAGGAAAACCAGGCCATGCGCGCCCGTCTCGACAGCCTGGAGAACGAGAACGCCCAGTTGCGCACCACCAACGAGAAGCTGCGCGACGACGCCTACCGCGACTGGTTCCTCACCGGCGCCGGCGTACTGGCGGGCGGCATCCTGCTCGGCCTGGTGCTGCCCAAGATGCGCCGCCGCAGGTCGAGCTGGGGCAGCGATTTCTGAGAGGACCACGGAGAAAGTCCGCGAATGAACGCAAATAAACGCAAAGGGCGGGATTGCGTTCATCAGCGTGGTCTGTTCTGCGCGGCGTAGGTCACGTTGCGAAGCTACGTGACACGTTCGTGCCGCGCTGTGTCACGTAGGCGCTGCGCGCCAACGTGACCTACGCCCCCCACGTCCTCCGCCTTTTCCACGCCCCGTAGGTCACGTTGCGAAGCTACGTGACATCTTCATGCCGTGCTGTGTCACGTAGGCGCTGCGCGCCGACGTGACCTACGCTTCTGTGCTTCGGATTATTTGCGTTCATTTGCGTTCATTCGCGGACATTCTCCGTGACCACGGACTCTTCAGAGGTGGTACCCGAACGCCTCGTGGAAGCGCGCTTCGAATTCGGGCATGGAAAAGTGGTGATTCTGCGTGCCGTGGTGCTCGACCTTGATGGCGCCCATGAGGGAGGCGACGCGGCCGGTGGTCTCCCAATCCAGGCCGCGCATGAGGCCGTACAGCAGGCCCGCGCGGAAGGCGTCGCCGCAGCCGGTCGGGTCGGCGACGCCACGCACGGGTGCGGCGGGGATGTCGTGGCGATGGCCATCGGCGTAGATGTGCGCCCCCTTGGCGCCTTTGGTGACGATGAGCGCCTTTACCCGGCCGGCCAGGTCGTGCAGCGGCAGGCCGGTGCGTTGCTCAAGGAGCTGGCCTTCGTAATCGTTGACCGCGACCCAGGTGGCCAGGTCCACGAAGCGCAACAGCTCCTCGCCACAGAACATGGGCAGGCCCTGACCCGGGTCGAAAATGAAGGGAATGCCCGCCTCCGCGAACTGCTCGGCGTGCTCCACCATGCCCTCGCGCCCGTCCGGCGCCACGATGCCCAGGGTCACGTCCCTTGCCTCGCTCACCTTGTTCTCGTGGGCATTGCTCATGGCGCCCGGGTGGAAGGCGGTGATCTGGTTGTCGTCCATGTCGGTGGTGATGAAGGCCTGGGCGGTGTAGGTGCTGTCGATCACCTTGATGTGGCGATCGTCGATGCCGCACTTGTCCAGCCAGTGCCGGTACACATCGAAATCGCGGCCCACGGTGGCCATGGGCAGGGGCGCTTCGCCCAGCAGCTTGAGGTTATACGCGATATTGCCCGCACAACCGCCGAACTCGCGCCGCATGTCGGGCACCAGGAAGGACACGTTCAGGATATGCACCTTCTCGGGCAGGATGTGGTTCTTGAAGCGGTCGCGGAACACCATGATGGTGTCATAGGCGTAGGAGCCGCAGATGAGGGCGGTCATGGCAGGTCTCGTTGGCTGGAAATCAGGGCGTAACTAAACCAGCGGATGGCGTGGTTTGCAAGCCGAGGGGAAGAAGCTTGAAAACCACGGAGGACACGGAGAAAAAGAATGCCTCTAGGCCCTCTGCGTCCAGTTACACGGCAAGGCGTAACCCGAGAATCAAAGTCGGGTTACGGCTTCGCGTAACCCGACCTCCAGCTAGCTAGCGCTCGATTTCTGCCTCTTGCCAGGAAGGGATCCCGTTTGAAACCGGGCTACCCTCGAGAGAAACCAGGTCGCCGACCTTCAGTAGGTCGAAGAACTGACTTTTCCGCAAGTTGCCCGGCCTGTCTTCATCCTTCAGGACAAGACCCGACGTACTGATTTCCCGCCCGAGCATGGTGAAGGTAAAGCGATCCCTATCGATTGCCTCGACGGGCGCCTGGAGTTTGGCTTTAGAGCCGCAGCCACTTTCGGGCTTCACTTGGCTTGCCACCAGTTCTGCGGCGCCATTCGCCTTTCGCGCGCGAACATCGACGCAAACGTTCCTGTCGAGGTCGAGGGACGTACTCACTTGCGTGCCATCGACCAGCTGCACGGTGATCCATCCACCGAAGAACGACAGGGTACGCGTCGCGGGATCATAGTTGTCGATGCGTGCCTCTATTTCGATCGCGTCGGCAAACTCGATTTCTTCCGCCTCGATGTAATAAACCCCATCCGTCTGTACCAGTGGCCCTTCCACTTCGACATGGGCACCGTTCGCGATATCGCCGAGCAAACCGCCGGACACCTCCGTCGATGGCGTAAGCCTCACCGGCTGCCCTGCCACGAAGAAAGTGGACGAAGTAGTCACCAGTGCCGGCGCGCCCGTGACGAGACCTTCCACTTCAGCTTCTTCATCCCCGTTGCCGAGATCACCCATATTGGGAAGGGTTTGGATTTCTGTCGCTACGATGGTCCGCGTGGCTTCGGAGTACGTTCCCCGAACCTTGAGGACCTGATATTGCCGAACGTTCGCCGAATCGAAATCAGGATCCTGGTCCTCAACGGTGAGCACCTTATTGAGCACCAGCGCCCCGGCCGTGCTGGTCACATAGCCGACGGCCTCCGCCGCTGTAACATCGGCATAGGTGACGTAGGTCGCGTGGATGCGCCCGTCATCCATGGAGAAACCGCTGATTTCCACCCACACACCTGCCGAAGGGTTGCCTTTTGGCATGCCACTGAACTGCGTGCGGTCGTCCCAGAAGACGGTATGACCCATCATTTCGAACGCGTTGGTGGCCAACGCCCCCTTTACCGGCCCGGTGAGTTCGCCCATGTAGAACGCGCTCTCGGCCGTACGGGTACCGTTTGCATTGGTGCCCGCCACGAGGGTAACCACCATGCCGGGCTCGATACTTCGCGTACCCTCGTAGTCGACGGCGCTCATGTCATAGGTGATGCCGTTGATCTCAATGGTATTCACACCCGGCTCCGTTACACCCGCCAGCGCTTTCACACCAGCAACCGTGGTGTTCGTCTCGGTCGATGCCACCTGCCCACGCACCGCCACCATGCCCGTGCCGCCCGTGCCGCCGCCGGCCACCTGGCCACCCCCGCTGCATGCTCCGAGAATCGCCGCCAGCAGCGGCAGCCCAATCAGTATCCGTGTTTTCATTTGGAATTCTCCTCGGGCACATCTTCCTCGAAGTAGTAGATACCCAGGCCCGCCTGTTTGCGGCCGGTACCCTTGACGTTCGGGTTGATGTCACGGTCGTGCTGCGACAGCCAGCGGTCCATTTCCTCGATGAGGGCCTGGGCCTTCTCGCGGGAGAGCGCGTGGAACTGCGGGACGATTTCCGCGGGCAGGTTGTCGTAGGACACCTTGCGCTGGAAGCGTGGTGCGCCGTTTTTCTGTTGCAGGTTGTGGTCGATGGTGGAAATCAGGAAGGCCACGTCGGTGCCGAGGATGTGCAGCTTGTCCTCGTCGCCGGTCTGGGGCACGAAGGCGCGCATGCGCAGGCGCACGCGTTCGCCGT
>JBFXES010000136.1:0-8426 GCA_050179875.1 Thiohalomonadaceae bacterium
TTGCAGGAGCCCACATTGTGGGCGACGTTGGCGGAGGTCCATGTCAGCGGAGCCATCGCCCACGGTGTGGGCTCCTACAGAGGGATGGGATTTTGCAGGAGCCCACATTGTGGGCGAAGGTGGCGGTGGTCCATGTCAGCGGAGCCATCGCCCACGGTGGGCTCCTGGGAGCGTCTTGTAACGAACGCCACTACCCCGGGACGGGGTGTCAGAGGCTGAGGTCGCTGGTGACGCCGAACACCACGATGGAATCGTCCTCTTCCTCGTGCTCCACGTAGCTCACGCTCAGGCCCACCCCGCCCAGGGACTTGCTGATGCCGACGGCGTAATCCCAGGCGGTCTCGCCCTCATCGGGGTCCAGCAGGCCGTAGTGCAGGTCGAGACCGAAACCCGCGGGCAGTGCGAAAGCGGCGCCTGCTTCCACGTAGCTGTAGTCCGAATCGCTGTCGAGGTAATACGCGGCGCTGAGCGGGCCGTAGCTGGCGCCCAGCTTGTACTCGGCGCTGTCTTCCGCGAAGTCCTCGTTGGTGTAGTTGTAGGTCAGGTAGGCGACGTCATAGCCGAAATCGCCCACTTCGTTGGCGAAACCGACGTACACGTCGTACTCGATACCGGACTCCTGGCCATCGTCCACATTGGACGCCCACACGCCGGCATAGGCGCCACTGTCATGGGTGTAGTCCACGCCGCCCTGCAGCGCGGCGCCGTCGTCGGTCTGGCTCTGTCCGCGCCAGACGTAATTGGATACCACGCCCACATTGGCGCTGAACTCCGCCAGGGCGGCGGGACTGCCGAGCATGCCCGCGGCAACCACGGAAGCGGCCAGCACGTGCTTAGCCATGATGTTCATCGATTCCCCCCAAGAAAAGCTGTCGTTATTTGCACCGGGCCGCGCGCCCCCGACGGAGCGTCGGCGTGCGGCGCGTAATTTACACGATCGGGCGTTGCGTGAGCGCCTACTCTTCGCCGCGCAACTGTGCCCAGTACTTCTCGTAGAGCGGCAGGGCGTCGCCCACGTCCAGGTGGATCTGAGCGCGCTTGAGGGTCTCGTCGTCGGGATAGACGATGTTGCTGCCCCGCACCCAGAGGTCCACTTCCCTCAGCGCCGCGCGGTTGGGCGAGGCGTAGCCGTAAGCCTCGGCGATCATGGCGGCGACGCCCGGGCGCATGATGAAGTCGATGAACTGGTGCGCCGCCTTGACGTTCTTCGCGCCCACCGGAATGGCCACGCTGTCGATCCACAGGGCCGCGCCTTCCTGGGGGTACACGCACTCCACCGAATGGCGTTCCTGGCGCGCCTGATAGACCTCGCCGTTCCAGGTGGCCCCCACCGTGGCACGCAGTTCCATGATGGCGTCCTTGGGCGTGTCGGAATTGTATTCCGCCACGTTCGGCTGCAACTCCACCAGCTTGCGGTAGGCGGCTTCGATCTCCTTCGGGTCGGTGCTGCTGGTGGAGTGACCGAGCGCGCTCAGGGCAAGGCCGAAGACCTCGCGCATGTCGTCGGGCAGCAGCACTTTGCCGCGGAATTCGGGACGCCACAGGTCTTTGACGGAGGTCACCGGCTCCTTCACGTACGCGGTATCCACGAACAGCACGGTGCTGCCCCACAGATAGGGCAGGCTGTGTTCGTTGTTGGGGTCGTAGGCCTGATTGAGCAGGCGCGAGTCGAGATTGCCGAGGTTGGTGAGCGCGCCCTTGTCGAGCTTCCGCAGCAGTCCTTCCTTGCGCATCTTGCTCACGTAATAGGTGGAAGGGATCACCAGGTCGTAGGCGCCCGGATTGGCCTTCACCTGCTCGTACATCTCCTCGTTGCTCTCATAGGTGACGTAGTTGACCTTGATGCCGGTCTTGCCGGTGAACAGCGTGAGCACGCGCTCGGGCATGTACTCGGACCAGTTGTAGACGTTCAGCACGTCTGCGGCGTGTACGGGCGCGGCGGCAAGCAGCGCGAGCAGAAGCAGGAAACGACGCATGGGGTTGATCCTTTGCGGTGCTGTTCCATTCCCGGGCGCAGGCGGACAGCCTTCTTGTCGAACGTCTATGGCGATGCGGCCGCGACGGCGCCCTCATCCGTTCGCGGCATTCTCCGTCCCGGCCGGCGCACCGGCCGCCCCTTGTCAAGGACGGGGTTCACAGATTGGACGGGAGCATAACGGTACGCGCCCGGGACCGCCAGCGCGAACTCAGCGGGGGCCGGCGCAGGTGCCCGCCAGGGGGCAGGCCTCGCAGGCGGGGCGACGCCGGCAGGCCTCCTTGGCGTGGCGCACGATGAGGGCGTGGTATTCGTTGTAGAGGGCCACCCGTTCCGCGTCGGTGCCGCGCAGTTCCCGCTCGAAGCGGGCGCGAAGTTCCTCGTAAGGCTCGTCGCCCCTCACCTGGCCGAGGCGGGAAAACAGGCGGCGGGTATAGGCATCGATGACGAAGACCGGGCGTTCGAAGGCGTAGAGCAGGATGTCGTCCGCGGTCTCGGGGCCGATGCCCTTCACGGCCAGCAGGTCGGCGCGCAGCGCCGCCGTGGGCACGCCGGACAGGGCCTCGAGGCCGCCGCGCTCCAGATACCAGGCGCAGAAGCCGCGCAGACGCTCGGCCTTGACGTTGAAGTAGCCCGAAGGGCGCAGCCAGCCGGCGAGGTCCTCATGGCGCGCCGCCACGATGGCGGCGGGTTCGAGCGCAGCGTTGGCCTTGAGGTTGTGGATGGCCCGTTCCACGTTGGTCCAGGCCGTGTTCTGGGTGAGCACGGCACCGACCATCACCTCGAAGGGCGTCTCCCCGGGCCACCAGTGCTGGGGGCCGTAGCGGTCGAACAGGCTCCGGAAGACCGCGTGGAACATCGCCTGTCAGCGTGGCCGCCGCGAGCGGGGGCGCGGGACCATGCGCGACTTGCGCGGCGCATCCTGGTCACGCGCGGCGCGCGGGGCGTCGGCGGCGAGGGAGAGCCGGCCCTTCTTGCGCGGCTGTGCATCGGTTTCCCCACCGCCGCGGCGCGACGGCTTGCCGGGGCGTGTCGACCGGGCCTCGCCGTAGGTCGCCCGGGAAGCGCCGCCCGCGTCCTCGCGATGGCGGCGGCGATCGGCCTGGGGTTCCCCCCGGCGCGCACCTGGCTGCTCCCGTTCCGCGCGCGGGCCGCGGGTCGGGCGCGCGGGGGCCTCCTCGTCCCGGCCGCGGCGCGGGCGTTCCGGCTGCTTTCCCGCCCGGGGCGCGCGCACCGGCCGTTCGGCGGAAGCTGTGCGCTGCCGGCCTGGCCGCTGGGGGGCGCGCCGGGCACCGTGGCCGGCCGGGGTCTCGCCGAGCAATCCGACCAGGGCAAGCAATGCGTCCAGCTCCGGCCCCTTGAGATCGGTGAAGCGGCCCGCGCGCAGGTTGCGCGGTAGCACTACGTTGCCGTAGCGCACGCGGATGAGGCGGCTCACCGCCACGCCCTGGGACTCCCACAGGCGGCGCACCTCGCGGTTGCGGCCCTCGCGCAGGGTCACGTGATACCAGTGGTTGGCGCCCTCGCCGCCCGCGTCCACCAGGCGATCGAAACGGGCCTCGCCGTCCTCCAGCTCCACGCCGCTGCGCAGGCGTTCCAGGACTTCTTCGGAGATTTCGCCCAGCACGCGCACGGCGTATTCCCGCTCGATCTCCGAGGACGGGTGCATGAGGCGGTTGGCCAGTTCACCGTCATTGGTGAGCAGCAGCAGGCCGGAGGTGTTGATGTCCAGACGGCCGATGGTCACCCAGCGGCCGTTGGTAAGCCGCGGCAGGCTGTCGAAGATGGTGGGGCGTCCTTCCGGGTCCGAGCGGGTGCACACCTCGCCCACGGGCTTGTGATAGATGAGCACCCTGCGCTCGCGCGGGGCGAGCCGCGCGCGCTGCACCACCCGCCCGTCCACGCGGATGATGTCGTGTTCACCGACGCGATCGCCCAGGGTCGCAATCTTGCCGTTGACGGAAATGCGCCCGGCGGCGATCCATTCCTCCAACTCGCGCCGCGAGGCAAAACCGGCGCGGGCGAGGACTTTCTGCAGTTTTTCGTTCATGAGGGCTTTGACGGGTTGGAGGGATCGACGTTCGGTATTTCCAGCGTCCGCAAATGAGCGCAAGCGGACCAAGCCAGAAGAGAAAAGCTTAACCACGGGGGACTCGGGGAACACGGGGGGAAATCCATCAACGGTTACCCCCTACCTGTAGGAGCGGCCTCTGGCCGCGATTGTCGTCGGATACTGCGCCATCGCGGCCTGAGGCCGCTCCCACAGAAAATCGATGTCCCCGTGTTCCCCGTGTCCCCCGTGGTTAATGCTTTTGCCTTTGTGTCCGCTTGCGTTCACAAGCGGACGCGTTTTCAACAAAGCTCGACAGGTTCCACGTCGGCTGCCGGGATGCGCTCGATTTGTGCCGCAGGTGCGGGCACATCCCCGATCAGGTCCAACTCGGCTTCGAGCTTGTCGATGTCGCGCAGCTCGGCCAGGGTGGGCAGGTCGTCCAGGCTCTTGAGGTTGAAGTAGTCCAGGAAGGCCCGCGTGGTGGCGTACAGGGCGGGTTTGCCCGGCACGTCGCGATGGCCGACCACGCGCACCCAGCCGCGCTCGGTGAGCGATTTGACGATGTTGGTGCCCACGGCCACGCCGCGGATGTCCTCGATCTCGGCGCGGGTGATGGGCTGGCGGTAGGCGATGAGCGCCAGGGTTTCCAGGAAGGCGCGCGAGTAGCGCTGCGGCTTCTCCTCCCACAGGCGCGACACCCAGGGCGCCAGTTCCTTGCGGGACTGGAAGCGCCAGCCGCTGCCCACCTCCACCAGCTCGATGCCGCGGCCGGCGCAGTCCTCGCCCAGCGCCGCGAGCGCCGCCCGGAATTCCTCGGGCGCGGGCCGCTGTTCCTCCTCGAACAGCCCCTGCAGCCGCTCCAGGCTCACCGGCTCACCCGCCGCAAGAATGGCCGCCTCGATGATGTTCTTCAGTTGTTGCACGTCCATAGATCCGCCTGAAAAAACTGCTAAAGGCAAAAAGCACTAACCACGGGGGACACGGGGAACACGGGGGGAAATCCATCAATGGTTATCCCTGCGCGTAGGAGCGGCCTCAGGCCGCGATTGTCGTCGGATATTGCGCCATCGCGGCCTGAGGCCGCTCCTACAAAGAATCGAATTCCCCGTGTCCCCCGTGGTTACGCTCTTCTCTTCCGTCTTCGTCCGCTTGCGTTCAAATCATCGGTAATCCGCCGCCTCGTCCAGTTCCGCCGGCGTCAGGTCCGGGGCCACCAGCTTGACGTGGATGGTGGCGAAGGCTTCGGTCTGGATGAGTTCGATCATCGACTGCTTGAGCAGCTCCAGCACCGCAATGAGGGTGACCACCACGCCGCGGCGGCCTTCCTCCAGGCGGAACAGGCTCGGGAATTCGGTGAAGCGCTCGGTGGAGAGGCGTTCGAGTACCTCGCTCATGCGCTGGCGCACGGACAGCGGCTCGCGCTGGATGTGGTGGTGCGCGAACATCTCGGCGCGCTTCATCACCTCCGCCATGGCCAGCAGGATCTCGCGCAGGTCCACCACGGGCAGCGGCCGGGTGGCGTTGCGGTCGGTCACTTCGGCGCCGCCGCTGAAGACGTCGCGGCCCAGGCGCGGCAGGGCGTCGATGTCCTCGGCGGCCTGCTTGAAGCGCTCGTATTCCTGGAGGCGCCGCACCAGCTCGGCGCGCGGGTCCTCCTCCTCGCCCTCCACGCTGGGCGGGCGCGGCAGCAGCATGCGGGATTTGATCTCCGCCAGCACCGCGGCCATCACCAGATATTCGGCCGCCAGTTCCAGCTCCATCTCCTTCATCAGCTCCACGTACTCGATGTACTGACGCGTGATCTCGGCGATGGGGATGTTGAGGATGTCCAGGTTCTGGCGCTTGATGAGCCACAGCAGCAGATCGAGCGGGCCCTCGAAGGCCTCCAGGATCACCTCCAGCGCGTGGGGCGGGATGTAGAGGTCCTTGGGTATCTCCGTGAACGGCGCCCCCTGGACGATGGCGAAGGGCATCTCCTCCTGCTGGGGAGAGGCAGGCTCGTGGGCGGGTGCGTCGATCACGGCGGGTTCGGTCATGGGCGGTCGTACTCCAGACCCATGGCGGCGCGCACTTCCGCCATGGTGCTGCGCGCCACCTCGCGGGCGGCCTCGCTGCCTTCGGCAATGATGTGGCGCACCAGCCCGGGGTTTTCCGCGAATTCGCGCCCGCGCTCCTGGATGGGCTTGAGCTCGGCGACGATGGCGTCGATCACCGGCTGCTTGCACTCCAGGCAGCCGATGCCCGCCGTGGTGCAGCCTTCGTGCACCCAGGCCTTCACGTCATCCTGCGAATACACCTGGTGCAGCTGCCACACCGGGCACTTCTCGGGCGTGCCCGGGTCGGTGCGGCGCACGCGCGCAGGATCGGTGGGCATGGTGCGGATCTTGTGCTCCACCGCGGAGAGTTCCTCGCGCAGGGAGATCACGTTGCCGTAGGACTTGGACATCTTCTGTCCGTCCAGGCCCGGGAACTTGGAGGCGGGCGTGAGCAGGGCCTGGGGCTCGGGCAGGATGATCTTGCCGGCGCCTTCCAGATAGCCGAACAGGCGCTCGCGATCGCCCAGGGTGATGTTCTGCTGGTCCTGCAACAGCGCGCGCGCGGTCTCCAGGGCCTCGGTGTCACCCTGCTCCTGGTAGCGCTTGCGCAGCTCGCCGTAGAGTTTGGCGGCCTTCTTGCCCATCTTCTTGGCCGCGGCTTCGGCCTTTTCGGCGAAATCGGGCTCGCGGCCATAGAGGTGATTGAAGCGGCGCGCCAGCTCGCGCGAGATCTCCAGGTGGGCGATCTGATCCTCGCCCACGGGCACCTGGGTGGCCTTGTAGATCAGGATGTCCGAGGTCATGAGCACCGGGTATCCCAGGAAGCCGTAGGTGGCGAGATCCCTGTCCTTGAGCTTCTCCTGCTGGTCCTTGTAGGTGGGCACGCGCTCCAGCCAGCCCAGCGGCGTGATCATGGACAACAGCAGGTGCAGTTCTGCGTGCTCCAGCACCTTGGACTGCACGAAGATCTTCGCCGAGCCGGGATTGATGCCCACCGCCAGCCAGTCGATGACCATCTCCTGCACGCTGGTGGCGATCTGCGAGGTGTCCTCGTAATTGGTGGTGAGGGCGTGCCAATCCGCCACGAAGAAAAAGCACTCGTACTCATGCTGGAGCTTGAGCCAGTTCTTCAGCACCCCGTGGTAATGGCCGAGGTGAAGGCGGCCGGTAGGCCGCATGCCGGAAAGAACACGCTGTTGCGTTGCCACGGTGTGAAACGTCCTCTAAAGACCAAACAAGCTGTAGATGGCGCTTTGCAGGAAGCGGATGGGCGGGCCGATGATGTTGCCCAGGATGCCCGAAAAAAGCAGCACGGCCACGATCAGCAGGCCGAAGGTCTCGAACCGGTTGTAGCGCCAGGCGAGCGGCCCTGGCAGGAAGGCCGCCACCACGCGGCTGCCGTCCAGGGGCGGGATGGGCAACAGGTTGAGCACCATGAGCACCAGGTTGATGACGATGCCGTACTGACCCATGAGCAACAGCGGTTCCACGAAGGCCGGGAACAGGTCGCCCACCGTCAGGACGAGCTTGATCATCAGGCCCCATAGCAGCGCCATGATGAGATTGGATATGGGTCCGGCCGCGGCCACCCAGGCCATGTCGCGCTCGGGATGGCGCAGGTTCTCCTGGGTGACGGGCACCGGCTTGGCCCAGCCGAAGATGAACCCACCGGCAAACAGCAGCAGCGCCGGCACCAGCACCGTGCCGACGGGGTCGATGTGCTTGAGCGGATTGAGGGTCAGGCGCCCCAGCATCAGCGCCGTCGGATCCCCGAAGCGCCGCGCCATCCAGCCATGGGCCACCTCGTGGACCGTAATCGCAAACAGCACCGGGATCGCCGCGACGGCGAAGAGTTGAACCGCGTTCAGACCATGCATCGGGCGATTATACGTGTGCGGGGGTGTGCAAAACCACGGAGAACAATCGTAGGAGCGGCCGCAGGCCGCGATTCCCGCCCCAGATGGCCAGACCCTTCGCGGCCTGAGGCCGCTCCTACTCAAATGGGCTGGTGTCGCCGAGGCCGCGGCGCAGGATGACCGGGACGCCGTCCTGGAATTCCACCATGGTGGTGACCTCCAGGCCGCCGTAGCCGCCGTCGATGATCACGTCCACCTCATGGTCCAGGCGGTCGCGGATCTCGTAGGGGTCGGTCAGGGCGTGGGGTTCGCCGGGCAGGATGAGGGTGGTGCTCATCATGGGCTCGCCCAGGGCGTCCAGCAGGGCCCGGGCAATGGGGTTGCCCGGCACGCGGATGCCGATGGTCTTGCGCTTGGGCTGCATGAGCCGGCGCGGCACCTCACGCGTGGCGGGGAGAATGAAGGTGTACGGCCCTGGGGTCACGGACTTGAGCAGGCGGTAGGCC
>JBFXES010000137.1:0-8373 GCA_050179875.1 Thiohalomonadaceae bacterium
CCCCCGTGGTTAAGGAACCTCTGCAAAAGTGAGCCATCCGCGGATAGGAGCCTCGCAAGTGATTGAAAACACGCCAACGCCGTTTGGTCGTGAACGTCCCAACCGGACTTTTGCAGAGGTTCCTTAAGGCTTTTTCCTCGGCACCAGGAAGTCACGTAGCTTCGCAAGCGTTACTCCACCTTGATGCTGTGCCGCTTCGCCTTCTCCACCTTGGGCAAGGTGATTTCGAGGATGCCGTTTTCCAGCTTCGCCCTGGCCTTGCTCGCATCCACGGCGCTCGGCAATGCGATGGTGCGCGCGAATTCGCCGCGGCTGATCTCGGCGCGGTAATAACTGGCGGCCTCGATCTTTTCCTCGCGGTGGCTGTGGCCGCGGATGGTCACGGTGTCCTCGCTTATGGATACGTCCAGATCCTCGCGGGCGACGCCGGGGACTTCGGCGCGCACCACGATCTCGGTGGCGCCGTCCACCACGTCCACGCGCGGGGACTTGCCGAGGCCGGCGGTGAGATCGGCCCAGGTGGGGTGTTCGAACCGGAACGGCCGCATCCACGCGCGCGGCCAGCGCTGGCCGAAGAAGTCCTCGAACAGCCGGTCCAGTTCCTCCACGGGCGACAACGGCCGCACGGGCAGTGAACGGGTATCGGATTCTTTCTCTTTGCCGGATTCGTCTTCCTGTGCCATGGCATCCTCCTCATGCGCCCAATGGCAAGAAATATGGTTCCTTCAGCAAGTTCAGGGTAGCGGCGCCGTCGCGTCCGTTGCATACGCACGTTCGTGCAGCCGCTTCCTTGGAGGTCGCCATCACAGCTGCATGTGAGGCGTCACCAAGGAATTTACCTGCGTCCGGCCACGCGGCTCAAGGTGGGTGGAGGCGCGCGGAATTGCTGCCATTCTTAAGCTGGTGCCGAGTGGAGGACCCATGCCGCCACAGGAACGTATGCAGGGCGAGGGAGGGCTTGCGCTCAGCCGGGAGCGGTGGCTAGCCCGTTACGAGGAGGTGCGCCACGAGAGCGAGCACCTGTGCCGTCCGCTCGCCATCGAGGACTACGTGGTGCAGGCCATGACCGAGGTGAGCCCGCCCAAGTGGCATCTGGCGCATACCAGCTGGTTCTTCGAGACCCTGCTGCTGAAACCCTTTCTCCCGGGCTACAAATGTTTTCATCCGCAGTTCGCGGAACTCTTCAATTCCTATTACCGCACCCTCGGCGATCCGTTCCCGCGCCCGCGCCGCGGTGTGTTGTCGCGGCCCACGGTGGCCGAGGTGTACCGCTATCGCAGCCATGTGGATGCGGCGGTGTCCCATCTCGTCGAGTCGGTGGACTCCGCGGAGCTTGCCGCGGTGGTGGAGGTACTGGAGCTGGGGCTGCACCACGAACAGCAACACCAGGAACTGCTGCTCATGGACGTGAAGTACAACTTCGCCGCCAACCCGCTGCGTCCCGCCTATCACGACGCCCCCGCGCCTGCGCCGCCCGAGGCGGCGCCGCTTGCCTGGGTGGATTTCCCGGGCGGCATCGTGGAACTGGGTGCGGACGGGGAGGGCTTCGCCTATGACAACGAGCGGCCGCGCCATGTCGCCGCCCTGGCGCCGTACAAGCTCGCCTCGCGCCTGGTCACCAACGGCGAATTTTCCGAATTCATCGCCGATGACGGTTACCGTCGCCCCGAACTCTGGTTGGCCGACGGCTGGACCACGATCACCACGCAGGGCTGGACGGCGCCGCTTTACTGGGAGCGGCGCGACGGTGAGTGGTGGCACATGACGCTCGGCGGCATGCGCCGCGTGGAACCCCACGAGCCGGTGTGTCACGTCAGCTTCTACGAGGCCGACGCCTTCGCCACCTGGTGCGGCAAGCGGCTGCCCACCGAGGCGGAGTGGGAGACGGCGGCCGACGGCCTGCGGGTGGCGGGCAATCTGTACGAGACCGGCTGGCTGCATCCGCGGCCCGCGCGGGACGAGGGCCTCACGCAGATGTTCGGCGACGTGTGGGAATGGACGTCGAGCAGCTACGGCCCGTATCCCGGCTACCGGCGCGCGCCCGGTCCGCTGGGTGAATACAACGGCAAGTTCATGAGCAACCAGCGTGTGCTGCGCGGCGGCGCGTGCGTTACCCCGGCGTCGCACCTGCGCGCCACCTATCGCAATTACTTCTACCCCCACGACCGCTGGCAATTCGCCGGGTTGCGCCTGGCGGACGAACCATGAACCGGCGCGTTGCCCCCTTGCCCCGCCTGGATGCCGTCGACGAGGCGTTTCGGGCGGACGTGCGCGAGGGGTTGTCGCGGCGGCCGCGGCGGCTCCCGCCCAAGTGGTTCTACGACGGGCGCGGGGCGGCGTTGTTCGAGGCCATCTGCCGCACGCCCGAGTATTACGTCACGCGCGTGGAAAAGAGGTTGCTTGCGGAACTCGCCCCCGAGCTGCGCGAGCTTGCCGGCAGCCGCCGCGTGCTGGTGGAGCCGGGCTGCGGCAGCAGCGAGAAGGCGCGCCTGCTGGTGGAGGCGCTGCGGCCTTCGGCCTACGTGCCCGTGGACATCTGCGCGGCCTACGTGGAGGCGGCGCGTCACGAACTGGCGCGGCACTGTCCCGGGCTGCCGGTCATGCCGGTGTGCGCCGACTTCGCCCACCTGCCTGCGCTGGCGTATCCGCCGGGGCGGCGCCTGGTGTTCTTCCCCGGTTCCACCATAGGCAATCTGGAGCCCGAGGAAGCGGCAGGATTCCTGGGCAGCCTCGCCGCCTGTGCGGGTGAGGGTGGTGGACTGCTCATCGGCGTGGACCTGAAGAAACACCGTGCGGTGCTCGAGGCCGCCTACAACGACGCGGCCGGCGTCACGGCCGCCTTCAACCGTAACCTGTTGGTGCGCATCAATCGCGAGCTGGGCGCCGATTTCGCGCCCGACGCCTTCGCCCATCTGGCGTTCTACGACGAGGCGCGCGGATGCATCGAAATGCACCTGGTTTCGCGCAGGCCGCAGGAGGTGCGGGTTGATGGCGAGCGCCATGTGTTCGCGGCCGGGGAGTCCATCCACACCGAGAACTCGTACAAGTACACGGTGGATGAATTCCGCGCGCTGGCCGCCCGCGCGGGCTGGCGACACCGGCGCGTGTGGTGCGATGGCGACGGGCTGTTCAGCGTGCATTACCTGGATCTGCCCTGAACGGAAACCGCAGTGTTTGCGCGTGAATCAGGCCGCGCCGAACCGTGTATCATCGCGCGATGTCCTAGCAGGGAGTGCCCGCCATGCCTCTTTCGGCCGACCCAGTCATCGCCGCCGAGTTGCGGCGCAACAGCCTGTTCGCCGCCCTCGGCGAGGAGGAATTTGCGCGCGTGCTGGCTGCGTGCCAGCGCCATGAGCTGGAACCGGACCAGAGCCTGTTTGAACAAGGACGGCCCGCCGAGCAGTTCTTCCTCCTGCGCCGCGGCCTCATGAAGCTTTCGCGCCTGTCGCCGGCCGGGGACGAGAAGGTGATCGAACTGGTGCAGGCGGGCCAGACCTTCGCCGAGGCGCTGATGTTCTCGGGCAAGTCCGTGGCCTATCCGGTGACCGCCCGCGCCATCGAGCCCAGCGAGGTGCTGGCCTTCGACAGCCGGGCCTTCCTCGCCCTGCTCAAGGCCTCGCCCGGGACCTGCCTGGCCATGCTGGCCGGCATGAGCCGGCGCATGCGAGCGCTGGTGGAGGAGATCGACCGGCTGGCCTTGCAGAGCGCCACGGCCCGGCTCGCGGATTTTCTCCTCGCCAACGCGGAAGACGGCAAGGTCGCGCTGCGCACGCCCAAGAACGTGCTGGCATCCAGGCTTTCCATCCAGCCGGAGACGCTCTCGCGCATCTTCGCGCGCCTTGCGGCCGAGGGCGTGCTGGAGGTGCAGGGGGCGCAGATCGTGCTGCACCGCCCCGAGGAACTGCAGCGCATGTCGAGCGCGGCGGGGGTGTAGAAGAAAACAGGATCAACCACGGAGGGCCACGGAGAAGAGTCCGCGAATGAAGGCAAATGAACGCAAAACGCGGATGCGTAGGTTCACGTTGCGAAGCTACGTGACATCTTTGTGCCGAAGAAAAAGCCTAAACCACGGGGGACACGGGGAACACGGGGGACACGGGGGACACGGGGAACACGGGGAAATCCATTTCCCGAGGGGACCCGTAGGTCACGTTGCGAAGCTACGTGACGCGTCCGAACCGCGGGATGTCACGCAGGCGCTGCGCGCCAACGTGACCTACGGTGACCCCGCTTTGCGTTGATTTGCGTTCATTTGCGGACTCCATCCCCTCCGTGGTTGCGCTCCCTCAGCCGAGCAGCGCCTTGATGTGCGCGGTGACGCTGCGGCCGAGCGGGTTGAGTTCGTAGCCGCCTTCGAGCACGGAGACAATGCGGTTGTTGCAATGCTTCGCGGCGGCTGCCATGAGCTGCCGGGTGATCCAGGCGTAGTCTTCCTCGACCAGGCCCAGTTGTCCCATGTCTTCCTCACGATGGCCGTCGAAGCCGGCGGAGATGAAGATCAGTTCGGGAGCGAAGTCGTCCAGGGCGGGCAGGACCAGGTTGTTCACCGCCTCGCGGAAGCCGCTGCCGCCGGAGCTTGCCTTGAGCGGGGCGAGGATGGCGTTGGGTGCGCACTGGTCGGGGTCGACGTAGGGATACCACGGGTGCTGGAACAGGGAGAAAAAACGCACGCGCGGCTCATCACAGAAGATGTCCTCGGTGCCGTTGCCGTGGTGGACGTCGAAGTCCACGATGGCGACACGGGCGAGGCCGTGGTGGGCGAGGGCATGGGCGGCGCCCACGGCCACGTTGTTGAAGATGCAGAAACCCATGGCCCGGTCCGCCTCGGCGTGGTGCCCGGGCGGCCGTACGGCGCAGAACGCATTCTCCACCTTGCCTTCCATGACCAGGTCCACCGCCAGCACGGCGGCCCCGGCGGCGCGGCGCGCCGCTTCGAGGCTGCGGGGGCCCATGGCGGTGTCCGGATCGAGCATGACCAGACCCTCGACGGGCGCTTCCGCTTCCACCCGGTCCACATAGGATTCCACGTGCACCCGCAGCAGTTGTTCGCGGGTGACCAGCGGGGCCTCGTAATGGCGCAGGAGGTCCATGACGCCCGCAGCGATGAGACGGTCCTCGATGGCGTGCAGGCGCGAGGGGCTCTCGGGGTGATGGCTGCCCACTTCGTGTCGCAGGCAGGCGGGATGGCTGACGTAGGCTGTGCGCATGGGAGGCATCCAGAATAATGGATCAACCCGCGCAAATGAATGCAAATCTAGCGAAAACGCTGAAACGTCGTTGCGCACGCGCCGCTGCGTCGGGCAGAAAGACGCCGCCGCGTCCATGCTTGCGTGGCCCCGGAGCGATCTTTTTCTTTATGATGATTGGCGTGCGGTTGCGTTCATTTAGGGACTGAAGCTCTTTCTGTCTTCCGGTGCCCGCCTGTGGTATGCGTTAACGGGAAAGCGAGGGATCCATGGCACAGCACTATCTGAAGCGGCTCTTCGAGCCCACCAGCGTCGCCGTTTTCGGCGCCAGCGACCGCGAGGGCTCGGTGGGCGCCCTGGTGTTCAAGAACATGCTGGAGGGTGGCTTCAAGGGCGGGCTTTATCCCATGAATCCCAAGCACGAGACCGTGCAGGGACAGAAGGCCTTTCCCAACCTCGGCACCCTGCGCAAGCCCGTGGACCTCGCCGTCATCGCCACCCCGGCCCACACGGTGCCGGGCATCATCGAGGATTGCGGCGAGCACGGCGTCAAGCATGCGGTGATCCTGTCCGCCGGTTTCCGCGAGGTGGGCCCCGAGGGGCGCAAGCTGGAAAAGGCGGTGCTGGAGACGGCGCGCCGCTACGGCATCCGCTTCGTGGGGCCGAACTGCCTGGGCATCATGCGCCCCTCCCTCGGCGTCAACGCCACCTTCAACAAGGGCTCGGCGGCGCCCGGGCGCCTGGCGCTGGTGTCGCAATCCGGCGCGCTGTGCACCGCCATCCTGGACTGGGCCGGGCCCAACGGCGTGGGTTTCTCGTCGGTGATCTCCACCGGCATCTCGGCCGACCTGGATTTCGGCGAGGTGCTCGATTACCTGGTGGCCGACCCACAGACCGAAAGCATCCTGCTGTACATCGAGGGCATCCACAACGCGCGCTCGTTCATGAGCGGCCTGCGCGCCGCGGCGCGCGTGAAGCCGGTGATCGCGCTCAAGGTGGGTCGCCATGCGGCCGGCTCCAAGGCCGCCATGTCGCACACCGGCGCGCTGGTGGGCGCCGACGACGTGTTCGAGGCGGCCCTGCGCCGCGCCGGCGTGGTGCGCGGCATGCGCATCGGCAACCTGTTCTCCGCGGCGAGCACCCTCGCCGCCCATTACAGGATCCAGGGCCAGCGCCTGGCCGTGGTGACCAACGGCGGCGGCCCTGGCGTCATGGCCATCGACCGCGCGGCCGATCTGGGCCTGCCCCTGGCGCGCCTGTCCGATCGCACCATCGCCAAGCTCAACGAGTCCCTGCCGCCCACCTGGTCCAAGGGCAACCCGGTGGACATCATCGGCGACGCCGGGCCCGACCGCTATGCGGTGGCGGTGAAGGCCTGCCTGGAGGACAAGAACGTGGATGGCGTGCTGGTCATCCTCACGCCCCAGGCCATGACCCAGCCCACCGAGGTGGCCGAGGCCATCATCGAGGTGAACAAGGGCAACAAGAAGCCGCTGCTTGCCTGCTGGATGGGCGGGGTGCAGGTGGCCGAGGGGCGCCAGCGCCTGGTGCAGGCGGGTCTGCCCAGTTTCAACACGCCGGAAGCGGGCGTGGAGGGCTTCGATGCCCTCACGTCCTATTACCAGAACCAGCAACTGCTGTTGCAGACCCCCGGTCCCATCTCCGAGCGCCGCCCGCCCGACGTGGAGGGCGCGCGTCTCATCATCGAGGGCGCCTTGGCGGAAGGGCGCAAGGTGCTGTCCGAGACCGAATCCAAGGCGGTGCTCGGCGCCTTCCACATCAACGCCACGCGCAGCGTGGTGGTGCGCTCGCCCAACGAGGCGCTGGTGCAGGCCGAGGCCATGGGCTTCCCGGTGGCGCTCAAGATCAATTCGCCCGACATCACCCACAAGAGCGACGCGGGCGGCGTCATGCTCGGCATCAGCAACGCCCACGCCGTGCGCACCGCCTACAACGACCTCATCGCCGCGGTGAAGCGCAACCGCCCCAACGCGCGTATCGACGGCGTGACCATCCAGCCCATGCTGCGCCGTCCCAACGGGCGCGAACTGCTGGTGGGCATCCTGACCGATCCGGTGTTCGGTCCGGTCATCACCTTCGGCGCCGGCGGCACCACCGTGGAGGTGATGGGTGACCGCGCCGTGGCCCTGCCGCCCCTCAACCGCTTTCTTGCCAGCGACATCATCCAGCGCACCCGCATCGCCAAGATGCTGGGGGCGTTCCGTCACATGCCGCCCGCCAACGTGGAGGCGCTGCAGGAGGTACTGTTGCGCGTCTCGGAGATTGCCTGCGAACTGCCCTGGGTGCAGGAACTGGACATCAACCCGCTCATCCTGGACGAGCACGGCGCGGTGGCGCTGGATGCGCGCGTGGTGGTGGGTTATTACAGCAGTGCACAGGAGCGGTATGCCCACATGGCCATCTATCCGTATCCGACGCATCTGGTCACCACCTGGCAGCTGCCCGACGGCACCAACCTGCTCATCCGCCCCATCCGGCCGGAGGACGCGGAGATCGAGCAGACCTTCGTGCGCAACCTGTCGGAACGCACCAAGTACTTCCGTTTCATGCAGACCCTCGAGGAACTCACGCCGGCCATGCTCACGCGCTTCACCCAGATCGACTACGACCGGGAGATGGCGCTCATCGCGGTGATCGAGGAGGACAGCAAGGAAGTGGAGATCGGCGTGTGCCGCTACGTGATCAATCCCGACGGCAAGAGCTGCGAGTTCGCCGTGGTGGTCGCGGATGAATGGCAGCGGCGCGGCATCGCGCACCTGCTCATGGGACAGCTCATGGAGGCGGCGCGCCACCGCGACCTCGAGATCATGGAAGGCAGCGTGCTGTCGAACAACACGGAAATGCTGGCGCTCGCCGAGACGCTCAACTTCACCATCAGCCCGGATCCGGAAGACCCGAGCCTGCGGCGGGTGATGAAGCGGCTGTGAGCCCGATGGTTGACGTCCGCCAATGAACGCAAATAAACGCGAATTGTGCACAGGGGGCCGTGCCCGCCGTTAGGGCCGTGTGCCGCCGGATCTGTAGGAGCGGCCTCAGGCCGCGATTGTCGCGTACGTGTGAACGCCGCGCCCCGACTCGGCACTTGCTGCATCAGAAAACAAAACAGGAATAAATCTCCGTGGCCCCCGCGTTCATCCTGTATACCGCGCTGCTTGAAAGAACCACC
>JBFXES010000138.1:0-8199 GCA_050179875.1 Thiohalomonadaceae bacterium
TTAATGCTTTTTCTTCGGACGGTCATTTACAATCGCCGCATGAACGACACTGCCCTGCCCCGCTGCGGTCTGATACGCCGACTTGCCGCCATCGTGTACGACGCCATCCTGCTGTTCGGCGTGGTGTTCCTCGCTGGCGTGCTGGTCCAGCCGTTCACCAGGGTAATCAGCCCGGACAATCCGGTTTTCACGCTGTATTTCGTCGCCGTGGTGTTCGCCTTCTTCGGCTGGTTCTGGACCCACGGCGGCCAGACCCTGGGCATGCGCGCCTGGCGCGTGCGTGTGCAGCGCGCGGACGGCCAGGCCATCACCTGGGGCCAGGCCGCGCTGCGTTATCTGGTGGCCATCCTCTCCTGGGCGGTGCTGGGCCTCGGCTTTTTCTGGTCCCTCATCGATCGCGAAAAACGCACCTGGCACGATCTTGTCTCCGAAACCGTGCTGGTCGTGGTGCCGAAAGAGAAGAAAAAGAAGTAACCACGGGACACGGGATGATGAAGAGGCGGTCTTGTAGGAGCGAGTTTCTGCTCGCGACCCGAGCAGTCGTAGGTCACGTTGCGAAGCTACGTGACATCTTCGGGCCGGATATCAGGTGATCTTGTGGGAGCGAGCTTCCGCTCGCGATTCCGCGGGCAGTCGCGAGCAGAAGCTCGCTCCCACAAGACGATCCTCCTCAACGGATTTTCCTTCCCCCCGTGTTCCCCGTGTCCCCCGTGGTTCGGCTTTTCCCTCCTGCCGCTAAACCACCCGCCGCATCAACAACCACCAGATGCCGAACACCATCACCGTCGGCAGCACCGCGCTGAGGAACGGTGAAAGCTCGTACACCACGCCGAAACGGCTGAAGATGGCGTTGAAGAGATAGAAACCGATGCCTATCAGCGCGCCCACCAGGATGCGCTGGCCGATGCTCACCGAGCGCAGCGAGCCGAGGATGAAGGGCAAGGCCAGCAGTACCATGCCGGCGGTGGCGAAAGGCGTGACCACGCGGATCCAGAACGCGAGTTCGTACTGGTGCGAATCCAGGTTGTTGCTGCGCAGATAGACCACGTACTGGTAGAGGTCCCAGGCCGAGAGGTTCTCGGGCGGCACCGCCGCCACGCGAAACACGTCCGGGGTGAGGCCGGCGCGCCACGGCTGACGCCGCGCCGTGACCACCTTGACGGTATCGTCGCTGATGATGCTGGTGCGCGCGTTGTGCAACACCCAGTTGCCGTTTTCGTACACCGCACGACGGGCCGCGGTCGCCTCTACCAGCCGATGCTTGTCATCGAAGCGGTAGATGCGCACGCCGCTGGCCACGCCCGTGGGCAGCAGGCGGTGGATATTGATGAACGATTGTTCTTCGCGCACCCACACGCCCTCGTCGGCGCCGATGCTGATGTTCTTCGCCAGCAGGGTGGTGCGCTGGACGCGGGCGTACTTCTCCAGGGGCGGGGCCACCACCTCCCCCATCACCACTGCGATGAGCACCATCACCAGGCCGATCTTGAACACCGAAAAGGTGATTCGGCGCACCGAGACCCCTGCGGCGCGGATGACGGTCAGTTCGCTGGTGCTCGCCAGCGAACCAAGCCCCAGCATGGCGCCGAGCAGGGCGACCATGGGGAAGAGTTCATAGGCCTGGCGCGGAATGAGCATGGCCACATAGGCCAGGGCATTGGCGAAGTGGTAGGTGCCGCGGCCGACGTATTCGATCTCGTTCATGAACGAGATGAACACGTAGATGGCCAGCAGCACCATCAACACCACGCCGCTGTGGACCAGCACCACGCGTCCGATGTAGCGGTCAAGCGTCTTCATGCCGCCGCCCTCCGCAGCGAAGGCAGGCGCCAGGGGCGCGGCATCTTGCCGTGCCGCCAGAGGAAGAACAGCACCACGCCGAGCATGAGCAGGTGCACCCACCACATGCCGACCCACTCGGGCACCGCGCCACGGCTCACCCAGGAACGGGCGACGGTGAGCAGGTTGTAGTAGACGATGTAGATCACCAGGCCCACGAACAGCTTGCCGTAACGACCCTGGCGCGGATTGGTGCGCGCCAGCGGCACGGCGAGCAGTCCGAGCAGCACGGTGGAGATGGGCGCGGCGAGCCGCCACTGCAATTCCGCCTGGCGCGCCCGGCCGCCGCGCAGCAGCGCGCTGGTCGGCAGGGAATACATGGACCGGCGCGAGGCCACCACCGCCCGTTCCTCCAGCCGCACCCCATGGGTATCGAAACGGATGATGCGGAAATCGGGCTGGCCCGGATCGCCCTCGTAGCGATAGCCGTCCTCCAGCACCAGGTAGCGGTCGCCGGTGTCGGGATTGGTGTACTGGTGCGCGCGCGCTGCCGAAACCACCACGGTGCGGCCGTCCGCCGTCACGCTATGGGCGAAGACGTTGCTGAGCGTCTTGCGCTCGGCGCCGATCTCCTCCACGTACACCAGGTGCTCGCCGCTGCCGCCGGTGGTGAAACGGCCGGCGGCGATACCTTCGATCTCCGTGCGGGCCTGCGCCACGTCCAGCACGCGCTGGCTCTGCTCCTGCGTGTAGGGAACGATGTAGAGGGTGAAAAGGGCAACCACCAGACCGACCGCCGCCGCCAGCACCCCGGCCGACCGCAGGATGTGATTGGGCGCCACGCCGCAGGCGGCGAGCACGATCATCTCGCTGTCCTTGTAAAGCCGGCCCAGGGCGAGCAATACCGCGAGGAAAAAGGCGAGCGGCAGCACCACGGCCAGGTTGGGCACGCTCTTGAGCAGGAACAGGGTGAACACCACCTGCTGCGGATAGGCGCCCTCCGCCGCCTCCGCCAGGATGCGCACGAAGGTGGCGCTCATGATGATGAGCACCAGCAGGAAGGCCACACCCAACAGCGTCATGGCCAGTTCCCTGAAGATGTAGCGGTCGATGATCACGCGCAACCCGCGCCGTTGAAGAGGTCGCCAAGTTTACGCTATAGATACCTGCGGAAAAACGGAGCGGTAGCACTGTTTCACCAGGGGTGATGAACAGCGTACCCGCCAAGAACAACCACACAGGAGCCGCTTCATGCAATTCCTCGCCAAGGCCGGTGCCGCCGACAAGCTGCGCACCGCCTGCCTCATCACCGCCGTCTACGAGAACAAGAAGCTCAGCCCGGGCGCTGCCGCCCTGGACAAGGCGAGCGGCGGCGCCATCACCGAGGCCCTCAAGAGCGGCGACCTGACGGGCAAGGCCGGACAGACCCTCATGCTGCGCAAGCCCGCGGGCCTGGCCTGCGAACGCCTGCTGCTGGTGGGCGCGGGCAAGGACGAGGAGCTGAGCGACACCAGCTACCGCAAGCTGTGGCAGAGCGCCGTCAATGCCGTGAAGGCCACGGCCGCCAAGGAGGCCACGGCCCTCCTGCTGGAACTGCCGGTCAAGGGCCGCGACGCCCGCTGGAAGGCGGCCCAGGCGGTGGAGGCGGCGAGCCAGGCACTGTACCTGTTCGACGAGACCAAGAGCGAGAAGAAGCCGGAAGACAGGCCCGCCCTCGCCAAGCTCACGCTCGTCACCGCCGGCGCCACGGAGACCCGCGCCGCCGAGCAGGGCATCCGCCAGGGCGAGGCCACCGCCGCGGGCGTGGCGCTGGCCCGCACCCTGGGCAACCTGCCGGGCAACATCTGCACCCCCACCTATCTCGGCGAGCAGGCCAAGGCCATCGGCCGCAAGCACAAGTCCGTGAAGGTGAACGTGCTGGACGCCAGGGCCATGGAGAAGCTCGGCATGGGCGCGCTGCTGTCCGTGGCCAAGGGCAGCCGTCAGCCTCCCCGGCTGATCGTCATGGAGTACAAGCCGGCCGGGGCGCGCAACAAGCCCATCGTGCTGGTGGGCAAGGGCCTCACCTTCGACGCGGGCGGCATCTCCATCAAGCCCGCCGCCGACATGGACCAGATGAAATTCGACATGTGCGGCGGCGCCAGCGTGCTGGGCGCCATGCAGGCCATCGCCCAGCTGGGACTCAAGCTCAACGTGGTGGGCGTGGTGCCCAGTTCCGAGAACCTGCCGGACGGCAACGCCAACAAGCCCGGCGACATCGTCACCTCCATGTCGGGGCTCACCATCGAGATCCTGAACACCGACGCCGAAGGCCGCCTGATCCTCTGCGACGCCCTCACCTACGCCAGGCGCTTCAACCCCGAGGTGGTCATCGACGTGGCCACGCTCACCGGTGCCTGCGTGGTGGCCCTGGGCAAACACGCCGCCGGCGTGCTGGGCAACGACCAGGAACTGGTGGACGGGCTGCTGGCCGCGGGCCAGAAGTCCGGCGACCGCGCCTGGCAGCTGCCCCTATGGGACGAATACCAGGATCAGCTCAAGAGCAACTTCGCCGACATGGCCAACGTGGGCGGCCGCTACGCCGGCGCCATCACCGGCGCCTGCTTCCTGTCGCGCTTCACCAAGGACCTGCGCTGGGCCCACCTGGACGTGGCCGGCGTGGCCTGGGCCGAGGGCAACGACAAGGGCGCCACCGGCCGCCCGGTGCCGCTGCTGGTGCAGTACCTGGTCGACCGCGCCGGAGCCTGAGTACTCCACCGTAATACCTCGACGCGGAGTACGCGGAGGCGCGGAGATCGCAAAGGAATTCACTGGTTTTCTCCGCGTCCTCTGCACCTCCGCGGCCTCCGCGTTTGATTGCGAGTAACAACGATGACACGCGTTGATTTCTACATCCTGGAGGACGAGGACGGCGACGCCCGCTGGCGCTTCGCCTGTCGGCTCACGGAAAAGGCCTACCAGCAGGGTCATCGCGTGTATCTGCACGTGGACACGCCCGAGCAGGCGGCGCGCCTCGACGACCTGCTCTGGACCTTCCGCGGCGGCAGCTTCATCCCGCACACCAGCGGCCCCACCAGCGACGACCCGCAGGCCCGGGTGCACGTGGGCTACGGGGACGACCCGCTGGACCACACGGACGTGCTGGTGAACCTGGGCGCACAGGTGCCCGCCTTCTTCAGCCGCTTCGAGCGCGTGGCCGAGGTCATCGACGGTGACGAACAGCAGCGCCAGCAAGGCCGCGAGCGCTACCGCTTCTACCGCGACCGGGGCTACGCCCTGGAATCCCACACCATCAAATCCGACAACCGGGCATAAAACGCGGAGGTCGCGGAGGCGCAGAGGACGCGGAGGAAGACAAGAAACACCCTTTTCCCTCCGCGTACTCCGCGTACTCCGCGCCTCCGCGGCCTCCGCGTTTACCTGACATTCGTGCTGTGCGCCCCGGGGACAGCACACTGCCCCGCCCTCCCCCAAGCCGCTATAATGGCCGACTTCGTTTTCGGCCCTTTCCCGAGCATCCCCTCCATGGACAAGTCCTACAACCCCCACGACATCGAGCAACGCTGGTACGCGACCTGGGAGCAGAACAACTACTTCGCCCCCCAGGGCGGCGAAGCGGCCTACTGCATCATGATCCCGCCGCCCAACGTCACGGGCTCGCTGCACATGGGGCATGCCTTCCAGGACACCATCATGGACGGGCTCATCCGCTACCACCGCATGCGCGGCGAGAACACCCTGTGGCAGCCGGGCACCGACCACGCCGGCATCGCCACCCAGATGGTGGTGGAGCGCAAGCTGCTGGCCGAGGGCACCAACCGCCGCGACCTGGGCCGTGAAAAATTCCTCGAGCGCGTGTGGGAGTGGAAGGCCGAATCGGGCGGCACCATCACCCGCCAGCTGCGCCGCATGGGCGCCTCCTGCGACTGGTCGCGCGAACGCTTCACCATGGACGAGGGCCTGTCCGCCGCGGTGAAGGAGGTGTTCGTGCGCCTGTACGAGGAAGGCCTCATCTACCGCGGCAAGCGCCTGGTGAACTGGGACCCGGTGCTGCTCACCGCCGTCTCTGACCTCGAAGTGATCAACGAGGAAGAGAACGGCTATCTGTGGCACTTCCGCTATCCGCTCTCCGACGGCAGCGGCCATCTGGTGGTGGCCACCACTCGTCCCGAGACCATGCTGGGCGACACCGCCGTGGCCGTGCATCCGGAGGACGAGCGCTACAAGCACCTCATCGGCCGCACCGTCACCCTGCCGCTGGTGGGCCGCGAGATCCCCATCATCGCTGACGACTACGTGGACCCGGCCTTCGGCACCGGCTGCGTGAAGATCACGCCCGCCCACGACTTCAACGACTACAAGGTGGGAAGCCGACACAACCTGCCGCAGATCAACGTGTTCACCCCGGACGCGAAGATCAACGACGAGGCGCCGGTGCAATACCGCGGCCTGGACCGCTACGAGGCCCGCGACCAGATCGTGCGCGACCTCAAGGAACTGGATCTGCTGGAAAAGGTGCAGGACCACAAGCTCATGGTGCCGCGCGGCGACCGCACCCACTCGGTCATCGAGCCCTTCCTCACCGATCAGTGGTACGTGAAGGTGGGCCCGCTCGCAGAAGAGGCCATCAAGTGCGTGGAAGACGGCCGCGTGCGCTTCGTGCCGGACAACTGGAAGAACACCTACTTCGACTGGATGCGCAAGATCGAGGACTGGTGCATCAGCCGCCAGATCTGGTGGGGCCATCGCGTGCCGGCCTGGTACGACGAGCAGGGTAACGTGTACGTGGGCCGCTCCGAGGCCGAGATTCGCGAAAAGCACAAGCTCGGCTTCGACGTCGCCTTGCGCCAGGACGAGGACGTGCTCGACACCTGGTTCTCCTCCGCCCTGTGGCCCTTCTCCACCCTGGGCTGGCCGGAGCAGACGCCGGAACTGAAGACCTTCTATCCCACCTCGGTGCTGGTCACCGGCTTTGACATCATCTTCTTCTGGGTCGCCCGCATGATCATGATGGGCCTGAAGTTCATGGGCGACGTGCCGTTCCGCGAGGTCTACATCCACGGCCTGGTGCGCGATGCCCACGGCCAGAAGATGTCCAAGTCCAAGGGCAACGTGCTCGATCCCATCGACCTCATCGACGGCATCGACCTGGAAACCCTGGTGAAGAAGCGCACCTCCGGCCTCATGCAGCCGGAGATGGCGAAGAAGATCGAAAAGCAGACCCGCGCCGAATTCCCGGAAGGCATCCGCGCCTACGGCACCGACGCCCTGCGCTTCACCTTCGCTGCCCTCGCCTCCACCGGCCGCGACATCAACTTCGACACCGGCCGCATCGAGGGCTACCGCAACTTCTGCAACAAGCTGTGGAACGCGGCGCGTTATGTGCTCATGAACACGGAAGGGAAGGACTGCGGGCAACAAGGCGGCGATATCGAGCTGTCCGCTGCCGATCGCTGGATCCTCTCGCGCCTGCAACGCACCATCGCCACCACCACCGAGAACATCGACGCCTACCGCTTCGACCTGGCAGCGCAGGCCATCTACGAGTTCACCTGGAACGAGTACTGCGACTGGTATCTGGAATTGTCCAAGCCCGTACTCACGGGTTCGCACTCCGAGGCCCTGCAACGCGGTACGCGCAAGACCCTGGTGGAAGTGCTCGAGGCCCTGCTGCGCCTCGCCCATCCCATCATGCCCTACATCACCGAGGAGATCTGGCAGCGCGTGGCGCCTCTTGCCGGTGCGCAAGGCCCGACCATCATGCTCCAGCGTTACCCCGTGGCCGACAACGCGCTCATCGACGCCGAGGCGGAGAGCGAGATGCAGTGGGTCATGGACTTCATCGTCGGCATCCGCAAGATCCGCTCCAGCATGAACATCGCCCCGGGCAAGCCGCTGCCGGTGATGCTCCAGAACGGCTCAGCCGAAGACAAGGCCAAACTGGATCGCAACAGTGCCTTCCTGGCCACCCTCGCCCGCACCGAGAGCATCACCTGGCTGGAGCCGGGCACCGAAGCCCCCGAATCCGCCGTGTCGCTGGTGGGCGAGATGAAGCTGTGCATCCCCCTCGCCGGCCTCATCGACAAGGACGCGGAACTGGCGCGCCTCGCCAAGGAGATCGCCAAGCTGCGCAACGACCTGGAGCGCGGCGAAACCAAGCTGGCCAACCCCAACTTCGCCGAAAAGGCCAAGCCCGAAGTGGTCGCGGCCGAGCGCAAGCGCGTGGAGGAGATGCGCGGGGCGATTGCCAAGCTCGAAGAGCAGGTGGAGCGGATCGGCAAGCTGTAGAGAAGAAGGAACCACGGAGGCCACGGAGGGCCACGGAGAAAAATGAAAAGCATCTCCGGATGCGTAGCCACGCCTTTCCTTGTGGGAGCGAGCTTCCGCTCGCGATTTGGCGGGGTGACGTTGCAGCGGTCT
>JBFXES010000139.1:0-8197 GCA_050179875.1 Thiohalomonadaceae bacterium
TTGAAAACTTCCGCGCGGAAATGCGCTCGAACTGGTATCGTTCGCGCGGGAGTCGGCCGGGCAGCCGCTGTCCCTTCGGGGATGGAGGAAAGTCCGGGCTCCACAGGGCAGGGTGCCAGGTAACGCCTGGGGGGCGTGAGCCCACGGAAAGTGCCACAGAAAACATACCGCCTAAGCCCTTCGGGGCCGGTAAGGGTGAAAAGGTGCGGTAAGAGCGCACCGCGCGGGTGGCAACACGCCGCGGCACGGCAAACCCCACCCGGAGCAAGACCAAATAGGGGAACGATGGTGCGGCCCGCACCGTTCCCGGGTAGGTCGCTCGAGGCGCACGGCGACGTGCGTCCCAGATGAATGGCTGTCCACGACAGAACCCGGCTTACAGGCCGACTCCCTTTCTTCTTCATGTCCTTCATGAGCTTCCCGTGCCAAGCGCTTGATTCCTTGAGATACATCCCCCGCGCGGGCTTTGCCGATACCTGTCCCACCTTGCCCCACGTTCGCTAAGTCACTGTCGGCAAAGCATCATTTCCAGAAACGCACCTTGACACCCTTGCTGCGCGCTCCCTATAGTGTGCCGAGGTGGGGCAAAGTGGATCGAAGTGGGATGGAACCCACCATCCAGGGGGAAGCGGGCAGTGTTCCGGGGAGTCAACGCGCTCAGTCTCGATGCGAAGGGCCGCATGGCGATGCCCGCGCGTTATCGCGAGCGTCTGCTGGAGCGCTGCAACGGCCAACTGGTCATCACCATCGACACCGCCGACCGCGACCTTTGGATCTACCCGCTGCCCGAGTGGGAGGCCATTCAGGCCAAGCTCAACACCCTTCCTGCCTTCGACGCCACCGCTACCCGCCTGCGCCGCCTGCTCATGGGTTACGCCACCGACACCGAAATGGACGGCGCAGGCCGCCTGTTGCTCGCGCCCATGCTGCGTGAGTACGCCGGGCTGGAGCACAAGGTGGTACTGGTCGGGCAGGGCAAGAAATTCGAGTTGTGGGACGAGGCGCTGTGGAATGTGCGCCGCGACGCCTGGCTGGCGGAGGGTATCGGGGATGCCTCGCTCTCGGCCGAACTGCAGAACCTGGTCCTCTGATGAACGCCCTGGAACACAAGCCGGTGCTGTTGGCAGAGGTGCTGACGGCCCTGCGAATCCGTGCCGACGGGATTTACCTGGACGGCACCTTCGGCCGTGGCGGCCACGCGGGTGCGATCCTGGCGCAGCTCGGCCCGGAGGGCCGCCTGCTCGCCACCGACAAGGACCCGGCGGCGGTGGCCGCGGCGCAGCAGCGTTTCGGAGCGGATCCGCGCTTTCAGATCGTGCGGGGGAGTTTTTCCATGTTGGGTAGCCTGGTGGCTGAATGCGGCTGGACCGGCAGGGTGGACGGCATCCTGCTGGACCTGGGCGTTTCCTCGCCCCAGCTCGATCAGGCGGAGCGTGGTTTCAGTTTCCGCGCCGAAGGCCCGCTCGACATGCGCATGGATCCCGAAAGCGGCGAGAGCGTGGCCGACTGGCTCGCCCACGCGGATGAGGCGGACATCGCCCGCGTGCTGTTCGAATACGGCGAAGAGCGCCATGCGCGGCGCATCGCGCGCGCCATCGTGCAGCGCCGTGAGAGCGATCAGGGCCCGGTGCGCACCACGGGCGAACTGGCCGAACTCATCAGCCGCGCCAGTCCCACCCGCGAACGTCACAAGGACCCGGCCACGCGCAGCTTTCAGGCGCTGCGCATCTTCATCAACCGCGAACTGGAGGACCTCGATGCCTTTCTGCCGCAGAGCGTGGACATGCTCGCCCCCGGCGGCCGGCTTGCGGTGATCAGTTTCCACTCCCTTGAAGACCGGCGCGTGAAGCGCTTCATCCGCGCCGAGGAGCGCGGCCCCGAGGTGCCGCGCAATCTCCCCGTGGCGCCCGTGCACCACCCGCGCCTGCGCTCCGTGGGCAAGTCCATCCGCGCCGGCGATGCCGAAGTGCGCGCCAACGCGCGCGCACGCAGCGCCGTGTTGCGCGTGGCCGAGAGGACCTCGGCATGATGCGGATGCTCGTCCTGGTGCTTGGACTGGCGTGCTTCGGCTCGGCGCTCGGGGTGGTGTATGCCAGCCACGAGTCCCGCAAGCTTTTCATCGAGTTGCAGGCCCTGCAGGAGATCCGCGACGAACTGGACGTGGAATGGGGCCGCATGCAGCTGGAGCAGAGCACCTGGGCCACCCACGGGCGCATCGAGGCGACCGCACGCGACAAGCTGTCCATGCGCCTGCCCGCGCCCGACAGCGTGCGGGTGGTGCGGCCATGAGCCGGCGCGAATCCAGCTCCGTGCAGCCGGCGCGCCTCGCCTTCGTGGTGGGCGCCTTCGGCCTCGCCACCGTGGCGCTGCTGTGGCGCGCCGTGGACCTGCACGTGTTCAACCGCGACTTCCTGCAGCAGCAGGGTGACGCGCGCGCCCTGCGCGTGGTGCCGGTGCCCGCCCACCGCGGCATGATCACCGATCGCCAGGGCGAACCGCTGGCCATCAGCACGCCGGTGGAATCGGTGTGGGCCAATCCCCAGGTGCTGGCGGAACACCGCGATCGCATCCCGCCGCTGGCGAAGGCACTGGGCATGGAGTCCAGGCAGCTGGAGCGGCTCGTCGCCCAGCGCAAGGAGCGCGAGTTCGTCTACCTGCAACGCCACGTCGCGCCCGAGGTGGCGCAGAAGGTGTCGGAACTGGACGTGCCCGGCGTGTCGCTGCAGCGCGAGTACCGCCGCTATTACCCCACCGGCGAGGTCACCGGCCACGTGCTCGGTTTCACCGACGTGGACGACCACGGCATCGAGGGCATCGAGCTGATGTACGACGAGCAGTTGCGCGGCATCCCCGGCAGCAAGCGCGTCATCCGGGATCGCCTCGGCCGCATCGTGGAAAACGTGGCCAGCATCAGCGAGCCGCGTCCGGGGGGCGACCTGCGCATCAGCGTGGATCGCCGCATCCAGTATCTCGCCTATCGCGAACTCAAGGCCGCGGTGCTCCACCACCGTGCCCGCGGCGGTTCCGCCGTGGTGCTGGATGCGCGTACCGGTGAAGTGCTCGCCATGGTGAACCAGCCGGCCTACAACCCCAACAACCTGCGCGATCGCGCCAGCGCCCGCGCGCGCAACCGCGCCATCACCGACGTGTTCGAGCCCGGCTCCACGGTGAAGCCGTTCACGGTGGCCGCGGCCCTGGAGAGCGGCCGGTTCCGGCCGGACACGGTGGTGGACACCGGGCAGGGTTTCCTGCGTGTGGGCAACAGCACGGTGCGCGATCACCACGCCCTCGGCGCCATCGACGTCACCACGCTGTTGCAGAAATCCAGCAACGTGGGTTCCACGTTGCTGGCACTGGCGCTGCCACCCACGGCGGTGCGCGACGTCATGCAGCGCGTGGGCTTCGGCGCTACCACCGGCAGCGGTTTTCCCGGCGAGGCCAGCGGCGTGCTGGCCTCCGGCCGTTTCGGCGAGGTGCAGCGCGCCACCCTTTCCTACGGCTATGGGCTGTCGGTCACGCCACTGCAACTGGCCCAGGCGTATACCGTACTCGCCTCCGACGGGCGGCTGCGCCCGGTGAGTTTTCTCGCGCGCACCGAACCGGCGGAGGGCGTTTCCGCCATTTCCGCGAGCACGGTTGCGCAAGTGCGAAAAATGCTCGAGTCGGTCACCGTCGAGGGCGGCACTGGCACCCGCGCCCGGGTGCCGGGTTATCGCGTGGCGGGCAAGACCGGCACGGCGCGCAAGGCCGAGGCCGGCGGCTACAGCCAGGACCGCTACGTGGCGGTGTTCGCGGGCTTCGCCCCGGCCACGCGTCCGCGCCTGGCCATGGTGGTGATGGTGGACGAGCCCTCCGCCTCGGAGTACTACGGCGGCGAAGTGGCCGCGCCGGTGTTCGCTGCCGTCATGGCGGGCGCCATGCGCCTGCTCGACGTCCCGCCCGACGATCTCTCCGTGCCGCCACCGGCGCGCGTGGCCGACGCAGGAGGTTTCCTGTGAGCGCCAGCCTGCGTGAACTGCTCGACGGTTTCGTGACCCTGCCCGACGAGGCGGAGCGCACCGTGGACGGCATCGCCATGGACAGCCGCAAGGTGACGCCGGGTGCGCTGTTCCTCGCCTGCGCCGGCGCGCGCGGCCACGGCGCCCATTTCATCGAGGACGCAGTGCGTCACGGCGCCCGCGCGGTGTGCGTGGAAACCGACGGCGCGGCGCGCACGGACGCCATCGAACTCCCCGCCGGGGTCGTTCCCGTGATCGGCATGCCGCGCCTGCGCGAACGGGCCGGCGTCATCGCCGCGCGCTATTTCGGTGAGCCTTCGGCGCACCTGCCCGTGGTGGGCGTGACCGGCACCAATGGCAAGACCTCCGTGAGCCAGTTCATCGCCCACGCGCTGGCCGTGGATGCGCCTGCGGGCGTCATCGGTACGCTGGGCAGCGGCCTGGTGGCGCAACTGGAGAGCACCGGCCACACCACGCCCGATGCCGTGAGCGTCCAGGCCACGCTGGCGGATCTGCTTGCCGCCGGCGCCCGTGCCGTGGCCATGGAAGTGTCCTCCCACGGCCTGCATCAGGGGCGCGTGAACGGGATACGGTTCGAGGTGGCGGTGTTCACCAACCTTACCCGCGAGCACCTCGACTACCACGGCGACATGGCTTTCTATGCCGCGGCCAAGCGCCTGCTGTTCGGCATGCCCGGCCTCAGGGCCGCGGCGCTCAACCTGGACGACCCCACGGGACGCCAGTGGCATGGCGAACTGCGCCGGGACCTGCGTGTTCTGGGCTACGGCCTGGATGCCGCGGCCGCTCCCGAGGTGCTCGGTCGCGACCTGGTGCTCGGTCCGCAGGGCATCGCCTTCGAGGCCGTGACGCCCGCCGGCACGGCGCACATCGAGAGCCCGCTCATCGGCCGTTTCAACGCCGCCAACCTGCTGGCGGCGCTGTCCGCGCTGATCCTGCTTGGCATGCCCGTGGCCACGGCGGCCGAGCGCCTGTCGCGCCTGCGCGCGGTGCCCGGGCGCATGGAACGCTTCGGCGGCGGCGCGGGACGTCCCACCGCCATCGTGGATTACGCCCACACCCCGGACGCGCTGGAGAAGGTGCTCGAGGCGGCCCGCGCCCACACCCGCGGCCGGCTGGTGTGCGTGTTCGGCTGCGGTGGCGACCGCGATCGGGGCAAGCGGCCCGTCATGGGTGAAGTTGCCGAACGCCTCGCAGACCGCGTGGTGCTCACCGACGACAATCCACGCTCCGAAAATCCGGAATTCATCGTGGAAGAGATCAAGCGCGGCATGAGCCGGCCCGAACAGGCCCTCGTGATCCGTGACCGTGCCCGTGCCATCGGCACCGCGCTGGCGGAAGCCGGTGCGGACGACGTCGTGCTCGTGGCGGGCAAGGGGCACGAGACCGAACAGCAGATCGGCGATCGCAAGTTCCCCTTCAGCGATCGCGTGGAAGTGAGCCGTTTCTTCGGCGAGGAGGTGCTGCATGGCTGAGGGCATTCGCAGCACCCTGGCGCAGGCGTCCGCCTGGTTGCGCGCCGACTGGGTGGGACGCGACCGCGGTTTCGAAGGCGTGTCCAGCGACTCGCGCCAGATCGCCCCGGGCAGTCTGTTCGTCGCCATCAGGGGCGAGCGTCACGACGGCCACGATCACGTGCTGGAGGCTGCCCGGCGCGGCGCAGCCGCGGCCATGGTGGCGCGCCGCGTGCACGTGGCCATTCCCCAGATCATCGTGCCTGACACGCGCATCGCCCTCGCGCAACTGGCGAGCGCGTGGCGCACCGTGCTGGGCACGCCGCTGGTGGCGCTCACCGGCAGCAACGGCAAGACCACCACCAAGGAAATGATCGCCGCCATCCTTGGCCTCGCTGGCCCGGTGCTGGCGACGCGCGGCAACCTGAACAACGACCTGGGGGTGCCGCTCACGCTGTTGCGCCTGGCGCCACAGCACCGCTTCGCCGTCATCGAGATGGGCGCCAACCATCCCGGCGAAATCGCCTATCTCACGGCCATCGCGCGGCCGGACGTGGCGCTGCTCAACAACGCAGGGCCTGCGCATCTGGAGGGCTTCGGCAGCGTGGAAGGCGTGGCGCGCGCCAAGGCCGAGATCTTCGACGGCCTGCGCGAGGGCGGCATCGCCGTGGTGAACGGCGACTCGGAATTCGCGCTCATGTGGCGCCTGCGCGCGGCGCCCCATCGCGTCGTCGCCTTCGGGCTCGAAGCGGAGGATGCGGACGTGTCCGCCGCGTGGGAGGCACAGGGCGAGGGCAGCGCGCTGCACGTGCGCCATGCGCGTGGCGAATTCGACGCGAAACTGGCGCTGCCCGGCAGGCACAACGTCATGAACGCGCTCGCGGCCACCGCGGCGAGCCTGGCCCTGGGCGCAACGCCGTCCATGGTGCAGGCGGGCCTCGCCGCCATGCGCCCGGTGCATGGGCGCATGGAGCAGCGCCGCGGTCGGGGCGGCGCGCTCATCATCGACGACACCTACAACGCCAATCCCGCGTCGCTGCGCGCGGGCATGGAAGTGCTTGCCGCGAAGCGCGGACGCCGCCTGCTGGCGCTGGGCGACATGGGCGAACTGGGGGAGACGGGTGACGCGCTGCACGCGGAGGCGGGCAGGACGGCGCGCGAATTGGGGCTGGACGGTCTTTTCGCGACCGGCGAGCTGTCGCGCCACGCCGTGACGGCCTTTGGTGCGGGTGCGCAGCACTTCCCCGATCAGGCCAGCCTCATCGCCGCGCTGCAGTCGGAATTGGCCCCGGACGTGACCGTTCTCGTCAAGGGATCGCGCAGCCGCCGCATGGAAAACGTGGTCGCCGCGCTGGCCGCCAACGAGGTCTGAAGAAACCGATGCTCTATCACCTCAGCGAATATCTGGCGCAGTACTACTCGGGCTTCAACGTCTTCCAGTACCTGACCCTGCGCGCCATCCTGGGTGTCCTCACCGCCCTGTTCCTGTCGCTCTGGTTCGGGCCTGCGCTGATCCGCAAGCTCACCTTCCACCAGATCGGCCAGTTCGTGCGCGACGACGGCCCGCAGAGCCATCTTTCCAAGGCCGGCACGCCCACCATGGGCGGCGCATTGATCCTGTTCGCCGTGGCCGCGGGCACGCTGCTGTGGGCGGACCTCGGCAACCGCTACGTATGGATCGTGCTGGTGGTGACGCTGCTGTTCGGCGCCATCGGCTGGGTGGACGACTACCGCAAGATCATCAAGAAGCAGTCCATGGGCCTGCGGGCGAAGGAGAAGTACTTTCTGCAGTCGCTGTTCGGCCTGGGCGCGGCGCTGGTCCTGTTCCTCACCGCCAAGCTCCCGGCGGAAACCCAGCTCATCGTGCCCTTCTTCAAGAGCGTTTCCATTCCGCTGGGCGTCGGCTTCGTGCTGCTCGCCTATCTCGTCATCGTGGGCACCAGCAACGCCGTGAATCTCACCGACGGCCTGGACGGCCTCGCCATCATGCCCACCGTCATGGTGGCCGGCGCCCTGGGCGTGTTCGCCTACGTGACCGGCAACGTGAATTTCGCCGGTTATCTCGGCATCCCCTACGTGCCGGGTGCGGGCGAGGTGCTGATCATCTGCGGCGCGCTGGTGGGCGCGGGACTCGGCTTCCTGTGGTTCAACGCCTATCCGGCGCAGGTGTTCATGGGCGACGTGGGCGCGCTGGCGCTCGGCGCCGCGCTCGGCACCATCGCCGTGGTGGTGCGCCAGGAACTGGTGCTGTTCATCATGGGCGGCGTGTTCGTGATGGAGACCGTCTCGGTGATCCTGCAGGTGGCCTCGTTCAAGCTCACCGGGCGGCGCATTTTCCGCATGGCGCCGCTGCATCACCATTTCGAACTGAAGGGATGGCCGGAACCGCGCGTCATCGTGCGCTTCTGGATCGTCACCGTCGTGCTGGTCCTGATCGGCATCGCCACCCTGAAGATACGCTGATGACGACCGCTACCGCCCTCAAGCTTCCATCCACCGGCCGGGCCCCCCTGCTGGTGGCCGGTCTCGGCAAGACCGGGCTGTCGGTCGTGCGTTTCCTCGCGCGCCGCGGCATCGCCTTCACGGTGGCGGACTCGCGCGAGGCACCGCCGGGCCTGGACGTGCTGCGCCGCGAGTTTCCCGAAGTGGACGTGAAGCTGGGCGCCTTCGAGGCCGACGCGTTCGCGCGTGCGGGCACCGTGGTGCTGAGTCCGGGCATCGCCGCGG
>JBFXES010000140.1:0-8165 GCA_050179875.1 Thiohalomonadaceae bacterium
TGGCGCGCAGCGCCTGCGTGACATTCCGCGGTTTGAAGATGTCACGTAGCTTCGCAACGTGACCTACAGCCCCTCCGCCTTTGTGTCTTTGGCGGTGGGCTTTTCACCGCAAAGGGAATGCACGTTTGACGCAGTAGGTCACGTTGGCGCGCAGCGCCTGCGTGACATTCCGCGGTTTGAAGATGTCACGTAGCTTCGCAACGTGACCTACAGCCCCTCCGCCTTTGTGTCTTTGGCGGTGGGCTTTTCACCGCAAAGGGAATGCACCTTTGACGCAGTAGGTCACGTTGGCGCGCAGCGCCTACGTGACATTCCGCGGTTTGAAGATGTCACGTAGCTTCGCAACGTGACCTACGGCCCTTGCGGTGGGCTTTTGCCGCGAGCAGGTCACGTTGGCGCGCAGCGCCTGCGTGACATTCCGCGGTTCGAAGCTGTCACGTAGCTTCGCAACGTGACCTACGGCATCCCCACCTTCCTTACGTCAATGGCCTTCGAGCAGTGCGCGCAGGGCTTCGCGTTGGGCCTTTTCCTGGAGGCGCCGGCGGATGACGGGGGCGGCTTCGTGGAAGTCGATGGTGCGGGCCGGAATGATTTCTTCGCAGTACAGGAGGTGAAAGCCCAGCGGGCTTTCCACGATGCCGCTCATGGCGCCGGGAGGAAGCTGGAACAGGGCTTCTTCCAGCGCGGGATACAACTGCCCGCGCCGCACCCGTCCCAGCAGGCCGCCTTCCAGGGCGCTGGGGCATTCGGAGTGGCGCGCGGCCAGGGCGTCGAAGGCGGTGGCCGGCCACTGTTCGGCCACGCGCACCAGACGCGCGTGGGCCGATTCGCGGCGGTTTTCCAGGTAGTCCTCGTTGATGGTGATCAGGATGTGGCGCGCCAGGCGCATTTCCGGTGCGTGGCGCTGCGCGGGCTGTTGTTCGTAGCAGCCGCGCACGGCGTCCTCGTCCACGGTCACCGCGCCGACGATGCGCTCGATCACCCAGGCCGCGCGCAGTTCGCGCGCCACGGCCCTGGCCAGCGCCTTTTCGTCGCAGTCCAGGGCGGCGTTGTCGATGCCTGCCGATGCAAGCACCTGCGCGACCTGCGCCGGATCGGGTTCAGGTGCAAACCTGGCCTCGGGCCGGGCCAGCGCGCCGCGTATGAGCCGGCATCCCCGCGCGGCTTGCGCCTCGATCTCCTTGCGTTGTTCGTCCGTCAGCAACGTCGGCGCCACGCCGTGGCGTTCCAGCGCGCCGCGCCACAACAGGTAGAGGTATTCCGCGTGGTCGACGCTCACTCTTCCGCCTCCGTCAGCGCAGACTCGGGTACTTGCAGGCAGCGCTCGCCGAATAGCACGTGGTAGGACACGCCATCCGCTTCGTCGCGCCGCACGCGCAGTATTTCGCCCTGCATGCCCGCGGACACCACCACCGTGCCGCCCATGGCGAGGGCGAGGCGCGCGCGCACCTTCTCGCGGGTCTCGAAACGGCTGGCTACCCATGGCGCCTCCGCGGGGATGAGTTCCTCCGCGCGACAGCCCACCAGGCGGTTCGCTTCAAGGAAGTGCACGGAGTAGATCACCTGGTCCTGGAGAAAGGTGCCCACGTCGCGCACATAACCCACGCTGCCACGCCGCACGAGCAGTTCGCCCACCTTCACGCCGGGAAAGGTGCCGTCGTTGCGCACATTGCGGATCACGCGCACCGCGGCGCCGTAGTCGAAGCGCTCGCTCATGGGGCCTTGCGTCTCCCGCCAATGCGCTCCAGCGGCACGTGCACGGTCTGCGGGCCCTGGCGCTTGTAGATGGCAAGCACGCGCTCGGTGCGTGCGTCGGAGCGTTCGAAATCCTGATAGGCACGGCGCAACGCCTGCTGACACAGGGCGCGGCGCTGTTCGGTGTCGGCGGGCAATGCCTCCGTTTTCAGATAGTCATGGAACCGCTGCAGGATGTGCAGGCGGTTCACGTGCACCACGCGCGGGTCGTAGTTCACGCCGAAGTAATCCAGGAAATCCTCGGCGGAAACCAGTTCTTCCAGATCGTCTTCGAAGGTGCTCATGCGTTCTCCAATACCCGGAAGTGTGCAACGTTGTCCTGTGTGTCGCCTTGCTGTTGCCGCCCGACCCAAGGGCTGGCATCCATCTGCCGGTAGAGCTTGCGCAGTTCGTCGGGACCGGGGGCGCGCTTGTGATCGGTGACGAAGCGGCGAATGGCCGGCAACAGACGCTGCGCCTCGTCCCGCGACAGGGCGATGCCCAGGCCGGCGTAGCTTTGTTGCACCGCGTGTGATCCCGAATGCTTGCCCAGCACCCAGCGATGGCTGCGGCCCACTTCGGCAGGGTCCAGGGCCTGATAGGTTTCGGGATGTTTCAGCAGTCCGTCCACGTGGATCCCGGCCTCGTGGGTGAAGGCGCCCTCGCCCACCAGGCTCTTTTGCCAGGACAGCGGCCGGCCCGAGGCCGTGGCGACCAGGCGCGACAGCACCGGATAGCGCCGCAGGTCCACGCCGGTGTCGAGCCCGTAGAGGTGTTTCAGACCGGCCACCACCTCTTCCAGCGCGGCGTTGCCGGCGCGTTCGCCCAGGCCGTTCACCGTGGTGTTCACGTGGCTCGCGCCTGCGCGCACCGCCGCCAGGGTGTTGGCCGTGGCCAGTCCCAGGTCGTCGTGGGCGTGCATCTCCAGTTCCAGATCGAGCGCCGCCCGCAGACGGGTGATCGCGGCGGTGACGCCGAAGGGCTCCATGATCCCCACGGTGTCGGCGAAGCGGAAACGGCGCGCACCGGCGGCCTGTGCGGTTTCGGCCACGCGCAGGAGGAAATCCACGTCGGCGCGCGAGCTGTCCTCGCCACCCACGTATACGTCCAGGCCCAGCGCGCGCGCCTCGCTCACGTGACGCCGCACCGTCTCCAGCACCCAGCGGCGATCGCGCCCCAGTTTTTTCTGCACGTGCAGGTCGGACACGGGGATGGACAGGTTCACGGCATGCACGCCCAGATCGGCGCAGGCGGCCAGGTCCTCGCGGTGCATGCGTCCCCACACGGTGAGCCGCGCCTTCAGGCCCAGCGCGGCCACGGCGCGAATCGCCTCCCGTTCCTCGGCGCCCATGGCGGGGATGCCGATCTCCAGCTCGGGAACGCCCAGTTGGTCCAGGGCGCGGGCGATGGCCAGTTTTTCGTCCAGGGAAAACGCCACGCCTGCGCTCTGCTCGCCGTCGCGCAAGGTGGTGTCGTGGATGACCGGTGCCGTTCGTAGTTGGGGCATGGCTGCACTCCTTTGCATTGGAAAGAGCAACCGCCGTGCCACTGGATTTTTCCAGGCAATTCAATGCGCGGCCCACAAGAGCGACGGGGCAAGCCCACAAAATCGCGCGTCTTGTCGCAAAGCCGACAACGCTGTCGGCATCCCCCCGGGCTGAATGGGCGGGTACCTTTCTGGTATCCTTGGATGCTTTTTTGTGGCGCACCAGACAACGCGATGACAGCCCCTTTCCACCCGCCTGCCCATGTCCCGCTGCGACGGGCCGCCGCCTCGTCCGGCCTCCGTGCCCGGTCATGAGTCTGCCTCCCTTTTCCACCGAGGACATCGAACGCTGGTTCGGCACGCGGCAGGTGAACAAGGCCGCGGGCTACGTGGCGTCCGTGGACAAGCTGTCGGTGCAGGCGCAGCGGCTCACGGCCGAGGTCAAGGGCACGGCGAGCGCGCCCTATCGCGTCACCATCACCTTTTACGCAGGGCGCCGCGGCCCCGCCACGGGCGTGCATGCGCGCTGCACCTGTCCGGTGGCCTGGAACTGCAAGCACAGCGCGGCGGTGCTGCTGGCGGCGCTGCGCGCCAAGTCCGCGCCGACCACGGTCAATCCCGCCGTGCTGGCCTGGCTCGAGGCCTTCCAGACGGCCGAACGCCCTGCGCCCGCACGCGCGAAGAAGCCGCCGAGCCGCACCCAGGTGCTGCTGTACCTGCTGGAACCGCCGCCGTTCCATGGCGCCTCGTGGCGCGTGAGCTTCCTCAAGGGTTATCGCACCCGCGAGGGCGACATCAGCCAGCCGCTGGAGGAATGGAGCAACGTGGAGCGCGCGCTGCTGCAACCGCCGCGCTTCGTGGACGAGGACGACCAGGCCATCCTGCGCATGCTCTGGCTGCAACGCGACCCGCAGCACATCTACAGCGCCTTCCCGCTGGACGGCCCCCACGGCGCCGAGATATTGCAGCGCATGCTGGCCACCGGCCGGCTCATGTACGGCGACGAGGAGCAACGGCGGCTGTTTCCGCTCCAGGCCGGCGACGAACGCATCGGCACGGTCACCTGGCGCCAGGACGCCCTCGGTCGTCTCGTCCCGGACGTGGCCGTGCTGCCGCCCGCCGCCGCCGTGATCCCCGTGGGCGGTCTCTGGTATCTGGACCCGGAGGCGCACAGCATCGGCCCGGTGCACACCTCGGTGCCCACGGAACAGGTGGCGCGGCTGCTCACCATTCCGCCCCTGGAAACCCCGGACCTGCCCGTGGTCGCCGCGGCCCTGGCCGATCTGGCGCCGCACCTGCCCACGCCCGCGCCGCCCACGCTGCGCGTCATCGACCGTGACCCGGTGCCGGTGCTGGAACTGGGCAGCGTGGACGTGGTGTTCGTGCGCAACTACCGCGACTACCCGCCCCACGAGCCCACCTTCGACTACGCGCGACCGGCCTTCCTGTACGACGACCTGCTGGTGCCCGCCGACGATCCGGCGGAGTTCATCAAAGGCGATGACGGCGAGCCCGTGCGCGTGCTGCGCCGGCCCAAGCTGGAGGCCCGGTGGCTCAAGTCGCTGCAGGGCCACGGCCTGTCCAAGGTGCCGCTGCATGCGCTCTACACGCATCATCGTCCTTCGGGACTGCTCTTCGGCCTCGCCAGTCCCGAGGCCTGGGCCGAGTTCATGGCGGACCACGTACCGCGACTGCGCAGCGCGGGCTGGGACGTGCGCTTCCCCCACGACTTCCGTCATCACTTCCTGCACGTGGAATCCTGGGACGCCGAGCTTTCCCAGGAAGACGGCTGGTTCAACCTGGACATGGGCATCGTGGTGGAAGGTCGCCGCCTGCCCCTGCCGCCGCTGCTGAACGATCTGCTGCGGCGCGACCCGCGCTGGCTGGACGCCGCGACCATGGAGTGCTTCGAGGACGAGGCCATGGTGCCGCTCGTCACGCCCGAGGGCGCGCGCGTCGCCGTGCCCGCCGCCCGTCTCAAGCCGCTGGTGCGCACGCTCATCGATCTGTTCGACGGCCCCGTGGGCGACACCCTGCGCCTGTCGCGCCTCGATGCCCCGCGCCTGGCGGAACTGGCGCGCATGGAGCACTGGCAGTTCAAGGGCGAAGGCGATGTGCAACGCCTGACCGAGCGCCTGCAACAGGCCGGCGGCGTGCAGGACGTGCCCACGCCCGCGGGCTTCACCTTGACCTTGCGCCCTTACCAGCGCGAAGGCCTCGCCTGGCTGCAGTTCCTGCGCGAGCAGCAACTGGCCGGCGTGCTCGCCGACGACATGGGCCTGGGCAAGACGGCGCAGGCGTTGGCGCACCTGCTGACGGAGAAGAACGCAGGGCGGCTGGATCGCCCCGCCCTGGTGGTGCTGCCCACCTCGCTGTTGTTCAACTGGCGCCGCGAGGCCGAGCGCTGCGCGCCGGCGCTGCGCGTGCTGACGCTGCACGGCCCGGCGCGCAAGGAAAACTTCGCGCGCATTCCGCAGCACGACGTGGTGCTCACCACCTATCCCTTGCTGTGGCGCGACGCGGATCAGCTCGCCGCCGCCGAATATCACCTGCTGATCCTGGACGAGGCCCAGACGGTGAAGAACGCGGCGAGCAAGGCGGCGCAGGCCGTGCGCAAGCTGCGCGCGCGCCATCGGCTGTGCATCACCGGCACGCCGCTGGAGAATCACCTGGGCGAGCTGTGGTCGCAGTTCGATTTCCTGCTGCCGGGTTTCCTCGGCGACAGCAAGGACTTCACGCGCCGTTTCCGCACGCCCATCGAGAAGCACGGCGACAGCCTGCGGCACGACCTGCTCGCCCGCCGCGTGAAGCCGTTCCTGCTGCGCCGTCGCAAGGAGGACGTGGCCACGGAACTTCCGCCCAAGAACATCATCGTGCGCAGCGTGGAACTGGAAGGCGCCCAGCGCGATCTCTACGAGACCGTGCGCAGCGCCATGGACGAGAAGGTGCGCGAGGCGGTGGCCGCGCACGGCTTCGCGCGCAGCCAGATCGTGATCCTCGACGCCCTGCTGAAACTGCGTCAGGTCTGTTGCGATCCGCGCCTGGTGAACATGCCGGCCGCGGCGCGGGTGAAGGAGCGGGCCAAGCTCGACCTGCTCATGGAGATGGTGCCCGAGCTGGTGGACGAAGGCCGTCGCATCCTGATCTTCTCCCAGTTCACCACCATGCTGGACCTCATCGCCGAGGCCCTTAATCGCGCCGGCGTGCCCCATGTAACGCTTACCGGACAGACGCGACGACGCGACAAGGTGATCGATCGTTTCCAGAGCGGCGAGGTTCCCGTGTTCCTCATCAGCCTCAAGGCGGGCGGCGTGGGCCTCAATCTCACCGCCGCCGACACGGTCATCCATTACGACCCGTGGTGGAATCCGGCGGTGGAGAACCAGGCCACCGACCGCGCCCACCGCATCGGCCAGACGCGCAACGTGTTCGTGTACAAGCTGGTGGTGGCGGGCAGCATCGAGGAGAAGATCCTCGCGCTCCAGGAGAAGAAGGCGGACCTCGCCGCCGGCATCCTCTCCGACGACGCCGCGGCGCTTTCGAAGTTCAGCGAGGCCGACATCGAAGGCCTGCTCGCGCCGTTGCCGTAGCCTCGCGGCCCCCATCAGGGCGGCTTTAGCCGCCCCGTGCGTTTGACGCCCGGCGGCCCGCTCATATACTCGCTGGAGCGGCCCCTTTCGGCAGCCACGGACGGATACCGCCCCATGGAACTGGACCCGCTGCTGCTTTCCCGCATCCAATTCGGATTCGTCGTTTCCTTCCATATCCTGTTCCCGGCGTTCACCATCGGGCTGGCCTCCTTCATCGTCGTGCTCGAAGCCCTCTGGCTGCGTCGCCGCGACGAGCGCTATTTCCGCCTCTCGCAGTTCTGGACCCGCTTGTTCGCGGTCTCCTTCGCCATGGGCGTGGTGTCGGGGATCGTCATGTCCTATCAGTTCGGCACCAACTGGAGCCGCTTCTCCCTGGCCACGGCCAACGTCATCGGGCCGCTGCTCGGCTACGAAGTGCTCACCGCCTTTTTCCTGGAGGCGACCTTCCTCGGGGTAATGCTGTTCGGCCGCAACCGCGTGTCGCCCGGGTTCCATTTCTTCGCGGCGCTGATGGTGGCGCTCGGCACGCTCATTTCCGCCTTCTGGATCCTCGCGGCGAACAGCTGGATGCACACGCCGGCGGGCTACGAACTGCGGAACGAGGTGTTCTATCCCGTGGACTGGCTGTCCATCATCTTCAATCCCTCCTTCCCCTATCGCTTCGCGCACATGGTCGCCGCCACGTATCTCACCACCGCCTTCGTGGTCATCGGCGTCAGCGCCTGGTTCCTGCGTCGCGGGAAACACACGGAGGAGTCGCGCATCACCCTGCGCCTGGGCCTCGGGCTCGCCGCCCTGCTCGCGCCGGTCCAGGTCATTCTCGGCGACCTGCACGGCCTCAATACCTACGAGCACCAGCCCGCGAAGATCGCCGCCATGGAAGGGCACTGGGAAGACCAGCGACGCGCGCCGGTGCTGCTCTTCGCCATTCCCGACGAGGCGGCGGAGACCAATCGCTGGCCCGTGGCCATCCCGCTGCTCGGCAGCCTGATCCTCACCCACGACGTGCAGGGCGAGGTGGTCGGGCTCAAGCGCTTCGCGCCGGAGGATCGCCCGCCGGTGGTGGCGGTGTTCTGGGCGTTTCGCGTCATGGTGGCCATGGGGCTGTGGATGATCTTCCTCGCCTGGCGCGGGCAATGGCTCCAGTGGCGCGGGCGCCTGGAACAGAGCCCCGGCTATCTGAAACTCTGCACCTATTCACTGCCGACGGGCTTCGTGGCCCTCCTGGCCGGCTGGATGACCACGGAGATCGGGCGCCAACCCTGGACCGTGCAGGGCCTGCTGCGCACGGCGGATTCGGTGTCGCCCGTGGCAGGCGGCAGCGTGCTGGTGTCGCTGCTCGCCTTCCTCGTCGC
>JBFXES010000141.1:0-8150 GCA_050179875.1 Thiohalomonadaceae bacterium
CGTTTCTGTCGGCTCCAAGTAAAGTTATTATTTTATTTTCCAAATAAACGTCATGTTCCAATACGTACCTGTCGTTTTGATTGGTGAGAATGATCTCACCAACACCACCAACAGGCACCCCATCGCACGCCCGCTTAATCGTCATAAACGGCGCGGCTTGAGAGCCGTCGTTCGAGTCATTCCCATTAATCGGGTCAACCCAATAGTTTCGGATGTTATTCGGAATAGCCGCAATAGCATTTGCAACAGCAGCGTTGATGCTCTCCATCTTTCCGCTGACTTCATTGGTCAGGTTATTGGCCGCTGTTGTCAGCGCGGCGATTTGAGTTTCAAGGCTCATGATCTTTCTCCTTCAGTCAGGACAGGTGGTGAGACAAAAGCTGCTCGATGCGCTTGATACGCGCCTCCAGCGCATCAATGCGCTCGCGCTGGGCAAGGTCGCGGGTCATGGCGTCGATCTGGGCCGTGGCGAAGGCCGCGAACTCCGGCGAGAAGGCCAGGCTCAACCCCGCGCCCGTGCTCTGCACCACCACCGACCCCGCCGGGACGGCGGTCAGCTCCAGGTCATAGGCCAGCAGCAACTCCACCCCGGCGGCCTTATAGGCCAGTGGGGTGGAGGGGTGCGACCACACGGCAAACACCGTGCCGTCGGACAACACAAACCCCACCTCGCGCACCCAGAACTCCGCGCCATCATCGGCCAGCGCGGTCAGGTGGATGCGGTTCGGGGTCATCAGCTCGCCATCGGCGATGGGATAGCGCGCCCGCTCGTGCACCAGGCCGATCTGGCGCTGCGTCGGGGTGTATCCCGCATCGCCAAGGGCCACATGGGTAATCTGTGCGGCGATGCCATCATGCGTGGCACGCCATATCGCCTGAAGGCCGGATTCGAGGATGACAGGGATCAGCGGAGTACTCATTTAAATCACCACGCGAGTTCGGATCATGCTTGTGGTCCTGGCCGCGGATGCCGCACGCAGGGCGGTCGCTGCGGGCGGGGGTTGCACGGCCTTGGGCTGTGCGGTCCACTGCCCCAGGCCCGCCACCTGCCCGGCGCTTGCCGCGCGCAGGGCGTCGTCGAAGCGTGCGCCCACGCGCAGCGTGCAGTGCCTGCTCACCGGCTTGGTGGCATCGATCACACGCCGGATGGCGGCGTACATCTGCGGCGACAGGATGGCCTCGCCGCCGGAGATGTTTTCGTCGGCGTAGGCATCCACCCTGAAGGTATTGGGCGCGCCGCCGTGCTCGTACCACTCCTTGATGTGCGCGGTCAGGCGCATGGCATCCAGCGCCCTGCGCACGGCAGCCGCGCTGCCCTTGCGCGCATGCACCTCATAGGCGGCCTTGATGGCGGCGCGCTTGATGTCTGCGGGCCAGTCGCCCGCCCACTTATCCACGCCCCACGCCCACGCCAGCCACGGCAGCAGCTCCGCCGGGCAGGTGTCCGGGTCGTGCAGCTCGCGCAGCGGCACCGGCAGGGCGGCGGCGCGCGCCGTGCTCGCCTCGATGGCGCGCTCGGTGGCGGTCGCATGGCGGGGCAGCAGGCTGTTACTCATCGATGCCGCTCACAGTGATGGCGATGCCCGTGCAGTGCGCCGCCTCGTGCGCGGCGCACACGATGTCCGCCGTGGGGCTTGCGAGCGTGACGCGGTGCACGCCAGGCTGGTGCAGCGCGGCATAGAGGCCGGAGAGGGTGATGTCGTGGCCGAGGCGATGATGCTCCGCCACATAGCGTGCGCAGGCGGCCTCGGCGGCCTGGCGGACCACCACCGGATCGGGGCCGCTGTAGATCGTCAGTGACGCGGTGACGGCATAGGGCTTGATGGCAGCGGACTGCACGCTCACGGCATCGCACAGCGGGCGCACCTCGTCACTGCCCACCACCCCGGCCACGGCGGCCAGCAGGTCAGGCGTGGCCGTGCCATCGCCATCGCGCGAGAGGACATGCACGACCACCTGGCCGGGCGCCGGGCTGGTCGCCTCCGCATCCAGCACGCGCGGGTCGGACGACAGGGCATGAAACACATAGGCACCGCTCGTCCCGGCGTTGCTCAGGCCCTCCATCGCCAGCAGGCAGCGCTTGCGCAGGTCGTCGTCGGACTCATAGACCGGCGGCACGGGCGGTGTGGCCGTGGCATCGCCAGGGTGGATGACCAGGCGGGTGATGTTATACCGGGCGGCGATCTGGTCGAGGTCCGCGCCCTGCGCATAGGCCAGCATGGTGGCCCGCGCGGCGTCGTTGACGCGCTGACGGAGGATCAGCTCGCGATAGGCCGCGACTTCCAGCAGCTTGACCAGCGGCTCGGACTCCAGCGCCAGCACCGGCGCAAGCTCCGGCGCGCGGGTGATCAGGTCGGCGCGCATCGCGGCCAGGATGGTTTCGTAGTCGAGCTGCTCGACGACGGCGGGCTGGGTCATGCGGCTCAGGTCAATCGCGGTGAAGACGCTCATGTGACCTCCACCATGGGGCCGATGGGCACATCCAGTTGCACCAGCTGGCCGGCGCGCAGGTCGGCATAGTCGAATGCCGCCACGGCATCCAGCATCAGGGTGGCGCGGCCTTGTTCATCGATGGCCGCCATCTGCACGCGGCGCGGCTTGATGCGCGGCTCCCAGCGCAGCAGGACATCGATGGTGGCCGCGTACAGGCGCAGCAGGTTGGCCTTGTGGCCGGGCTGGTCGATAAGTTGGAACAGCTCGCTGCCGTAGTCGCGGCGCATCACGCGGGACCCCACGGGCGTGGTGAGAATGTCCTTGATGGACTGGCGCAGATGGTCCAGCCCGGTCAGGCGGCGTCCGGTGGTGCCGTCCATGCCGATCATCGCGGGGCTCCAGTCGATCCACCCGAGTCACCCGGGTGGGTGTGGGTGATGAGGCTGATGCCCGCGGCGATGACATCGCCCGCGAAGGTGGCCGCCCCACCATTGCCGCTGCTGCCGGAAACATTCATGCCGTTGCCCACGTTCAGGCGTCCGGTGACGGTGCAAAGGGGCGTGTCCAGGGTGATGCTCGGGGCCTTCACGGTGACGGCGCCACCACTCTGCACGGTGATGGTGTTGGCATTGGTGATGACCACTTCGCCCACGCAGTCCACGCTCAGGCGATGCGCGGCGCGGTCATAGGCGATGCGGGTGCCGTCCTGGAAGGTCACGCTGCGCACGGTGGGCACGGCCTCGGGCGCTGGTGCGGCGGTCTGATAGATGGCGGGCAAGACCAGGCCGTTGACCATCTCACCGGAGGGCGAGAGCACAAGCACTTGCTCGCCAACCTCCGGCGCCCACCAGTCCACGTCATGACGGGCGCGCGAGGTCAGCCACGGAAGCCAGCCGGTCACAAGTTCCCCGCAGCGCACGCGCACCATGGCCTTGCCGTAGTCAGCGGCTTCAATGGTGCCCACGCGGAGGAGGTTCTCAAGGCGGCGGGCGAGTTCGGCGAGGTGGAAGTCTTGCATGCGACTAGGGTATGTGCGGTTCGACTCGGCTGCGCGAGGCTGGCTGTGTAAAGGCGCGGTTTACCCTCTCAGGTGGTTGAGCACCTGTTCCATCACCCAGTCCTCATCTTCATCCGTCCAGCCCAGCAGGCGGCGGGATGGGTATTGATAAAGCGGCCCGTTGGGGCCCAGCTTGTTGAGCAACCCTTCCTGGTGGATGCGGGCAATGACGGCAGCCACGCCGGTAAAGCCCACGCTTGCCCCGTCTGCGCCGGACTCGACCAGCATGTGGCGGGCCTGGCGCAGCTTGATGAACATGGCGGCGGTGCGCTTGATGCGCCCGGCCTTGTCGCCAAGCTTCCGTGGCTTGCGGGGCTCGAACTTCGAGCCATCCGGGTTCCTTTGTTCCGCGATGCGCCTGGCCTGACGCGCGCGCAGGCCGATGGCGAGGCGTCGGGCGAGCTTGCGGCGCTCGGCAGCGCCCAGGCGCTCGACAAAAGCGCCTATCCAGCCATCGATGGCGCTCAGGTCATCCATCGCTCAGCCACTGGGCAATGGCCTGTCCGTCCGGGTGGATGTACAGGGTCCAGAGCTTGGCGGGCAAAATCTCGGCCTCGATGCTGGGCTCGCCACAGTGATGCAGGCGGATGCCTTCCGCCGTCTGCTCCACGCGCACGGTCTCGGTCAGGTCCACGCTGATGGACAGGTCTGTGCTTTCGTGGTTGAGCAGGTCGGCCTGGAACGTGATGGGCTCGGGCGCATGATCCGGCTGGTTCACGGCCAGCCATTGCAGCAGCCAGAACATGAGGCGATCCGCCTGGCAGCTGAAGTTCTGAATGATGATGTTGGCCTTGTAGCGAAGCTCGAAGTGGCGATTGGTGCCGGTCGCCGCGCTGTACACCCGGCCTTGATCGGCAAAGATCAGCAGGTCGTCCGGGTCGATCGGCAGCTCGCCGGGCAGGGCCAGCAGGTGGGCGCGCAGGGATTCGAGCTTCTTCATTCGATGGGCCTGTGGTTATGGGCGCGCTGTCGTCTTTCCCAGCGGTCGCGGCAGTCGGCGTCGCACCAGCGGGCCGCTGGGTCGTCCAGACTCGCGCCGCAGAAGTGGCACTCGCCGCAGGGGGCCGGGGCGGTCGGCTTGCGCTGGGCAAGCGCGGCGTTGCGGCGCAGCTGCTCGAACTCACTGGCCTGGTCGATCTGATCCAATCGCTTTCTCCTGCCACTCGATCCAGCCTGCCACGCGGTCACGGCAGGTGTGCAGCCGGGCCGCCGTCTCCACGTAGGCTTGCAGAAGCGCGCCCTTGGTCGGCTGCTCCGGGGCCTCCGGCGGCAGGCAGGGGATCATCAGCCCCACAGGGGCAGCCCGCTGGATCGGGCGCTCCGGCGGCGGCAGACCGGGCGAGGCACAGCTCGCAGTCATCAAGGCGGCAATCAGTATAGACAGGGCTCGCCACATGGCGGGTGACCTCCCGGGTGAGGGTGCGGGTAATGGTCTGGCGTGCGGATTCGCGCTCAGCAGCCGCTTGCAGGATGGCGGCATCCTCGCGCGCCATGGCCTCGGCCTGCTCGATGGCGCGTTGCAGGCTGGCATGGTGTTGTTCGGCCAGCTCGGCACGCTGGCGTTGCTGTTCGGCCTCACACTTGGCGCGCGCGTGCTGGTAGCCTGCCGTCGCCGCGCCAAGCAACACGGCGCCCGCGATCAACGTGGCGACCAGCTCGGCAGAGGGCCAGCGGATCATCGGATGGCCTCCGCCAGGCAGGCGGCCATGGTGATCCACAGCAGCGCGCCGGTGAACAGGCGGACCAAGACGCGCGGGCGCAGCAGGCTCCGGCGTCCGCGCTGGTAGAGACTGATCTCGTTCATGCGGTGGCCTCCAGCAGTTCACGGGCCTTGTCGAAGTACGCCAGGCGGTCGGCTAGGCCATTCATGCCGCCGTTGATGCGGCGGGTGATGAGGCCAAACTGCCAGGCATCGGCCAGGGCGTTGAGATTGCGGCTGGCCCAATACCAGGCGGCAGACAGGCAGGCAGCCTCAGGCTGCTCGAGCAGTTCTGGTGTTTCCAGTAGGCGCTCGTCGCCGTACAGGGCGCGCGAGCATTCGCGGTAGTTCGCGCGCCCGGTGATCTGGATCAGGCCGCGGCCCTTGAAGCGTCGACCATCGCCGCGCTGGAGGTTGCCGAGGTCGCGCCTGCCTTCATAGGCATCGCCGCTGGCAAGCTCCAGCGTGTAGCGCAGGCGCCCGCTCTCGTGCATGACCTGGGCAAGGAAGGCGGCGGCGCGGGCCGGCGTGTTGATCTCAAACCGCTCCATGGCCTGCACCATCGGAGCGATGAACTGGGCTGCGCGGCGCTTGCTGCCGCACAAGTCTGCAAGCTGCTGTTCACTGATCATGATCGGTACTCCGCTGGTTGGGCTGGCGGCGGATGAAGCTGAGCGGGTCGCGCTTGAACATCTCAGAGAGGGCGATCAGGCCGGGGATGATGTTCATGGCCGTCAGCCCCAGGAAGAAGGCGACGGCGTTCTCGGTGGCGGGGCCGAGGGCAAGCCAGTGCACGATGATGGGCGTGCCGTAACCGGCCACGGCGGCGCCGGTGAATACGGCGATGACGCGGCCCCACAGGGTCAGGTCGTCGATGAACCGCAGGCTGACGATGCCGCCCACGGCTCCGGCGATTAAGGTGCCAATCTTCATGCCGAGATATGCGCTTGCAGTGGTGGCCGGTTCCGTCATGTTTAATCCCACAGGTTGATGAGTTTTTTCACCTGCTTGACCGGCACATCGGGCAGCGTCACGCGGGTGCCCATCGGCAGGATCGGGCCGAGGTCGGCAAGGCCGCGATTGGCCGCCAGCACCTGCTCGGTCACGCCTGCGGTGCGTCCGTAGTGGCGGTGGCAGATGAGGTCCACCGTGTCGCCCTGCTGCGCATAGACGGTCGCGGCCATCAGATCAGCTCCACGGTGGCGCGGGGCACGCCAAGCATGGCGCGGATGGCCTCGCGGGCCTCCCTCCGCCAGCTCTCCACGGTGCCATCGAACTCGGCGGCTCGGCGATTCCCGGCCTCCGTGCTGTCGATGTCGCGGTATTGCTCCATCAACAAGGCCTTGGCGTTGGCATAGACGGCGGTGAGGTAGTGGTGCTCGAGCTCGGTCATGTCGCCGTACCGGTCCGCTGGCACGCTGGCGAGGCTGGCATACCCAAGCGCGACATGCTGTTCGCGCCAGGCGCGCAGCTCGCCATTCACGCTGATGACGGCCTCGCGCAGGGCCTGGAGCACGCGGCCATCGGTCACGGTGTCCTGCAAGCGGGTGGTGGCGCGGAAGGCGTCCACCTGCACGGCAGGGAAAAAGGCGATGTTGGCGACAACCTGCCCGGCGGTGCTGTTGGGATCCACAGTAGGGGCAAACACGCTCATACATCACCTTGCTGAATAGGTGCGGGGTATGGGATGGGCGGAAGGCAAGGCCTGTCCGTTCCATCCCCCGACCCCGCCGCGGGGGAGACGTGGCGAGTCTCAGCTCGCCTTGTCGGCTGCGGTTTGAGGTTGATCTCCGGCGGCCTTGCGCTTCATGCCTTCCAGCAGCTTTTTCACCCCGATCTTCGGGTTAAGCTCGATGGCACGCTCGAGGTAGGCCGCCGCCAGGGCGGGCACGTCCTCGCCGTAGGCCTCGCCAATGGCGCGCTTGAGCTTGGCGCGCACCTCGTCCGGCATGTCGTGGTCTTGGGTCAGGTCGTCCGCCTGCACCAGGTCCTCCACCGGCACCGCGGCACCACGCAGGCGGGCCTCGGCGATCTCCTCGGCCAGCAGGGTGGCGGTGTCGCGGTTGTACTGCTCGGGAGTGGTGAGGCCGTGCTTGAGGGCGTAGGCGCCGATCTTCAGGGCGCGGGCGTAGTCGCCCACGTCCACAGACCAGACCATCATGGTCATGACCACGTCGTCTTGGCGACCGGCGTCTGCGGACAGCACGCCATCCACGTAGGCCTCGTACTCGGGAAGCATCTGCCGCTTGGCGTCGATCTTCCGCTCCACGGACTGGATACCCTTGAGCGTGCGCTTGTGGTCCGCCAGCTGCATGAGCATGAGCTCGTACAGGTTGGCGTCGACCGGGGCACCATCGTGCGCGGCAACCGAAGCGGCCTCGTGGGCCGCCAGGGTTGTTTGGAAGTGGCGCTTGGCCGGGCTGAGCATGGGGCTTAGTCCTTACGCAAAGGCCGTGCCGTTCCAGAGCTTGATATTCACCGCCGCACAGGCCGCGCCCAGGTCTTCGATCACATAGGCCTCGTTCACCGACTCGTAGTTTTCGATGCGGTCGCGCTTCGGGTTGTCGATGATGGTGCGGCGGCGGCTGCCGGACTGGGCATAGATGCTCAGGTTAGATTCGCCATTGCCACCCAAGCGGGTGATCATGAGGGTTCGCGCCGGGAAGTACGGCACCACCTCCACGGCAAGGCCAAGGTATTTCCCGTTGGCCAGCAGCTGGGCCAGCGCATTGGCCTCAGTTGGCACTTCGGCATAGGAGCTAATCATGCCGGCGATGATCTCCTGCTCGAAGTCAGCGCTGATCAGCACCTTGAACTGGCTATCACGGGCATGCCATGGATCCAGCAGGTTGGTGCGCATGTCCGCCACCAGCGCCGCCACGTTCTTGTAGTCGGCCACCAAGGTGGCGCCGCCCGCGCCGATGCGAATCTCACCAGCGTTTGCGCCCTGCGTCATGTAGC
>JBFXES010000142.1:0-8086 GCA_050179875.1 Thiohalomonadaceae bacterium
TTCACGGGACTTCCCCCGTTTGAGCATACATCGTCGGCGAATGTGTCCCGCTAACGCCTGCGGCACGAAAGGCAATTCGCCCACGGTGTGGGCTCCTACAACGGCCTTCCCCGGTAGGAGCCGACATCGTCGGCGAATGCGTCCCGGTAACGCATGCCGCATGAAAGGCAATTCGCCCATGGTGTGGGCTCCTACAGCGGCCTTCCCCCGTAGGAGCCGACATCGTCGGCGAATGCGCAGCCTGTATCACACGAAAAAACCTGCACCGGATAACGGCATCGGTGGTTCGCATTCGCGCGTTTCCCTACGCTCAACCGACGCCCGGGCAGCTAAACGTGAGAAGGACGCTTCCGAGGGCACATGGAGAGACGGACATGAACACACCCGCGACCATTGCACTGGCATCGGCGCTCTCGCTGTCCCTGGCCTCGTTCGCGATGGCCCAGGGCCTGGGAATCCAGCCGCCTGCCGGCGAGCAGTCGTTCATGCAGATCGACAAGGACATGGACGGCAAGATCACGCAGCAGGAGGCCAGCCAGTCGCAACTGCTGAAGGACAGCTTCGCCGAGGCCGATGCCAACCAGGACGGCAGTGTGGATGTCAGCGAGTTCAGCGCCTTCGTGGCGCAATCGGGCGGCGCCACCCAGCAGCAGCAACAGCTGCCGGGTACCGCCGGCGCGCAGTCCTTCCAGTCCCTGGACAAGAACCGGGACGGCAAACTGGATCAGAACGAGGCGCAGGCGCATCCCACGCTTTCCCGCCAGTACAGCAGCGCCGACAAGAACCGGGACGGCACCATCAGCCAAACGGAATTCAGCGCCTTCGAGGCGCAGCAGGGCCAGCCGGCGACCGGCGGGCAGCAGGCCGCCGCGGGCATGGCGCCGTTCGAGCAGATCGATACCAACAAGGACGGCTGGATCAGCCGCAAGGAATACCACAGCTACACAAGCGGCGGCGGCCAGACGGCCGGACCGGTTTCGTTCCAGTCACTCGACCTGAACGGCGACGGCAACATCAGCCGGGACGAGGCCGGCTCCTCGCCCATGCTGTCACAGCAATTCCCGCAATACGACCAGGACCAGAACGGCTACATCGACCAGTCGGAGTTCAGCGCCTTCGAACAGCAGCAAAGCCAGCAATGACGCACCGGGCGGGGGCGGCGCGAGCCGCCCCCGCCCGGTGCGTCACCCTCAGTGCCTTGCGCGGTATTTGCGCACGGCCCACTTCTCCAGTTCCGCCACCACGAAGACCAGGAAGCCGACGGCAACGGTGTGCAACCAGGCATCGGGGCCGATGGCGCCCGTGCCGAACAGGTCCTTCATGGGCTCGAAGTAGGTGAAAAGCACCTGCAGCCCGAGGAGCATGACGATGGCGGGCCAGAGTGCCGGGTTGCCCTTCAGAATGCCCGGGTGAATGCTGGAATCGAACACGTAGCGCGCGCTGAACAGGTAGAAGATCTGCCCCATCACCAGCGTATTCACCGTGGCCACGCGCGCCGCCTCCAGGCTGGCGCCGCCGGACAGCTCCCACTGGAACACCACCAGCGAACCGACCACCAGGATCACGGACACGAACACCACGCGCCAGGCGAGCATGGGCGAGATGATGGGCGCGCGCGGATCGCGCGGCGGTCGCCGCATCACGCCCGCCTCGCCCGGCTCGAAGGCGAGCACCAGGGCGAGCGTGACCGCAGATACCATGTTCACCCACAGGATCTGCACCGGCGTGATGGGCATGACCATGCCGAACAGGATGGCCGTGATGATCACGCTGGCCTGACCCATGTTGGTGGGCAGCACGAACAGGATGGCCTTGGTGAGGTTGTCGTGGATGGTGCGCCCCTCCTCCACCGCGTGCACGATGGTGGCGAAGTTATCGTCGGTGAGCACCATCTGCGAGGCCTCGCGCGCGGCGTCCGTGCCCTTCTTGCCCATGGCGACGCCCACGTTCGCGCGCTTGAGGGCCGGGGCATCGTTCACACCGTCGCCAGTCATGGCCGTGATTTCGCCGCGCCGTTGCAGAGCCTCGACGAGGCGCAGCTTGTGCTCGGGACTGGTGCGCGCGAACACGTCGGTTTCCGCCACGGTCTTTTCCAGCGTCGCGCCGTCCAGGTGTTCCAGTTCCGGACCGGTGACCGCGGCCTGTCCCTCGCCGATGCCGAGCTGGGCCGCGATGCTGTTGGCGGTGGCGACGTGGTCGCCGGTGATCATCTTCACGCGTATGCCGGCGCTGCGGCACAGGGCGACCGATTCGATGGCCTCCTCGCGCGGCGGATCGATGATGCCCACCAGCCCCAGCAGGGTGAGGCCGTTCTGCACGTCGGGAAAGCCCAGCTCCGTGCGACCGGCGGCGGTGGGCAGCGTGGCCAGCGCGAGCACGCGGTGTCCTTCCGCTGCGAATTCATCCACCTTCTGACGCCAGAAGGTCGTGCGCAGCGGCCGGGCATCGGCGCCGTGGCGCTCATGGCTGCACATGTCGATGACGCTCTCGGGCGCGCCCTTCACGAACACGTAGCCGTGGCCCGCATGATCGTGATGCAGCGTGGCCATGAACTTGTGCTGCGATTCGAACGGGATCTCGTCGGTGCGCGGGTAACGGCGGCGTTCGGTTTCCGGATCGAGGCCCAGCTTGGCGGCCAGTACCACCAGCGCGCCTTCGGTGGGATCGCCGTGCACGCGCCAGCCTTCCGCGGCGTGTTCCAGTCCCGCCTCGTTGCACAGCAGCCCGGCGCGCACCAGCTCCTCGACCGCGCCATTGCCGCCCGCACCGTCCACGGGCACCAGATCCCCCGCGGGGGCGTAACCCACGCCGGTGACGCGCCAGTCGCCCTCGGCCAGGGCGAGACGTGCCACGGTCATTTCGTTGCGCGTGAGGGTGCCGGTCTTGTCGGTGCAGATCACGGTGACCGATCCGAGCGTCTCCACCGCGGGCAGGCGGCGGATGATGGCGTGCCGCCTGGCCATGCGCTGCACGCCGATGGCGAGGGTGATGGTCATGATGGCGGGCAGCCCTTCCGGAATGGCCGCCACCGCGAGGCCCACCGCCGCCAGGAAGCTGTCGCGCACGTCGAAGTCGCGCCAGTAATAGGCCAGGGTGAAACTGGCTGCGGCGATGGCCAGGATGGCCCAGGTGAGCCAGTGGCCGAAGTGATCGATCTGGCGCAGCAGCGGCGTGGTGAGGGGCTGGACCTCCGTGAGCAGCTTGCTGATGCGGCCGAGTTCGGTGTCCTCGCCCGTGGCCACCACCAGGCCGGTGCCCTGGCCGTAGGTGACCAGGGTGCCGGTATACGCCATACCCAGCCGATCGCCGATGGGCGCGTTCGCGTCCATCGCCGCGGTGTTCTTCTCCACCGGCACCGATTCGCCCGTGAGCGCCGCCTCCTCGATGCGCAGCTCGCGGCTGCGGAACAGGCGCAGGTCCGCCGGCACCCGATCGCCCGATTGCAGGATCACCACGTCGCCGGGCACCAGTTCCTCGGCGGGCATGACCCGCCGGCTGCCGTCGCGCAGCACGGTACAGGTGGGCGTGAGCAGGCCGCTCACCGCTTCCAGCGCCTTTTCGGCCTTGCCCTCCTGCAGGAAACCCACGATGGCGTTGATCACCACCACGCCGATGATCACGCCCGTGTCCACCCATTCTTCCAACAGCGCGGTAATCACTGCCGAACCGAGCAGCAGGTAGATGAGCACGTTATGGAACTGCAGCAGGAAACGCATGAGCGCCGTGCGGCGGGCCGGCGGCGGCAGCCGGTTGGGGCCGTGCTCCTGCAGGCGCTGCCTGGCCTCCTCCGTGGTGAGGCCGGCCTGCGAGCTTTGCCAGCGCGTGAACAGGGTGTCGATGTCCAGGGCATGGGCCGGCACTTCGATGCCGCCCTGGAGTGTGTCGGTGGTGCGATTCAATGGCCGTCCTTAGGTAAACCGTTTGATGAAATTATCGCGCAACGGGATTCAACACAGAGACACAGAGAACGCAGAGGCAGTCCATTTTCGCCGTGGCTCTCCGTGGTTGATCCTTTTCCATTCCCATGCCACCTGCGGCTCGCGTTCATCGGCGGGCTTCAACTCATCAAGGCTCCATCAGCGCCACGCTCTTGATGCGCGCGTACACCCGCGTCCCGGGCACCAGGCCCAGCGCGCCCAGGGAACGGCGCGTGATCAGCGCCAGCAGCCGCACCTGCCCGCCGCAACGCAGGCGCACCAGCATCTGTCCCGGCGCCACTTCGGCGAAGTCTTCCACTTCGGTCTGCCACTCGTTGAGGATGCTGGAATGCTGCAACGGCTCCAGCCCGAGGCTCACGTCGCGCGCCGGCAGCCGCACGCGCACGCGGTTGCCCGGGTCAGCCGCGAGCCGCCGCACCCACAACCGCCCGCAGGTGCTGTCGAGGGCGGTGAGATGGTCGCGATCGTCGTGCACGGCCACCACCGTATCCACCACCGTGGCCGGGCCTTCCTCGTCCCGCGCCAGGTCGAACAGCGTCAGCATCTGGCCGATGGGGCCGGCGTGCTTCACCCGCCCGTGTTCCATCCACACCAGGTGATCCGCCAGGCGCGAGACCTCGCGCATGGAATGGCTCACCAGCACCACGGGAATGGAAAGCTCGTCGTGCAGGCGTTCGAGATAGGGAATGATCTCCTGCTTGCTGCCTTCGTCCAGCGCCGAGAGCGGCTCGTCCATGAGCAGCAGCCGCGGTCCGGTAAGCAGGGCGCGGGCGATGGCCACGCGCTGACGCTCGCCACCCGAGAGAAACAGCGGCCCACGATCGAGCAGGCGCTGCAGTCCGAGCAGTTCCACGGCCTCGTCGAAGGCCACGCGCCGCTCGGCGGCGCGCACCCGTTTCCAGCCGAATTCCAGGTTGCGGCGCACGGAAAGGTGCGGGAACAGGCTCGCCTCCTGGAACACGTAGCCCAGGGCGCGCCGGTGGGTGGGCACGAAAATGCCGCGCCCGTCGTCCTGCCACGGCTCGTCATTGATGACCACGCGTCCCTGCGCCCGCGACAGCCCCGCCATGCAGCGCAGCACGGTGGTCTTGCCCGAACCGGAGTGGCCGAACAGCGCGGTGACCCCACGTCCCGGCGCCTGGAAACGGGCATCCAGATCGAAGGCGCCGATGCGGGCGCAGAGTTCCAGTTCGATACCGCTCACGACAGGCGCGCCTGCAGGCGTTTGTTGGCGAGGTGCAGCACCAGCAGCACCGCGAAGGCGAACACCAGCAGGCCCGCCGACAGCCAGTGGGCCTGCTCGTATTCCAGCGCCTCCACATGGTCGTACACCGCGATGGACAGGACCTTGGTCTGGCCCGGGATGCTGCCGCCGATCATCAGCACCACGCCGAACTCACCCACGGTGTGCGCAAAGCCGAGCACCGCAGCGGTGAGGAAGCCTGGCCGCGCCAGGGGCACCGCCACGGAGAGAAAACGATCCAGGGGCGAGGCGCGCAGGGTCGCGGCCACTTCCAGCGGGCGTGTACCCATGGCCTCGAAGGCGTTGTGCAGGGGTTGCACCACGAAGGGCAGCGAATAGATGACCGACGCGACCACCAGGCCCGAGAACGTGAAGGCCAGACTGCCGATGCCGAGCGCACGCGTGAGTTCGCCCAGCGCGCCCTGCGGGCCCATGAACACCAGCAGGTAAAAACCGATCACCGTGGGCGGCAGCACCAGCGGCAGCGCCACCACCGCGGCCACGGGTTGCTTGAGCATCGAGCCCGTCCGGGCCAGCCACCAGGCGATGGGCGTCCCGATCAGCAGCAGGCACACGGTGGTCACCGTGGCGAGGCGGAGCGTAAGCCAGACGGGCTGCCAGTCGAGGATCATGGTTGGGAGGCATCAATCCGGGAAGGCCATCTTACCGATGGCAGGTGCGTCTGTCGCGCGACAAAGCCCGGCAATGCATCAGCGCATGTACGCCTCGGTGACGTAGCGGCGCAGCATGCGGTGGCTGTTGAAGAAGGATGCGTTGCGGGTGATGGCGCCCTTCATGACCCGCACCCAGCCTTCGCGGCTGCCGTAGTAGAGCGGCAGCACCCGTTCCTCCAGCTTGCGGTACAGGGCCTGCACGTGATCGGTCTCGCCGCCTTCGCCGATGGCCCAGCCGGTGATGCCTTCCACCCAGCCTTCCACCCACCAGCCGTCCAGCACGCTCAGGTTGGGCACGCCGTTGAGCGCGGCCTTCATGCCGCTGGTGCCCGAGGCCTCCTGGGGCGGCAGCGGGTTGTTGAGCCACACGTCCACGCCGGACACCATGCGCGCCGCCAGGTCCATGTCGTAGTCGGGCAGGAACACCACTGGCACGGCGTCGCCCAGAGCCTGCGCCGCACGATGGATCTCGACGATGGCCTCCTTGCCGCCTTCGTCGCGGGGATGGGCCTTGCCTGCCATGACGATCTGGAACGGATGGCGCGCTGCGATGCTGCGCAGGCGGTCGAGGTCGGAGAAGATCAGCGCGGGGCGCTTGTAGCCGGTCATGCGACGGGCGAAGCCGAGGGTGCAACGGTTCGGATCGAGGGTGCGGCCGGTGGTGGCCGCAACGAAATCGCACAGGGCGCGCTTCTGGTCCATGTGGGCGTTCCACAGGGCGTCGTCGGCAATCCTGTCCGCATTCACCAGCAGTTCGGGCTCGTGGCACCAGGCGGGTTGCTCCCGATCGAACACCAGCCGCATGGCGGTCCCGGCCCAGGTGTAAGGATGGACGCCATTGGTGATGGAACGCAGCGAATAGCCCGGGAACATCTCCCGCGAGGTCGCGACATGACTCTTGGCCACGCCGTTCACGTATTCGCTGGCGTTGAGGGCGAGGCGGGTCATATTCAGGCTCTCGGTGCCCGCCAGCGAACGCAGCGTGTGCTCGTCGCGAAATTCGTCCAGCACGCGGGCCACCAGGTCGTAGGGGAACTTGTCGTGCCCCGCTTCCACCGGCGTGTGGGTGGTGAAATTGCACAGATCGCGGACCCGCGGGAGGTCGTACATGATTTCGCCGGGACGCAGGTCCTCCGGGGCGTAGGTATGGCGCTTCAGCAATTCGAGCACCAGCAGCGCCGAGTGGCCTTCGTTCATGTGGTACTGGTTGATGGTGAAGCCGAGCGCATGAAGCATGCGCACGCCGCCGATACCGAGCACGCATTCCTGGCGCAGGCGGTATTCGGCGTCGCCGCCGTAGAGGAAATGGGTCAGGGTTCGATCGTCGGGATGGTTCTCTTCCAGATCCGTGTCCAGCAGGATGACGGGTGCGCGCCCCCCCATGTTGCCTTCGATGATGTACAGGTGCCCGGCAATCCACACCTCGCGGCCGCCGATCCCGATGGCTATCTTGGCGCGCAGGCGCTTCGTGCACGTGTCCGGGTCCCAATAGTCGGGGAGCTCGGATTGGCGGCCCTGGCCGTCCAGTTCCTGGCGGAAATACCCCGCACGGCTGAGCAGGGTGACGCCCACCATGGGCACCAGCAGATCGGCGGCTGAGCGCAAGGTGTCTCCGGCCAACACGCCCAGGCCGCCCGCGTAGGTGGGAATGGACGAGCGCAAGGCGATCTCCATGGAGAAATAGGCGACGCACGGCTGGTGCACGAAAGGCTCCAGCACGTCGCCGGCAGGCAGGCTGCGCATTGGCTGGCGTCCGTCCATTCTCCCCTCCTCCCCGAATCCCCTGCGGAAGTAGTGTAGGTGTGGGGTGGAAGCCTGGACGCGGCGTCAGCCTTTCTTTTGCTTGCCCTTCCTGCGCGTCTTGCCGTGGCTGCCGCGGAAGATCTTGCCGCGTGTGGTGCGCTGGTCGCCCTTGCCCATGTTTCCTCCCTCGCGTCGATGCAAATCGGTGATGGATGCCCGCGGTGCGGGCGCACCGTTATGGATTAGCTCCGGCTGGGGCAGAAATCAATGATTCACCGCAAGCCCGGACGCACACGGGACCAACGGCGAACGCCGCTTCGCTGGCCGGCGGCGGTTCGAAAGGCATTCGCCCACGATGTGGGCTCCTGCAGCGGTTGAGTGAACCCGCGGTTGCAGGAGCCGACATCGTCGGCGAACACGGCTGGGGAAGCCATTCGCCCACGGTGTGGGCTCCTACACGGTTGAGTGAACCCGCGGTTGTAGGAGCC
>JBFXES010000143.1:0-8031 GCA_050179875.1 Thiohalomonadaceae bacterium
TTTCGCGTATACCAGCAGCATGTCGTGCACAGAGCCAAAATGCTTCGCGCCTTGCCCAGTATCGCTGTGCGCATCGGAGCGTTTCCATGCGACTTGATTAATAAAACGCTCTGCTCCGAATACTTCATCCATCACACACTTCAAATAGTGCCCACGAGAAGGATCACAGTGCAGCCAAATGATGCCGTCATTCGCAAGTAGTTCTTTTAGCAAAAACAACCGCTCGTACATGAACTGCAGATAATTGTCGTTCGCCCAAATATCTGTGTACTGGATCTGCTCGCCGAGGGTGTAGTCCTCGCCTTCGATCTTCGTGGTTCCACCCACGCCACGCAGTTGCACCTTGCGCACATAGTCCGCCCCCGAATCGAACGGCGGGTCGATGTAGATGAGCTTGACCTTTCCGCGGAAGCCGTTGGCGAGCAGGTGGGCGAGCACATCCTTGTTGTCGCCGTGGAACAGCAGGCCGCCGCGCGGGTAGGCGTCGGGCCAGTCGGACCAGTCCACGTCAGAAGAGAAATCCTCCGCGCCGGGGACGCTGAAGGACTCGATGTGCTGGGCCGGATAGGCCGTGACCCGTTCGAGGGGGCGTTTGCCCACCCAGGTGAGCATGGGGCGGCCTTTGGCCTTGCTGATTTTTACCTCGTTGGGGTTCTTGGGCATTGGGTGTTCCTGAGTAATCGGCTCTTCGGTCGGGATTGAGGTCCCCTCACCCCAGCCCTCGGCAATCGCTCCCTGCGTTGCTCTACCTCGCGCATCCATGCGCTCGTCTCCCGGAGGGAGAGGGGGCTTGGGAACTCGTCTTGGTCGCGGCGCGCAGGCGATTGGCAAGGTCGGGCGGCGCGTAGAAGGCGAAGGCGCGGCCGCGCTTGCGTTTTTCGAGCAGGCCCAGTTCCACCAGTTTCAGCAGATCGGTGCGCGCGGTCTGGGTGACGATCTGGTGGGAACGCTGATGGCTGGCCACGGTATAGGCATGGCCCGGATGGCGCAAGGCGTGGCTGAGCAGTGCGACCTGGCGATGGTTGAGGGCGTCGGCCAGCCGCGGCTCTTTGCGCAGCAGGCCCTCGGCGCTGCGCTGCTCTTGGATTTTGCGCGCCAGGTATTGGTGCAGGGCCTCGATGGCCCGCTCGATCACGTCCAGCTGGTGGAGGATGAAATAGGTGGCGTCGTTGTCGTCGGTCTCGGTGTGCAAATAGGCGCGGGCGTATTTCACCGGCGCCTGGCGGATGAGCCGCGAGATGGACAGGTACTCCATGAGCCAATAGCCGGAGCGGGCCATGCTCCAGTAGAACAGGGCGCGTGCGGTGCGGCCGTTGCCGTCCACGAAGGGATGGTCGTAGCCCATCATGAAGTGGATGAGGATGGCCCGAATCACCGGATGGACAAAGGGCTTGGCATCCACGTCCTGATTGGCGAAGGTGCACAGACGCTCCAGGCGCTTGGCCAGCTCTCCGGCGGGGGGCGGCTCGTGCAACACGGTGGTGTGGGTGGCATCCATGACGGAGATGCGCTCGTGCGGCAGGCGCAGGCGTCCGGCAGCGCTAGGGTCGTCCAGTGTCCCGTCGGTGACGATGCGGTGCAGTTCCAGGATGCGCTCGGGGGTGAAGGGCTCCTGTTTTAATTCGCGGATCTGCGCCATGACGAGGTAGTTGTTGAGGATCATGCGCTCGCTACGGTCACGCGGGCTGCGTCCGCTACGCAGCATGTCCTTGGCCTCTTCACGGGTGGTGGAGGCGCCTTCCAACTGGCTGGAGGTGATGGCCTCTTCGATGAGGGAACTCACCAGATAGCGGTTGCGATCTTCACCGGAGACCGCCTGTTCGCTCATGGCGATCTCCCCCGCGGCCTGGCGGTCGATATTGTGCAGGGCGCGCAGCACCGGGTCAGGCATGGCGAAGCGGATGGGCTGGCCGTGCTTGTCGGTGAGCGGCAGGGGTTTGAGCATGCCCTGGCGCGCCAGCTTGGTGGCCGCCCACCATTGCTCGGGGGTGAGGCCCTCGGGCGGGGTACGGTGGCGCAGTTCGTCCCAATGCAGATAGCCGCCCTTGTGGGTGGGCGAGCCCCCGACCAGCCGGCCGATGGCGACAGGATCCGCCTGGGCGAGCAGGTCGTTCAGCCTGGGGGGCGAGAGCGGTATCTTCATGGTTCTTGAACTGCTAATTCGTGCTCATTTAGCACTTGATTGGCAGTTTATCCCTTTCTGCTAAATGTTGCCAAATTAGCAGTTCATTAGCTCTTCACGGTTTGGGGCCGTTGGGCCTGCCGGACGCCCCCGGCACTGGCGCCCTCATCCGGGCCCAGGAAGCGGCGGGTGACCGCCAGGGCGTCGCTGGCCAGGGCGGAGTCGGCAAAGATGACCTGGTAGTGCAGTACGTCCGGGTTGAGGTCTTCCCATTTCTTGAGGGCCACGGCCTTGCGGCCTTCGGCGCTCAGCGGGGCCTCGCCCTGGCCGTGACGTTCCAGATCGGCCGTCACCTCGGCGCTGAAGCTGTCGCGCTTGACCTCGACGATGAGATGTTTGCCGTCCTTGCGCTGGATGACGAAATCCGGCGTGTACCGGTGCCAGCGGCCATCGGCGCCCAGGTATTCGGCAAACAAGTCGGTTTTGGTGGGGTCGGTGAGGCCGCCCGTAAACCACACGCCCGCGATGCGGCCCGGGTGTTCCCCAATGAGGTTCAGCACCCGCTCCAGGTACTCGCTCTCAGGGGCGGAGTCGAAGTTGTAGCCCTCGTAATGGAACGAACAGGCCCGCGCCAAGGCCTCGTCTGGATAGTCCTCGGGGACCTTGTAGAGGTGGGCACGGTCCTTGGCGAAGCTCACCCGTGCGGTGTAAACGGCTTCGCCGTTTTCCAGCCGCAGGGCGAAGCCCTCCGGCTTGACCAGGGCGAGGGCCACGTCCACCTCTTCCCAGTCCTCTTCATAACGGCTGCACTGGGCCTCGATCTGGCGGCCCAGTTCGGGGAAATGGTGTTCGGGCACCCCGGAACTGCCATAGGCGGCGCGCAGCGCGTTCAGGACCATCGGCGCGGGCAAGTGATAGTTGGCGCCAAGCAAGGCCGCGGCGGTGTAGAGATCGTACAGCTCGGGTTCAAGCTCGAAGTCCTGCTCGGCGCCTTCCACGCGGGTCATGCGCGCGCCACCCGATTTCGGCTCGGCGATGGTCCAGGTTTCCACGTGGGCCTTGGGCTCGTATTGCACCTGGGGCAGGGCGAGCGTGATGCCCTCGCTGTTGGTCACCTCGGCCTTGCGCCGGAAGCGCAGTACGCGCTTTCTGAGCAGCAGCGGCGGCAGGCTGGACTTGCGCAGGACGATCTCCTTTTCGACGCGCTCGGCATGGCGCGACTCCAGGTCCTTGATGGAGGTGCCGTAGGTCTCCTGAAGCTGCTTTTCCAGGATGCTGCGGTTGTCCTTGGTGAGATAGATGCGCGCCGGTTTTTCGTTGCCCGGCACCTGGCGCATGCAGCGGGTAGCCGCCTGCAAGACGAAGTTGTTGCTGGTCTTGAGCTTGCGCACCAGGGCGCAGGCGAACAGGCTTGGGCAGTTCCAGCCTTCCGTGCCCATGTTCACCAACAGAATGACCCGGTGCGGCGAGGCCGGATCGCTGGCCACCCGGTAAAAGGCCCTGCGGGTTTCCTCGGGCGAAGCGCTGTGCACGGCCAATACGGCGGTGGGGTCGATGCCCCGCTGCGCAAGGGCCGATTCGACGGCCGGGCGCAGGTCCTCCATGGCATCGGTTTGGGGAAAGTAGAGCGCCAAGCGGGCAGGGGCGCCATCGGCAATGCGGACGTCCCAATAGTCATCCACGAAATCCTGAACGATGCGGCTCACCAGGTCTTCCGTCTCGGCGTCTTCCAGATCGAATACCTGAATGTTGTTGGCGATGGACTTGAGTACGCCATCGCGGATGCCTTCGCCCAGGCCGTACCACACCACCACGTCACGCAGCGGCTGGCGCTCAAAGTAAGGCGTGCCGGTGGTGTTTACCACCACGTAGAGCTTGGTTTCGGCGGCGAGATAGTCGATGGTGCGCCGGACCTTCTTGATGCCCTGGGATTGGAATTCGTACTCGCCGGTTTCCTTGTTCTTCACCCAGCCGCCGAGCAGCTTCTGGCCATAGGTGTGGTGCGCCTCGTCCGAAAAGACCGCCAGATGCGGCAGGGAGGCGATAGCCTGGAGTCGCAGATTGGCGATTTCTGCATCATGCTCGGTCTTATCGTCGAATCCGAGGGAGAACTGTTTTTTCTTCTCCCCGCGCACGGTGGGCTTCTGGATGCGGATCTTTTCCGTGTTGGTGACGATGAGGTTCCATAAGCTGCCCCACACCACACCCGATAGTTCCTTCTCGCCGTCACGGGTAAAGGTCAGATTCAGGCTGGCCGCAAAAGGCTTGAACATGCGCGGCGGCAGGATCTTGTCGAAAGGGATGTCGGCGATCTCACGCAGGGATTCGATGATGGTCTTACCCGGCGCGAAGATGAGGGCGTTCTGCACAAAGGGCGCGCCCGGGTATTCCTGCGCCATGGCGAACTCGGTGGCCACGATGGCCGCCATGAGAATGGTCTTCCCCGCACCCATGGCGAGGGCCAGGATGTAGCTGGGGTAATCGAGGCTCAGGGTCTCGCGCAGGCTCTCCAGATGATGCTCGCGAACAAAGTCACTGTCGTTGCGCACCCGCTCAAGCAACGTGTCGAGGTCATAGTCCACCTCCTCGAACAGCTTGGAAGAGATGCCCATGGCTTCGAGCCGCTCCTTGCGTGAAGGGAACAAGTGCTCGTAAAGACGGGGCACGGTCGGCGTGCCCAAGACCAGACGCAGATACCAGTAGGTTTCGAGGGCGATGAACTGGGCACGGCGCAGGTAGCGCAGCGAGGTGCGCCCGTCGTCCAGCCAGGCATGCTGGAAGATCTCGGCGATAGCGGGATAATCCGCGACCGGGTAGCCGGCGTCGCGCCAGGCGGCAACCTTGGTGGCCAGGGCTTCGTGCAAATGGGCCATGCGATACGTCTTCAGAGCAGCGGAGCGCCCATTCTAACGCCTCATCGGCCGAAGGGGTCGACAACGGCTGGGTAGGGCTCAAGCTCCGGGTTCAGCTATCCATCGGAGGGAAAACTCGGCCTGCGCCACTATCCGGCGTCGCCGGATTGAGCCGCTTGGCCATGATGATGTCGTGCTTTCCCGGTCCGTCCACGTCCGGGAGTACGCCGGTCACGGTGTAGCCGAGGCGCTGGTAGAAGGTGAACGGGTGTCCCCGCGTTGCATGCAGGTCCGCGAGCTTGCGAAGGACGTCGGGATAGAGGTCCTGGCCGTACAGGCTGGTGCCGCCGAAATCGTCGTCACTGCCTAGCCAGATAGTGATCACGCCTTCCGCGCGCGCCGCCTGCTCCAGGGCGGTGACCAGCCGCGTGCCCCAGCCCTGCCGCTGGAAGGCGGGATCCACGACGAGCGGATGCAGCTCCCACGCGAACCGGGTGTGGCGGATGGCGCCGATCCAGCCCCGCACGGCATCGCCTTCCAGGGCCAGCAGAGCAATGCGCTCCGCATTGCCCGCAAAGCTATCCACCTCGGCGCGCGCCGACGAATCCGTGTGCCAGGCGGATGGCACATGGGCCAATGCGCGCCGAAGGATGCGTGCGGCGGCGTGGCGCTGCGGTTCGTCGGCGGCGTTGAGGTCAATGAGGCGCATCGTGGGGATTCCATTGGCGCTTGAAGCAAGTGGGCGGTTGAAACATGTCACGTAGCTTCGCAACGTGACCTACGGGCTACGGGCGCCGTGCTCGCGTATCGTCGCCCCCGTATTTCCATGGTCTTTAGTCAAGCACACGCGCAACGGTGCGCGCGGAAATCCGACCATGCCGCTTGTTTCGCAGTCCATACGCAGCTGGAACGACGATTGCAACTCCATCGTCAGCCCCAAACCATCGCCTGCGGGTTTCCTCTCTCCCGCGGCGGTGGCCCAGGGCGTAGGTGTCTGTTTTCACTGTCAGGCTTGCGCATGGGCCTGACAGACTCCGTGGCGCGCATGCGCGCCGCCGCCGGTTCCGCGGTGAGTCCGGTGTAAACATTGCTTCCACTATTCAGAGTGATGCGAAACATGGCCTCTCAGTTACTGCTCGACGCCAAGCCCCAACCCCAGGCGCGCGAGCCGGTTCGCCCTGTTCCTGCCAAAGCACTGCTGATCCTCGGCATCACCACCGATGGCAAGACCTTCCGGCCCAGTGACTGGGCCCAGCGTCTGGCGGCGGCGGCCACCATCGATTGCGATTACTGCGGGCCTTCCAAACAGCTGCCCTGCAATCCGATGGTGAGGGTGGTGACGCAGGACGGCGTGCAGGGCGTGTGGGTGTCGCAGGCACTGGCGGAACGGGATGCGCGCCTGTACGAGTTCGTGCTGCGCTTTGCCGAGCTGAACAAGCTGGTGGTGCGCGAGGTCGGCTGAGGCTCAGCCGCCGAGCGCCCGTGCCGCGGCAATCACCGCCTGGCCGAGGGATACGCCGCCGTCGTTGACGGGCACCTCCGCCGGCACGAGCACGCGCACGCCCGCGCTGCGGCAGCGCTGCGCAACCGTTTCCAGCAACAGGCGGTTCTGGAACACGCCGCCGCCCAGCGCCACTGTCTCCACGCAGTTTTCTTCCGCCAGCCGGACCGCGAGCGCGGCAACCGCAGCGGCGAGGCCGTGATGAAAACGCGCGGCAATCACCACAGCTTCCACGCCGGCGGCGAGATCGGCGAGCAGTGATTGCCACATGGCTTGCCAACCCAGGGTGACGAGCCCGTCCCGGCGCTCTTCGGTCACCGCATAACCCGCATCGCGTTCGGCCGAGAACGCCTGCTGCGCCAGCGCCTCCAGTTCGATGGCGGCCTGGCCTTCGTGGCTCACGTGCTCCATACAGATGCCGAGCGTCGCGGCCACGGCGTCGAACAGCCGCCCGCAGCTCGATGCGCGCGGCGAGTTGATGCCCTTGTCGATCATCTGCACCAGCGGCGCGGTGCGCGCCGGTTCGGCGAAACGCAGCAGCGGCAGTTGCGGAAAACGCGCAGCCGTTTCCTCCCAACCGAAGGCCTGATGCAGGTGGGCGACGGCATTGCGCCAGGGTTCCACGCTGGCGCGGTTACCGCCGGGCATGGCCACGGGCGCGAAGCGCGCAAGGCGCGTGAACCGGCGGTAATCGGCCAGCAGAAATTCGCCGCCCCAGATCTCGTCATGCTCGCCCAGGCCCAGACCGTCGAGGGCAACGCCGAGCACCCGCGCGTCGGGCGCGAGGCCGTGCTCGGCCATGCAGGCGGCGATGTGGGCGTGATGGTGCTGCACCTCCACCAGCGGCACGCCCTCCTGCGCCGCCCATTCGCGACCCAGGCGCGTGGAGGCGTAGTTGGGATGCAGGTCCACGGCAATGCTTGCCGGGCGGTGCTCGAACAGGCTGCGGTAAAGATCCAGGTTGTGGCGGTAGTCGCGCCGGGCGGCGGGATTTTCCAGATCACCCATGTGCTGGGAGACCACGGCACGGCCGTGTTGCAGCACGCAAAAACTGTTCTTGAGATCGGCGCCCATGGCGAGCACCGGTGGCGCTACCGCGAAATCCCTGTGCAATGACAATGGCGCCGGTGCATAACCGCGCGCACGGCGCAACAACCGCGGCGCGCCGTCCACCACCCGCGCCACCGAATCGTCCAGACGGTTCACGATGGCGCGGTCGTGCATGAGCCAGTAATCGGCGATGCCCGCGAGGCGCTCGCGCGCCTCCTCGTTGTCGATGACCTGCGGCTCGTCGCTGCGATTGCCCGAGGTGAGCACGATGGGTCGTTCCAGCGCCGCCATGAGCAGATGGTGCAGCGGCGTGTATGGCAGCATGAAACCGAGGGTACGCTGGCCGGGCGCGAGTGAGGGCGCGAGCGGCTCGCCCGCCGCGTCGAGGATCACGATGGGCGCGCTGCGTGCGCGCAGCAGTCCCTCCTCGCGCTCATCGAGCCGCGCATGGCGGCGCACCATGGCCACGTCGCGTGCCATGAGGGCGAAGGCCTTGTGATAGCGCA
>JBFXES010000144.1:0-7968 GCA_050179875.1 Thiohalomonadaceae bacterium
CTGGTGAAGGCAGGTTCCGGCGCCCTCACCCTGGGCGTGCCGAGCAGTCCGGGCGTGCCCGCCGCGCTCGCCGAGCACACCCTCACCCTGCCTTACAACGACCTCCAGGCCGTGCGCGACACCTTCGCGCAAGTGGGCGGGCAGATCGCCTGCATCATCGTGGAGCCGGTGGCGGGCAACATGAACTGCATCCCGCCGGTGCCCGGTTTTCTCGAAGGCTTGCGCGAGGTGTGCGACACCTACGGCGCGGTGCTCATCTTCGATGAAGTGATGACCGGTTTCCGCGTCGCCCTTGGCGGCGCGCAGGGGCACTACGGCATCGTTCCCGACCTCACCACCCTCGGCAAGGTGGTGGGCGGCGGCATGCCCGTGGGCGCCTTCGGCGGCAAGCGCGCCATCATGGAGAAGATCGCCCCGCTCGGCCCCGTGTACCAGGCCGGCACGCTGTCGGGCAATCCGGTAGCCATGGCCGCGGGTCTCGCCACCCTGGAGATCGTGCGCCAACCCGGTTTCTACACGGAACTGGCGCAGAAGACCGAATACCTCGTAAACGGCATCATGGCCTCGGCGAAGAACGCCGGCGTGCCCATGAGTGAAAACCACGTGGGCGGCATGTTCGGCCTGTTCTTCACCAGCGAGGCGAAGATCACCAGCTACGGTCAGGCCGTGAGCCGCTGCGACGCGGAGCGCTTCAAGCGCTTCTTCCACGGCATGCTGGAAGAAGGCGTGTACCTGGCGCCCTCCGCCTTCGAGGCGGGCTTCGTCTCCGCGGCGCATACGCAGCAGGACCTGGACGACACCATCGCCGCGGCGGCACAGGTGCTGGCACGGATCTGAGTCCCATGCATTACCGCATCCTCCCGGTCACCGCGTTCCAGCAGAACTGCTCGCTGATCTGGTGCGACGCCACCCATCGCGCGGCGCTGGTGGACCCGGGCGGCGACGAGGAGCTGCTGCTGGCGCTGGCCGAGCGGGAGGGCGTGACCATCGAGCGCCTGTTGCTCACCCATGGCCACGTGGACCACGTGGCCGCGGCGGGCGACCTGGCCCGCCGCCTCGGCGTACCCATCGAAGGGCCCCATGAAGACGATCGCTTCTGGCTGGAGGCGTTACCGCAACAGTCGGCGCATTTCGGTTTTCCGCACGCGGATGCATTCATGCCCGACCGCTTGCTGCAGGACGGCGACGTGGTCAGCATCGGCCACGTGAAGCTGGAAGTGCTCCATTGCCCGGGCCACACGCCCGGCCATATCGCCCTGTTCGCGCGCGGTGCACGGGTGGCCTTCGTGGGCGACGTGCTGTTCCACGGCTCCATCGGCCGCACCGACTTCCCGCGCGGCAATCACGCCGAACTGCTCGATTCCATCCGGCACAAGCTGCTCCCTCTCGGCGACGACGTCACCTTCGTGCCGGGCCACGGGCCCATCTCCACATTTGGCGAGGAACGCCGCAGCAATCCGTTCTTGCGGTAGAAGTCCGCGAATGAATGCCATGAACGCAAATGCCGCGCATGGGCATGCATGCCCGCCATTCAGCGACGGGTGAAGCCAGAAAGATCCAACACAGAGGTGCAGAGACACAGAGAACACGGAGCAATGCACTTTCCCTGTGATCTCCGTGTTCTCCGCATCTTCCTGTCACATATGTGGTTGCCTCGTGTTCACGTCCGCCGCGAGCGCATGAAAGAACCAAGGGACCCCGGCCGCCGTATGCACGCATTTGCGTTCGTTTGCGTTCATTGGCGGACCTTTCTCGTCACCGTTTCTTGCCGATGAGGTCCGCGATCATGCGGTCGTAATAGGCCTTGGCGCCGCCTGCCATGAAGAAGTACGAAGGTACTTGCTCGGCTTCGAGGTAATACTGCAGCCAGCGCACCTGGTGCCCGGCGGCATCGTAGATGAGCAGCGTGCGTCCCTCGCGCTTGGCCTGATCCACGTAACGCTTCAAAGCCTTGTTGTCGAGCGGAACGGAAACCTGCACCGCAGGGAACAGCGACGTGCCCTCCTGCTGGTACTGGTCACGGACGTCGAGCACCAGGGTCCGCTCGCCGATACGCTGCTCGAATGCCTCGGGTTCCAGCATGTGGGCGGCGAACTTTTCCTTGCCGATGAGTCGCGCCGGATCCACGGGCGACTGGCCGAGCAGTTCGGATTTGTCCGGATACTGCTTCACCCAGTCGAAGACGCCTGCATCGTAGGCGAGCACGTTGCTGACGCCGGCCTTCTCGGCCGCGAGTACGGCCTCGTAGGATTTCATGCAGGTGCGCCCATTGCAGTAGAACACGATGGGTTTGTCGGAAGCGGCGCGCAGGGCGCGCACCTTCTCGCCAAAGCCGCTTTCGCCCACGGGGATATTGAGCGCACCTGCGACGTGCAGGGTCTCGTACTCGTAGCGGGAACGCACGTCGACCAGTTCCACGGCATCACGCCGCGCATGGAGGTCCTCGAGGCCAATCCATTTGACGGTGGGATACAGCCGCCGCCCTTCGAATTCGTCATTCCCCCAGGCAGCACCCGCGAACATAAAACACAGTGGTAAAAAAATGCTCAGCAAACGGAGCATGACTTCCTCCTTGTTTTTATATTGGTCTGCACGTCGAATCCTACCGCAACGCCAAAGGCAGTCGGTTCTTTTTTGTTATCGCGGCAAGGTCCGGCTGTGATGCGCCTCACATTGTGCGCGCGGCTTTGCCTCCGGATGCACACACCCGACGCGCGGGTTCGACCGGCATACACTCATCGGGAGGAGGATGCGTGATGCGACTTCCGGCCACGGTGATCGTGCTCGGCACGGTGAGCCTGCTCAACGACGTGGCGAGCGACATGATCGCGCCGCTGCTGCCCGTGTTCCTGCTCACCGTGCTGGGTGCGGGCCCGGCGGCGGTGGGCATGATCGAGGGCGTAGCGGAAACGACGTCCAGCCTGCTCAAGCTCTACGCCGGGCACCTGGCCGATCGCGGCGTCGGCCTGCGGCGGCTGGCGCTGGGCGGCTACAGTTTGTCCAACCTGGTGCGCCCGCTCATCGGCCTGGCCTCCACCTGGCCCATGGTGCTGGCGCTGCGCTTTGGCGATCGCGTGGGCAAGGGCCTGCGCACGGCGCCGCGCGACGCTTTGCTGGCGCAGGCCGTGAACGCCGACGTGCGCGGCCGTGCCTTCGGCCTGCACCGCGCCATGGATCACATGGGCGCGATGATCGGCCCCGTGCTCGCCGCCGCGTTGCTCGCGACAGGCCTCGACATGCGCACGGTGTTCCTCGTCTCGGTGGTCCCCGGCACCCTGGCCGTTGGCCTGCTCGCCGTGGGCGTGAAGGAGGTGCGGCGGCCACGGGCGCAACCGCCGCCGTTGCGCTGGTCCGCGCTGCCCAGACCCTTGCAGGGACTCATCGTGGCGGCGAGCGGGCTGGCCTTCGCCGCCATACCCGACGCATTCCTGGTGTTGTGGCTAAGCGCATCCGGCATCGGCGTCGCAGCGATACCTGCGCTTTGGGCTGTCGCCCACGGCCTGCGCGCCGTGGTGGCCTTTCCGGCGGGACAGTTGTCCGATCGGGTGGGACGTCTGCCGGTCATGCTCGCGGGCTGGCTCGCACGGGCTGCCGTGCTCACGCTCATGCCCTGGTTCAGCACGGCACCGACGGTGATCGGGTTGTTCCTGATCTACAGCGCGCTCACCGCAGCCACCGAAGGCGCGGAACGCGCCCTCATCGGCGACGTGGCGGAGGAAGCGGTGCGCGGCACCGCCTTCGGCGCCTATCACATGCTGGTGGGATTGCTGGCCCTGCCGGGCGCCCTCTGGTTCGGTGCCGTGTGGGAAGGCATCGACATGGCCACGGCATTCATGCTTTCCGCGGCGCTCACGCTGTCCGCCGCACTGTGGTTCGCATGGCGGGTACGCGGGCTTCAGCGTAGGGGATGATCAACGCAAAGACGCAAAGTCGCGAAGGCGCAAAGATTCGATGTCCCCTTTGTTCCTGGCAGCGCGGATGTTTCACCACTGGGCATGCGGAACCCACGGGTGGGCTCCTCCTTTGTGCCCTTGCGCCCTCTGCGTCTTTGCGTTGAGGTCTTTCCTTTCCGGGATGCTACTTCGCCGCCGCCAGCGCCTGTTCCACGTCGGCAAGGATGTCGTCGATGTGTTCGATGCCGATGGACAGTCGCACCAGATCGGCCGAGACACCGGCGGCCTTCAGTTCCGCCTCGTTCAACTGCCGATGGGTGGTGGTGGCGGGATGGCAGGCCAGGGACTTGGCGTCGCCGATGTTCACCAGCCGCACGATGAGCTTGAGCGCGTCGATGAACTTCGCGCCGGCCTCGCGGCCGCCCTTGATGCCGAAGGACAGGATGCCGGAGGCCCGGCCGCCCATGTACTTCTGCGCCAGCGGGTAATCCGGGCTGTCCGGCAGGCCGCCGTAATTCACCCACGACACCTGCGGATGACCCTTCAGGTATTCGGCCACGCGCTGCGCGTTCTCGCAGTGCCGGTCCATGCGCAGGGGCAGGGTCTCGATACCCTGCAGCACGAGAAATGCATTGAAGGGCGACAGCGCGGCGCCCATATTGCGCAGCGGCACCACGCGGGCGCGCGCGATGAACGCCGCGGGACCGAAATGCTCCACATAATTCACCCCGTGGTAGGAGCGATCCGGCGTGGTGAGCAGCGGGAAGCGGTCGGCGTGCGCCTTCCAGTCAAATTTGCCCGAGTCCACGATCACGCCGGCGATGCTGTTGCCATGGCCGCCCATGTACTTGGTGAGCGCGTGCACCACGATGTCGGCGCCGTGCTCGAAGGGGCGCCACAGGTACGGCGTGGGCACGGTGTTGTCCACGATGAGCGGCACGCCGCGCGCATGGGCGATTTCCGCGAGCGCCGCCACGTCCACGATGTTGCCCGCCGGATTGCCCACGGACTCGCAGTACACGGCCTTGGTGTTGCCGTCGATGAGCGCGGCAAGGCCCGCGATGTCGTCATGGGCGGCGAAGCGCACCTCGATGCCGAAGCGCGGCAGGGTGTGCGCGAACAGGTTATAGGTGCCGCCGTAGAGCTTGCTGGTGGTGACGATGTTGTCGCCCGCCTGCGCCAGGGTCTGGATGGCATAGGTGACTGCCGCCATGCCCGAGGCCACCGCCAGCGCGCCCACACCGCCTTCCATCGCGGCGACGCGCTGTTCGAGCACGGCATTGGTGGGGTTCATGATGCGCGTGTAGATGTTCCCCGGCACTTTCAGGTCGAAGAGGTCTGCGCCATGCTGGGTGTCGTCGAACGCGTACGACGTGGTCTGGTAAATGGGCACCGCCACCGCCTTGGTGGTCGGGTCGGGGCTGTAGCCCCCGTGCACTGCGATGGTTTCAATCTTCAAGGCGGACTCCCCCTCATAAGCTGGTTAGACGGCGCCCGCTTTCGGGGACGGGCGTCCAGGCGCAGAAGATAACGCAGAACGAGAGGGACCGGGACGCATGCGGGTTAGAATTTTCCCGCATGGACTTCTTCCCTACCGAGGCACTGCTGCATTGGCTGTCCACCCATCCCGGGGTGGCCGGCTTGGCCGTGTTCGCCATCGCCTTCCTGGAATCCCTGGCCGTGGTCGGCCTGTTCATGCCCGGTACGGTGCTCATGTTCGTGGTCGGCGCAGTGATCGGTGCGGGCGCACTGCCCTTCTGGCCCATGGCCGCCTGGGCCACTGCCGGCGCCGTCGTCGGCGATGGCGTGAGTTTCTGGCTGGGCCGGCATTTCCATCAGGGACTGGCCGAGCGCTGGCCTTTCCGCACCCATCCCCAGTGGCTCGAAGGTGCGGGCGCATTCTTCCAGCGGCACGGCGGCAAGAGCGTGCTGCTGGGGCGTTTCGTCGGGCCCATTCGTCCCGTCATTCCTGCCGTGGCCGGCATGCTGGACATGCCGGTGGGGCGTTTCTTCCTGGTGAACGTGCTCTCGGGCGTGTTGTGGGCGCCGGCCTATCTGCTGCCCGGCGTGGTGTTTGGCGCCTCGCTGGGTCTCGCGGCCGAGGTGGCTACCCGTTTGGTATTGCTGATCCTGGCGCTGACCGCCCTCGTCGTGCTGACGGTGTGGGCGGTGCGCGCGGCCTGGCGTTTCATGCAGCCGCGCGCGCAGGCGCTCATCCAGCGGGGACTCGCGTTCGCGCGAAACCATCCGTTGGCGGGAAGGATCCCGGCCGCGCTGCTCGATCCGGCGCGCGGCGAAGTGTCCGGCCTGGTCGTGCTCGGCCTCACGCTCATCGGCGCCGCAGCCGTATTCGCCGCCCTGCTGGACGAGGCGGGGAACGGCTCCGAACTCACCGGCGTGGACAACGTGGTCTACCACAGCCTGCAATTGCTGCGCACACCGCTGATGGATCGCGTGATGGTGGTGATTACCGCGCTGGGTGACTGGCAGGTGCTTTTCGCGGTGGTCATCGTGCTGCTCGCATGGCTGGTGTGGCACCGGCGCAGAAGCGCCGCGCTGCACTGGCTGGCGGCGGTGGCTTTCGCGCAGCTCCTCATCCAGGCGGTGAAGGTGATCACGAACGTGCCGCGTCCGGTGGATGTGTATGCGGGAGCCAGCACCTTCTCCTTCCCCAGCGGCCATGCCACCTCGTCCATGGTGGTGTACGGCTTCCTTGCCGTCCTCGTAGCGCGTGAACTGCCGCCGGCGCGGCGCTGGATGGCCTATGTGGCGGTGGCGCCGCTCGTGATCCTCATCGCCTTCTCGCGTCTGTACCTGGGCGTGCACTGGCTGTCGGACGTGGTGGGCGGTCTGAGTCTCGGGCTCGCCTGGGTGGCGCTGCTCGGCATCGCCTATCGCCGGCATCCCGCGGCCACGCTGCCCTGGCGCGGCCTGGCGGCAGCCGCGGCGATCACGCTGGTGGTCGCGACAGCGGTGCACGTGCCGGCGAACTTCGCCGCCGATCTGCAGCGCTATCGCGTGGAGCCCGCCATCTCGTCCATGGCGGGCGAGGCCTGGTGGGCGGAGGCATGGCGTTCACTGCCTGCGGCGCGGCAGGACCTGCGCGGGCGCGCGGCCCATCCCATGAACGTGCAATACGCCGGCAGTCTCGATGCGCTCGCATCCAAGCTGATGCGCGCCGGCTGGGCCGAACCGCCGCCGCTCGACGGGATCAACTGGCTGCGCTGGTTCGGCGGCGGCCCCATTGCGGAGCTGCCGCTGCTGCCCCAGGTGCACGACGGTCACCACGAGACCTTGTTGCTGGTGAAACCGGCGCAGGACGGTCACCTGTTTGCGCTGCGGCTGTGGGACAGCGGCATGCGCCTGGAACCGGATGGGCGCACGCTGTGGATCGGCACCGCCAGCCGGGTGGTCGCCAACCGACCCTTCCCGGGTTTCGCCCTGCCGCGCACCGCAGGCGGGTTCACGGAGGCGCGCGATGTGCTTGCACGGGATCTCACGCAAGCAGGGGTGAGCGTCCGGCATGCGAACGGCGTGCTGCTGGCCGATGGTTCAGGCCAGCTCGCCCAGTTCGATCATGGCGCGCAGACGCTCCAGCCGCTCGATGGGGTCGTCCAGTTGCAGCAAGAGCTGCTTCTGCGCCAACTGGATGGGGAGCAGTTCCGCGAGGCGCGCGCCCACCCATGAGGCGTCGTCGTAGTGCTTGGGCAATTTCACATAGGGATGGCCGAGCTGCGTGATGATCTCCTCGAGCAGCACGGACAGGGTGCGGTATTCCGGCGGCAGCGGCTGGGGGATCTCGTTGGGAATGAGCTCGGTGCTGGCAGTGATGAGCTGATCCGGCTGCACCTTGCGCTCCAGGATGCGAAAGCGCTGGTCGCCCACCACGGTGACGCCCAGCATGCCGTCGGCGCGCTTGTGCCAGTAGCTCACATGCGCCAGCGTGCCCACGTCATAGGTGAAGGCCGCCTCGCCGATCTCCTCGCCCTGGGCGATGAGGCAGATGCCGAAGCCACCGCCGTCCTTTACCACCCGGCCGATCATGTCGAGGTAACGGGGTTCGAACACGCGCAGC
>JBFXES010000145.1:0-7960 GCA_050179875.1 Thiohalomonadaceae bacterium
CACGGCTACGTTGACGCCATCGGTGCTGTCCATGAGGTTGCCGAATATTTCCTGCACGACGTCGAGGCGTGTCTTGCTGATGGTGGAATGGTTATGCCGATAGTTGAGATAGTTACCTGAATAAATGGTGTAACTGGAACCAGTGTTGTTCCATTTGATGGCCTTGTTTGTACCCGTGGCCCAAGGGCCGGAGCTCCCGTTGGCGGGATACACGCGCGAGTCGCCATCAGTTTCGCCGTGGATACCCCAATCCGCCTGGCATTCGAGGTTGCCCCTCACGCTCGATGAGAACGTGATCCACTTCTTGCTCTTGCTGCTGCTGTTCCACATCCACTTCTTGCTCTTGCTGCTGCTGTTCCACATGGCCATTCGGCTTCCCGAATAATACCCTGTGGAATTCAACGCCTCGGAGGACGCCTTACACTTGTTGGCACTCGCGCTGACGTAGTTGTCGGTATTACAGGAGGGCGGCTTGCCTGTCGCACTCCAATAGACACGATCAGTCCGGCAGCTGCCGCTATAGGTGGTGCCGGGGTCATACGCCACCTGTGTATTCTCGACGACACTGGCCATACTGCCGGAGGTGTCGATGATGAAGACGATGTTGGGCTGCGCCACGGTCTGGCCGAGGTTGCCGCCCAAGTAGATTTCCGTGTCGTCGCTATAGGCTGCGGGCACGAAGGCAAGCGTGGCGGCGATGGCCGCGCTCGCAGAATGCTTGAGCCAGCTCATGACGATTCTCCCCTGATTGCTTGTTGCTGTTATCCAACGCACCCGTTGAAACGGCAAGTTCTTTCCGACCTGTGGAGTCTGTAGTCCGACGAACGGCTACATGATGATGCGGGTTATCGCCTTGGTCTCCAGGTCATAGATCACCGTAGCGCCCTTCCGGGCACGCTGTCGTGCCTCCTGAAGAGTAATGGGCTTGCCGTCGAGGTAGGCCCGCGTGTTCTCATCAATGTACAGGGAAGGGCAAACGTCACATTCCGGGATGTGAACTTTGCCCCGGCCGTTGTCGCCCAGCAGCAGTTCGACGTATGCACTTTCCACCGCGTCCTCTATGTACTTGACCTGGCCGTGGGCGCCGAATGCGGCTAGTGCGAAAACGACAATTGCAAGAATCTTGTTCATGGCTCTTACCTCGTCCTCATAATGGGCAGCCTGTCTGTTTCCAGATGTAATAAACCCTCTGGACGTGATTTGCGCTCATGTTTGCGGCGTCCAGGGTGCTGATGGCATTGACGTTGAAATAGTGGCCGACGAACCCGTCGCTGACGTCTAGGGAGTATCCCACTACACCACTGCTAGTCTCCCCAAGGTAACTTACGGCCACATCAGTCAATATCTGTAACGCCTCAGAAGGGCTGTAGTCGAGGCCGTTCAAGGCAGCTGTGCCATTGCACGTGGTCGATGCGGCAGCGAGAACGTCCTCGGCTTCGTCGTAGTTCGGGTTGGCTACAGGCTGTCCATCGGGGTCGGCATTATCCTTGCGGGCAAGATTGAGAATGCGCGCGATGCCCGATTCTGCGCCCTGGAATACAGCATCGGAAAACTGGAAACTGCGAGCCATCCGTTCCTCGAGAGTGACGACCGAAAGTGCGGAGACCGACAGAATGGTGAGCACCAGCAGTATCATGAGGATTACCATCAAAACGGCGCCTCTCTGGCTTCCTGCAATTTGTGACTGTCGGGTGTTCATTGGACATTCCGCAACGGGATGGTGGTAACGAACGTGCGAGTGAATCCGAGATCGGGATCGATGGCCGTAAGGGTGAGGCGCACGGATACGATGCGATTGGCCCCCGGCGCGAGCACGTAGCGTTCGGCTTCGCGATCGTCGTCCGTGTCCTCGCCGTACACGAAGGTCATGGCCTGGATACCGTCGACAAGGGGTATGCCGTTGCACGTCAGACTCGTGTCTGTCACGGTGTATGTCTTGACGATGGTGCCCGCTCCCAGATTGCCCTCGCAGTCGGGTCCCTGCAATCGAGCCGCCAGGCTCGTGTCGTTGGTATTGGCGACATCGAACGGATCGAACCCGTCAGGGAATCCGGCCATTGACAAATCGGAACGCAACAGATCGATGGCAAAACGCGCATTCTCCTGCAGGCGGGCCAGATTGTTCTGGATACGATAGGTTTCGCGATTGCTGATGAATATCTGACTGACGCCGGCAAGGAGTATGAGACTGATCACCATCGCGACCATGAGTTCGACGAGGGTGATACCTTTTTGCCGTGGCGAGATCGTTGTTTTCATGGAACCACCGTTATATCGACAGTGGGGTTCAAGTCGACATTGTTCCGTGACTCTGTCCACGACACAGTGATTCGATACAGGGAACCGTCCGGGCAGCCCACATCGAGACACTCGACTCTGATGGTCCCTCCGGGGAGCAGGGTACCCACGCTGTTCGCCCCGCAGGCTACCGCGGCAAAGTCGAAGACGGCCATTTGCTGTGGGCTGCACGCAATGCCGCCCGGACCACAGTTGGGAATACCATTACAATTGAAGCCGGCTGAGCTGAGATTGCTGAAGTAGTCGATGTTGTCGAGACCATCGATGCTGCCGTCATCGTTGGTATCGCGGAAATCGTCGTTGGCACTTCCCGGATTGGCGTGCATGCGCTCGGCCAGGTCGTTGGCGATGGCGATGGCCTGTCCCCGGAACGAGGTGCTGCCGCTGCTGATCAATCCCACCATTTGCATGCCGGCAAGCCCGAGCAGGCCGACGGACAGAATAACGAGCGCGATCATGACCTCCATCAGGGTGAAGCCGCGTGCGCCATGAGGAGGTGGTTGGATCAGGGACATGGGACGGCCTCTACACTAATGCGCCCTGTGGGTGAAACGGTGATTTGCCGGCCCTGTTCGCCGTTGCGGTCATCGCACATTGCCAGGGTATCGCTCGGGCCGGTGATGCGGCCGTTGGGTTGATAGGTGAATGTGAACGTGTCGTTGTTTGCAGTAAATGTGGTCGCCGGATGCAGCGCCGGGACAACACGTACTACGTTGCCACCGGCATCGGTTACCTCCCAGCCTTGCGTCCAGTCGTCGTCGATGGCCTCGACGGTGAAGTTCTGCCGACGATTGATGGCCTCGTTGCGCGCGAAGTTCATGGAAGTGACGAACATGTTTACCTGCGCCGTCAGGCGATTACTTTTCGCCATGTTGATGAAAGCGGGGACGGCTACACGCAGCAGGATGGCCGCCACCGCCAGGGTGATCATCAACTCGACGAGGGTGAAACCGGCAGCTTTTTTCATGGCTCTCGTATAACACCAATCGGAAGGTGAGGCCCGTACTGGCCGATGAGCGGTCCGAAGCGGCCGACGAGTGGCACTAGGGGCGGGTGCCTGTAATGTCGGTTATCATAGGTTTCGTGATCTTCCCCGCACCGCGACCCGCGTCACAGCAGACGGGTCGCCAGCCACGGTGTATCCGAGATGAACCGAGATTTCGTCATTGGGGGCGGCCTCCTGGGCATGCTCACCGCCCGCGAACTGGCGCTCGCCGGGCGTTCCGTCGTGCTGCTCGATCGCAACGACGTCGGCCGTGAGTCCTCCTGGGCCGGCGGCGGGATCCTCTCGCCCCTGCACCCCTGGCGCTATCCCGACGCGGTCACGCAGCTGGCGCGCTGGAGCCAGCAACATTACGAAAAACTCGCCCGCGAGCTGGCGCAAAACACCGGCATCGATCCGCAATGGACCCGCAGCGGCCTGCTGTGGCTGAGTACGGGGGAGAAGGCGGAAGCCCTGGCCTGGGCCGCGCAGGAAGGCTACGACCTTACCCTGCTGCAGGGCGAGCGCGCGGTGCGCGAGTGCGAGCCGGCGGTGGCGCCGGGGTTCGATGAGGCCCTGTTCCTGGGTTCCGTGGCCCAGGTGCGCAACCCGCGCCTGCTCCAGGCCGCGCGTGCGGAATTGCTGCGCCTGGGCGTGGAGATCCGCGAGTCCGTGGAGGTGCAGGGCTTCGTCAGCCGCGACGGGCGCCTGAAGGCCCTGGTCACCGCCCAGGGCGAACTGGCCGCGGAGCAGGCCGTGGTGGCGGCGGGCGCCTGGAGCGGCCGTCTGCTGGCGGATACCGGGCTGAAGCTGCCCGTGAAGCCGGTGCGGGGTCAGATGCTGCTGTTCAAGGCCGAGCCCGGGCTCCTGACCCGCATGGTCATGCACCAGGACCGCTACGTCATCCCGCGCCGCGACGGCCGGATCCTGGCCGGCTCCACGGTGGAGGACACCGGTTTCGAGAAGCAGACCACGCCAGAGGCCCTTTCCGAGCTAAAAGCTGCGGCCTGTGCCATGGTCCCGGCCCTGGAGCGCTTCCCCATCGAACACCATTGGGCCGGCCTGCGGCCGGGCTCCCCCACGGGCATCCCCTACGTGGGCGAGCACCCCCATTTCGGCGGGCTGTACGTGAACGCCGGCCATTTCCGCAACGGCGTGGTGCTGGGGCTGGCCTCCACCCGCCTGCTGGCCGACCTCATGCTGGGGCGCTCTCCCATCCTGGACCCGGGTCCCTATGCCCCGGTACCGAATACGTAGACTCCCTATAAGCCACTGCACTATACTGCGCCACATGCACCAGTATGCTGATTTACTTGGCAAACAAGAGGTTGTCACCAAGCTGCAGGCAAAGGGCATCACTCCCACCGCCCAGCGGCTGGTGATCGGGCAGGTCTTGTTCGCCCGTCCGCAACACCTCTCCGCCGAGCAGGTGCTGGAACTGGTGAACACCGCAGACACCCACGTCTCCAAGGCCACGGTGTACAACACCCTCAACCTGTTCGCCCGCTCCGGTCTCATCCGCGAAGTCATCGTGGACCCGACCAAGATCTTCTACGATTCCAACACCACTCCCCATCACCACATGTTCGCCATCGACACGGGCGTGCTTTCCGATCTCCCGTGCGATCAGTTCCAGGTGAGCGGCATGCCCGAACTCCCGCCCGACATCACCGTGGTCGGACTGGACGTGGTGCTGCGGGTGCGCTCGACGAACTAGCGTCGTCGTTGTTTCATACCGGCCGTTTCTTTATACTCCGCGTTCCTCGCCGACGTAGCTCAGTTGGTAGAGCAACTGATTCGTAATCAGTAGGTCGGGGGTTCGACTCCCTTCGTCGGCACCAACTATGACAGTCCGATCAAGCCCGCCTTGCGCGGGCTTTTTCGCGATCTCAGGGGCACGCCGCCGCCGGTGCCGACGGCGTCAGCGCCACGATGCTCACCTGATATCCGCCGTACCTGCCGGCGAACGGCCGGGTGGCTGACGGCCGCGTCACTTCCACGAAGAATCTGCCCGTGTAAGGCGGCGTGAAGGCATCGATGCGCGATGCCAGGGCACAGCCGTCGTTCCGGCCGCTCGCCGGTGCCTTCGTCCTTTCCACGGCGAGCGCAATGCCGTTCGCATCGGTGACGCGCATGAAGGTGTGGGCGCCGTTCACGAGGTTGTAGGTCTCGATGCGATAGGCGACGCCTGCCACGGCATCGAAGGGAATGAGGTCGGTCTCGGGCGCGAGGTGCGACTTGAACAGGTTGTGGTCTTCGGCGACCTGGTAACTGCCGCGCGCCAGGAGCAGCGTGTCGTCGGTTTCGTGCACGTCGGTGCTGTAGTGGATGTGCCGTTCGGCCAGGGCATTTACTGCCACGGCCAGGGGCGAAGCCACCGAGGTGCTGGCCTGCCAGGCATCCCAGAAGGTTTCCAGGCTCGCAGGGTGGGTGGCGGAGGCCGCGGCGAAGTCCTCGGAGAACACGGCCCAGATATCGTCCATGCCGGCGTCCGTCGCATGCAGGTTCCACAACACCTTGGTCACCGCCGCTTCGCTGGAGGCATAGCGGCGTTGGGTCGTGCCGAAGTCGAAATAAAACCCGCCGCTGGGTCCCGCCTGTCCGTCTGCCGTGTCCAGGTACCCCGAGTACGGCAGCCCTTCGCTGGACAGCGCGCGGTGCTGCCGCGCATCCATCCAGGACTTGATGGCGCCCGCCATGAAGCTGCTGAAACCCTCGCTCCAGGCCAGCCGCAGATCCTGCGCCTCGTCCGTCAGGGTGTGGGCGCCGCCGGGGGAATGGAGCACCCCGAAACGGTCCTCGAGGAAATGGCCGTACTCGTGCAGGAGCACGTCGTCGTCGAAATGATCGGTGTCGCCGGCGATGCCCTGCGACGTGGTGACGCCGCCAAGGACATAGATGCCGCCGCCACATGAACGGCAGTAGTAGGTCGTGCCTCCGGGCGGCGCGTTGCCCGGCTCCCAGTGCACGGACAGCGCGGGCGGGTATTCGCCGCCGTGTTCGTGCACGAATTCGCCCGCCGCCGCGTACAGGTCGAGCATGTTGAACGCGCCCGCGATCTCGCCTTGCACGGCGATGTTCAGGCGTTCCGGCAAGGCTTCCGGTGTGAAGGCCTTCGACACCGACAACAGGTTGCCCGCGAAATCCTTGACGGTGACCGACGCGCCGCTGCGTGTCCGCGCCACCACGCGCAGGCGCATGGATTCGCGGCTGCCGCCCGCGCCGGCGATGGTGTAATCGCCCGTGTCCGCGACCGTCGCTTCGGCGACCACGCGCCCGCTGCCGTTCACCACCTGCACGGTGGCAAAGCGCGCGGGTTTGGCTTCCGTGCGGACGAAGCGATAGCCGGGCTGGTCGGATGCGCGCCCGTAGATGCGGTCGTCATAGGTGACCACGCCCTTCAGCACGAACTCGGTATGCGGGCCGTCGTCGGCGCCGCCGCCACCGCCGCAGGCGCCCAGTGCGGCGACCATCAGGACAGGGGCGATGGGGAGGCGCATGGTTCAGTCCAGAGAGAAATCCCGGATGCCGTCCCGTGCGGGCGGCAGCGGAGAGGGGACCGGCGCGGCGGCCGCGCCGAGCTGCAACGCCGCCCGGGTGCTGAACACGAAGCCGTCCGACCACGCCTGTGCATGGGCACGGATCTCGGCGGCCCCCTGTTCGGGGACGCGCAGCGTGAAGGTGAGCACACGCCTCTCGTTTCGGCGCATGGGGCCCTGCCATTCCGTATCGCCGGAAAACACGGCCAGTTCGTCCGGGAGATCCACGGCGATGGATACGACGGGCGTGTCCGCCAGCGCGACGGCGGTAACGGTGAACGCCGCCAGGCGGCCCGGCACCGGCTCGTCCTCGGCTTCCATGCCGATTTGCACGGGCATGGAGATCTTTCCAACGTGGGGCGCCGCCGACGCGATGCCGGTGAGGAGGGCGAGCAGCGAGAATGTGATGAGGCCCAACCGAGACATAGGTGTTTGCGCTCGGGGTTTTTGCCACTTCATGCTAGCGCAAAGAACCCGTTCACATTTATTCGAATGCGTTATGTGAACAGGTGCGAAAATTTGGCATTCACGCGAAGTGTTTGCTGCGCGCGGGGTGGCCGTTCGACGTTTTTGGTTATAAGCGAGGAGGTTTTTAGGATTAAAGAATGTGCGCGCAGCGCTACCTGGCATTGCGCCGTCACGTAGCCGCTGTCGCGGCAACGTGACCTACGACGTCATCCGCCGTGTTCGCAGGTCAGGTTGCGCGCAGCGCTACCTGACATCGCCCTGTCACGTAGCCGCTGTCGCGGCAACGTGACCTACGACGTCCGCCGTGTTCGCAGGTCAGGTTGCGCGAGCGCTACCTGACATCGCCCTGTCACGTAGCCGCTGTCGCGGCAACGTGACCTACGACGTCCGCCGTGTTCGTAGGTCAGGTTGCGCGCAGCGCTACCTGACATCGCGCTGTCACGTAGCCGCTGCGCGGCAACGTGACCTACGACGTCATCCAGTATTCGTAGGCCAGGTCGCGCGCAGCGCTACCTCACATCGCGCTGTCACGTAGCCGCTGCGCGGCAACGTGACCTTCTATGAGCCCCGCCGTGTCAACACCTCCACAATTCTTTCTTTAGCATTGGCTCTCGGTCGTTCCGGTATCGGACAAGGCAAAGAGCCCGTCACCACCTTCTATCCGTGCTGGAAT
>JBFXES010000146.1:0-7949 GCA_050179875.1 Thiohalomonadaceae bacterium
ACCGGCTCAAGAACGGCCGCGCCCATGCCAAGTATCTGGCCGGTTCCAGGCGTCTCCACGCCAAGATCTATGTTGGCGACCACGCGGTCACGTTGGGCTCCAGCAATTTCACCTATCCCGGCCTCGAAGGGCAACATGAGGCCAATGTGCGCTTCACTCGCAAGAAGGACCTCGCACGCTACGAGGAAACCGTGAAAATTGCCGAGAATTACTGGACGCTCGGCAAGGATTACAACGACAAGCTCATCGCCCTCCTGGAGCGTTTGCTGCAGGTGGTCCGGTGGCGTGAAGCCCTGGCGCGGGCCTGTGCCGAATTGCTGGAAGGGGAGTGGGCTCAGGCCTATCTGGAGCGAGACAACCTGATCGACGCCCAGGCCCTCTAGCCGGCCCAGCGCAAGGGCATCGCCCAGGCACTCTATATCCTGGATAACCACGGCAGCGTGCTGGTGGCGGATGCCACCGGTTCCGGCAAGACGCGCATGGGCGTGCATCTCATCGGGGCCGTGCGCGACCACATTGTGCGCAGCAATCGCCTGCGTCAAGGCATGGCCCTGATGATCAGCCCTCCCGCTGTGTGCGAAAGCTGGCAGCGCGAGGCCATGCTGAGTTCCACGCCCTTGGCGGTCCACTCCCATGGTGAACTGAGCCACGCCAGGAGCCGCGGCCATGACCTCATCGTGGAAACCCTGCGCCGGGCGCAGATCCTGTGCGTGGACGAGGGGCACAACTTTCTCAACTTCGGCTCCGCGCGCACCCAGCACCTGCTGCGCAATATGGCCGACCACGTGCTGCTGTTCACCGCCACGCCCATCAACAAGAGCGCCGCGGACCTTCTGCGCATTGCCGACATGCTCGGTGCCGACAACCTGGACGAGAGCACCCTGAAGGTCTTCAAGCAGATGCTGGGGGTCGGCAATCTCAACCGTACCCTGACCGAAGCGGAGAGCCGGCTGCTCAAGGCCGAGATCAACCGCTTCACCGTCCGTCGTACCAAGCGCCAGCTGAATCAGATGGTGGAAGCCGAACCGGACAAGTATCGCGATCAGCACGGAAAACTGTGTCGCTATCCGGAGCACAGGCCGCAGGTCTACCCGCTCGATGAACCCGAACACGACCGCGCGCTGGCCGCGCGTATACGCGAACTGGCCGGGCAGCTTTATGCCGTGTCGCATTTCGTCAAGCCCATCGAACTGCCGGACGTGTTACGCGCCCAAGGCGTGACGGAAGAACAATATCTGCGTGGCCGCCTGAATTCCGCCAAGAAGATCGCCGCCTACATCATCATGTCGTCTTTGCGCTCGTCGCGGTTAGCGCTTGCCGAGCACGTGCAGGGGACGGACAGGGCGGTATCGGACTTTGGCCTGAACAAGTTCCGCAAGCAGAAGGCATCCGAGGGGGCAATCGAAAAATTGCAGAACCTTAGCGGCAAGCGGCCGGAGAACCGATTGTCCATTTCATTGCCCGAGTGGCTGAGCGACACGGCCGCGCATGAGGTGGCCATTGCGCATGACCGCGCCATCTACGAGGAGATCTACGCGCTTACGATGCGGATGAGCCCTGGCCGCGAGCAGACCAAGGCAAAACACCTTGCTCGCCTCCTGTCCAGGCATGCCTTGGTGCTCGCCTTCGACAGCCGTCCCATAACCCTGGCGTTTATGGAACAGCTGATCGAGGAAATCGCACCCAAGGTGAGGGTGATTACTGCCACCGGCGAAACGCCTGACAAGAAGCGCGAGATGATGGAGGCATTCCGCCACGGTTCCAAGGAAAAGAACCTCATCGGACTGTGTTCGGACAGCCTCTCGGAAGGGGTGAACTTGCAACAGGCCTCGGTGATCGTCCACTTGGATATGCCGAGCGTCGTGCGCATCGCTGAACAGCGCGTGGGGCGCGTCGACCGCATGGACAGCCCGCATGTCGTCATCGAGGCCTGGTGGCCCGACGACGCCACTGAGTTTGCGCTCTCATCCGATGACCGCTTCATCGAGCGCTATGAAACGGTCGAAAACCTGCTAGGTTCGAATCTTCCCCTGCCACAAGAGATGCTGGAACAACGCCGGGGGCCACTATGTGCCCATGACTTGATCGAAGAGTACGAAAGGGGCGTGGAACTCGAAGAATGGGACGGCATTTCCGACGCCTTCAAACCGGTTCGGCAACTGGTGGAAGGCGAACGAGCCCTGATTAGCGGCGACGTGTACGAGGCCTATCGGCATGTGAAGGCGCGCGTATTGTCGCGCGTGAGCCTGGTGCGGGCACGGGCGCCGTGGGCCTTCTTCTGCCTTTCGGCGGGAAGCTTCGCCACCCCACGCTGGCTGATGCTGCCGAGCCGCTCGGCAAGGCCCATCCACGAGCTGGAAAACATCACCGCCGCCCTGCGAGAGCGCCTTACCGACCAGGTCGAAGACATCGGCATGACAGAGCAGGCGTCGCGTTACCTCGAAGATTTCCTACGTCAGCTAGCGAGCGCTGAACGCGATCTCCTCCCGCGCCGAAAGCAGCGCGCGCTGGAAGAAATGGAATATGTGCTTGCGAAATATGCAGAGCAGGCGGGAAGGCGTGGCGACCAGCGGCGCGTGGACGCCTACTCGGAACTGCTCAACGCGATCAAACGACCACTGCCCGACTACCAACCCAACTGGGACGAAGTTGCCGCCCGCTGGCTTGACCTCGTTCGCCCGGTCTGGCACGAACGCCTGCAATCTGCCAAGACGAAGCTTCTGGTGCTGAAGGACATTCGCAAGGACATGCTGGAACGCGAAGAGGAGATGGGCGAGAAAATCATCGCCGCCTACGATGATTTTCCGCGGCAGCAGCCGACGGATGAGCGGATTATCACCTGTATCGTCGGCGTGCCTGACTGATGATTCGGAACTCCGCCCACCTGCGACGGGTTCTTCGCGGGGGTGCGGCTTAGTGGTCGCTCCGTGCTTCGAATAGTTCCGATCGCGGTACCGTGAACGTGATTGCGAATGGAGCGCGGCGCACCATATCGCGGTGCGCCGGGAGAGGAATGGTGGCCAGGGGCGGAATCGAACCGTCGACACGGGGATTTTCAGTCCCCTGCTCTACCAACTGAGCTACCTGGCCGGAAAGAGGCGCTATTTAAGCGGCGCGGGCGGGACAAGTCAAGTTTGCCGGTGCATTCAGGAGCGGCGCGCCAACGGTTGCGGTTGGTTCCCGTGCTACGCCTTTCGTTGTAGGAGCCCACACCGTGGGCAACTCACCAGCGGAGTTCAAAGGCAATCGCCCACGGTGTGGGCTCCTACAGGGAGCGTGCGTGTGCCGGCTCAGGCCTTGGGCGGGACGTAGCCTTCGGGTCTGGTGCTGCCGGGGCCGAAGAAGAACTTCTCCATCTCGCCTTCGAGCATCTCGCGGTGCTTGGGGTTGATGGGGCTGAGACGGTATTCGTTGATGAGCATGGTCTGCTGGCGCAGCCACATGCCCCACGCCTCCTTGGAGACGTTTTCGAAGATGCGCTTGCCGAGTTCGCCGGGATAGGGCTGGCGCTCCAGGCCTTCGGCCTCTCTACCCAGCTTCACGCAATGCACCATTCGGGTCATGTCCGGTTCCTTCTTGTTCGAGGGCCTGGAGCAGGCGCGCCACGGGCGCCGGCAAGCCTAGTTGATTGGAAAGCTCAGGTTTATACCAGAGGCCGCGGTCCTTCCATCACGCGCGCGGGCGCAGTGACGGAGAGGTGCAGCGGCGTGATGTCCAGATGAAAGTGGCTGAAAGTATGGCGAAGGGGTGACCACGTCGCCAGCGCGTGTATGGCTGCGCCGAAGGTGACCGCCCACTCTTCGGGCGTGGTGTGCGCGGGCAGTTCCGGCAGGCTCCACAGGCCGCCCCAGATGCCGCTGGGCGGGCGCTTCTCCAGCCACACCTCGCCGTCTGCATTGGTGACGAGCAGCATGCGCGTCTGCCGCACCGGCAGGGCCTTGCGCGGCTTGGGGGCGGGATAGCGCGCGACGGTGCCGGCGGCATGGGCGGCGCAATCGGAAGCGACGGGGCACGCGGTGCAGCTCGGGCGCGCGCGGGTGCAGACGGTGGCGCCCAGGTCCATGATGGCCTGGGTGTAGTCGGCCACGCGCGCATGCGGCGTCTCCGCCTCGGCGATGTCCCACAGCCGGCGCTCCACGGCGCTCTGGCCAGGCCAGCCGTCGATGGCGCGGTGGCGCGTGAGCACGCGCTTCACGTTGCCGTCCAGGATGGCGTGGCGCCGGCCCAGAGCCTGGGCGAGGATGGCGCCCGCGGTGGAGCGGCCGATGCCCGGCAGGGCGGTGACGGCCTCCATGTCCTCGGGGAACACGCCGCCGTGCGCGTCGCGGATCTTCTGCGCGGCGCGGTGCAGGTTGCGCGCGCGGCTGTAATAGCCGAGCCCGCTCCAGTGGGCGAGCACGGCGTCGAGCGGTGCGTCGGCGAGGGCGCACACGTCCGGGAAGCGCGCCATGAAGCGCTCGAAGTACGGGATCACCGTGGCGACCTGGGTCTGTTGCAGCATAACCTCGGACACCCACACGCCATAGGGCGTGCGCGCACGCTGCCAGGGCAGGTCCTTGCGGCCGTGGCGGTCGTACCAGCGCAGCAGGCGGGCGGCGAAGCTCATTTCAGCTTGAGCATGTCTTTGAGACTCTTTTCCAGGTCCTTCTGCAGGCGTTTCTTTTCCTGTTCGAGCCGCTGCTGGAGTTCCTGTTCCTTTTTCTTCTTCTCCGCCTCCAGGGCGCTGCGCGCCCGCTCTTCGAGCAGCTTGCCGATGGGCACGTCGAACTTGGGCTTGGTGAAGGTGCCGCCGATGTGGATGGGCACCGTGAGGCCCTTCAGGTCCCGCATCTCGGCGCCGCCCGCGCCTTCCAGCGTGCCCACGATCGCGGCGTCGATGCGGTAATCGAGCTTCTCGGTGACCAGGTGCGCGGTGCCCTTGCCGTTGACGCGCAACAGGGGCGACTTGGCGCTGAGATCGTTGTTGCTTACCAGCCCGTCCTTCACCGTGACCGTTCCCTTCATTTCGCTGAAGTCGGTGCTGCGGGTCTCCTCCTTGGGGGCGGGACGGCCCTGCGCCTTGGCGAGGCCTTCGCGGATGAGCTGGGCGATGTTGATGCCGTTGACCGCGCCTTCCTCGAACCTGAACGAGGCGTTGCCGTTCAGGGTCTTGCGGATGGCCATGGGGTCGGCGCCCCGGGCGGTGAGCTGCGCCGCCAGCTGGGCGCGGCCGGTGACGTAGTCCTTGCCCATGAAGTCCTTGAGCAGCGGGCCCACCTGCACGCCGGTGAGCTTTTCATCCATGGACAGCGCGGGCACGTCGCGGCGCACGTCGAGGCCGATGTTGCCCGCGTAGCTGCCGCCGTAGAGCTTCGCGCCCACGGGATTGAGGCGCAGCTGGCCGCCGTTGGCGCGCAGGGTGGCGCGGACCTCGCTGGTGCGCATGTTGGCGGCCTTGAGCTTGCCCACGCGCAGGGTGCCGTCCACGTCCAGGCTGCGCAGCAGGTCCAGGGGCAGTTGCAGCGGCGCGGTGGCGGCGGCGCTGGCGGGGGGCGCGGTGGTGCCTTCCTCGCTGGGCGGCGGCAGGTAGCGGTCGGCATCGAGCTGGTCCATGGTGAGGTCGTAACGGATCACCGGCCTGGCGAAATCGCGCAGCGAGAACCGTCCCTTGGCCGTGGTGTCGTCGAAGCGGAGGTTCACGTCGGCAAGGGCGACGTGCTCGGTCGATGCCTCGAAGCCCGTGGCGAGGGCCGCCTTGGTGAGGGTGTTGGGGTCGGCCATTTCCGGCAGGTCGACGCCCAGCTTGCCGAGCACGGCGCGCGGCACGAACTCGCCCAGGGTGAGCTTGCCGGCGGCCTGGGGCTTCTCGCCCAGGAGGCCGGTGGCGTTCATCTCGCCGCGCAGGTCGAGGCCGAGCCCGGCCAGTTGCAGGTCGGGCAGGCGCGCGGTCTGTTTCGCCTGGTCGAACTGGAAGCTGGAGCTGAGCCGCGCGCCGGTGAGGCCGGCGGCGTCCAGATCGGGCGGCAGGAAGCCGCGCAGGGCGGCGCCGTCTTTTACCTCGGCGGTGAGCTTGCCCTTGGCCACCGTGGCCGTAGGCAGGCCGCTGGCATCCAGGTTCAGGCCCACGGTGGCGCCGAGGACGGCCAGGTCGAAGCGCGCCAGGCGTGCCGTGCCCTTGGGCAGGGAGGCCTCCGCCTGCAGGGCCAGGCGACCGTCCTTCACGGCGCCCGCGTCCAGCTCTACGCCGGCGAGGTTCTTGAGGGCGGCGGCGAACTGCCGGGCGTCGCGCACCGCGCCGTTCAGTTCGGCCTTGCCTTCCGGGGCCTCCAGGATGCCGCTGGCCTCGGCGCGTCCGGTGAGGCGCAGGCCGAAGGCATCCAGGTTCAGGCCGGAGAGTTCGGCGGTCTGGTTCTTCAGGTCGGCGTGCGCATCGGCGGCGAGCTGGGCGGCCAGGGTGCCGCCGGGGACCAGGGGGCCGGCGAGGCGCAGGTCCAGGGCCAGGCCGTTGAGGGTGTAGCGCTCGGCGGCCAAGTCCGCGAGCACCTCGGAATCGAGGACGATGTGACCGCTCACCTCGGGGGCGTTACTCGCCACGTCAGCCTCGAAATGGAGCGGGAAGGGTGAACGGAGGTCCAGCTCGCCCGTCTCCAGGGCCAGGTTCTTCGCCTCCACGCGCTGTCCTGCCATGCGGTCGTCCCACACCACCTGGGCGTCGCTGATGCGCACGCCGCCCACGGCGAGGGCGCCCAGGTCGCGCGCCTGCGGCTCGCCGGGCGTCGGCGCCGGTTGCTCGGCTTCGGCCTCGGCGCGCTTCAGGAGATCGTCCCAGTTGCTCACGCCCTGGGCGTTGCGCGCCAGATGCAGGCGCAGGCCCTCCAGGCTGAGGGTGTCCACCTGAATCTCGCGGCGCAGCAGCGGCAGCAGTTTCACCCGCACCTGGGCCTGCTGTACCCGCGCGAACGGCTCCGGGCCGAACCCCGGCGCGTTGCCCAGGCGCGTCTCGCCCAGTTTCACGCCCAGCCAGGGGAATACCGACAGGCCGATGTCGCCCTCGATGGCCAGCTCGCGGCCGGTCTGCTTCTTCGCCAGCGCGGCGATTTCGTCGCGGTAGTCGTTGGGATCGACCAGCAGCAGCACCGCGATGACGGCGGCAATGACCAGCAGCACCAGGGCGAGCAGCACCCAGGCGAGGATCTTGAGGAGACGTTTCATGGCATGTCCTTACAAACGGCGTCGGGGCGAGGCGACACCGAATGATACAAGAGGATCGCCTGCGTCTCAGGCGTGGGCGGGGAAGCGGGCCACGACCCGCAGGCCGCCGAGGGTGTCCGAGCGGCCCAGTTCCAGGCTGCCGCCGTAGTCCGAGACGATGGTGCGCACGATGCTGAGGCCGAGTCCGGTGCCGGGCGTTTCTTCGTCCAGGCGCACGCCGCGGCGGGTGATGGCGTCCAGTTTCTCCGGCGGGCAGCCCGGCCCGTCGTCTTCCACCACCAGGTGCAGGGCGGGGGCGTCGTCTACCGTCACGTGGACGCGGCTGCGGGCCCACTTGGCGGCGTTGTCGAGCAGGTTGCCCAGCATCTCCAGCATGTCTTCCCGGTCCACTGCGAAGCTGCGCGCGGGTACCGACCAGGTGATCGACAGGCCGCGCTCTGCGTAGAGGCTGCGGACCACGTTGGCGAGGGCGGGCACGTCCTCGTCGGGCCGGAAGTGCTGTCCGGGGCTCGCGGCGCCGGCCACCCGCGCGCGCGCCAGCTCCCGGTTCACCAGCTCGCGGATGCGCTCGGATTCCCCGAGCAGACGCGCGCGTGTCACCTCGTCCATGGCGCTTTCACGGTCCTCCGCCGTGTGCAAGATAAGCGCGAGCGGTGTCTTCAGGGCGTGTGCCAGGTCGCCGAGGGCGGTGCGCGAGCGGGCGAGGCGCTGGGCGGTGAGGCGCAACAGGCGGTTGAGGGCGTCCACCAGCGGCGCCA
>JBFXES010000147.1:0-7917 GCA_050179875.1 Thiohalomonadaceae bacterium
GGTGGCCTCGGTGCCGGAGCTGACCATGCGCACCATGTCCATGGAGGGCACCAGCTCGCACAGCAGGTCGGCCATCTGGGTCTCGCGCACCGAGGGTGCACCGAAGGACAGGCCATCGGCCGCCGCTTCCTGCACCGCCTTCACCACGACCGGATGGGCGTGGCCGACGATGGCCGGGCCCCACGAGCCCACGTAGTCGATGTAGCGGCGATCATCCTCGCCCCACATGTAGGCACCGTTGACGCGCTTGACGAACACCGGGTCGCCGCCCACGCCACGGAACGCCCGCACGGGCGAATTGACACCGCCCGGAATGTGTTTCTGGGCCGCAGCGAAGAGGTTTTGCGAGTTTTGCATGGGTATCGATCTTTCTTCTTGAATCTACGGAAGTGTCGCCGGTGGGTGGGCCGTCGAGCGTCCAGGGCCGGCCAGCGAGGCCTTGCCCATCATACGCCCAAGCGGCTTGCAGGTTCGGCGTCAGCCCTGCCGAGCGCCCGTTCCGGCCATAAGGGCGTTCCGGATTGTAGGCACCACCCTGCGAGGGGACAAGACGCGCACTGGCAAGGGCAACCCCGCGGCGTTTCCCTGCATGTCGCACGATGACGCCGATTCTTCCACGGGCGGCCGGGCCGAACCCGGCAATGGTCAGGCCTTTTCCCTCACCGGCTGTGGCAAATCGCCCGATCTGCGGCTCGTCAAAAACCGTGTATCTACTCATATCAACGACTTTCGCGCTGGCATGGATATTGCCGCTCCATCAGCGTTTTCCCTGTCGCACGGAGGCGTCGCCTAGCATGAAAGATCGTTGATGGGATCCATGATGACTGTCACGCGACTTACCCGCTTCTCCTGTCTGGTTTCCAGCTTCTTCACCATCGCCTCCGGCGCACAGGCACAAACCATCGATGAAAACGCCGGAACGCCGGACCCCGTGATTTCCGTCACCGCGACCCGCATGGCCTCCGAACTTCAGGACACGACGGCCTCAGTCACCGTGGTCGGCAAGGAGGAACTGGACACCATCAAGTTCACCAGTGCCACCACCGAGCTCATGAAGCGGATCCCGGGTTACAGCATGATCCGTAATCTGCGCATTCCCAGCGGCCGCAATTACACCCTCAACCTGGTCGACGGCCTGGCCACGCGCGCGGCCTTCGGCACCGGCACCATCTCGGGCGCGGAAGACACCAACACCTTCGACATCGAACGGGTGGAGGTGGTGCGCGGGCCCGCCTCAGCGGTCTATGGCAGTAACGCCCTCGGCGGTGTAATCAACGTCATCACCCGCGAGCCGCCGCTGGATCCGGAATACCGCGTATGGGGCGAACTGGGTGAGCACCAGCGCCGGCGCGGCGGCGTTTCGGCCGCGGGCACCCAGGGTGCGGTGGGCTATTTCGCCGACGCCAATTTCCTCGACAGCGACGGCTGGCAGGAGCGCACCGCGCGTCGCCGGCGCGCCGCCAGCGGCAAGCTTCAGTTTGCGCCGGACCTCCAGTCCAGCGTGACCGTCCGTGCCGAATACCTGGACAATTTCCAGGAGGACCCGGGCTCGCTGAGCGAGGCGCAGTTCAAGAGCGACTGGCGCCAGGCGGCGGTGCTGGATGCCTATAACGACGAGGAATCCGTGTCGGGCACCGTCAAGTACGAGCGCCAGCTGGGCAGCCGTTCCGCCCTCGACATCTCCTACGGCGTGAGGAACAGCCAGACCGAGGGCACGCCTTCCTACAGCGCCACCGGCGGCATCAGCAGCAACGACGTGGTGAACCACAACCTGGTGGCGTTGTACCGGCAGGACTTCGAGGCCTCCCGTTCGCAACTGATCACCGGTCTGGACCTGCTGCACAGCGCCCTGGACACCACCACTTTCGAGGGGCGCACCACGTCCAGCGCCGTCGCTCAGCAGTTCGACGTGACCGCCGTCGGCACCTCGCCGTTCGTTCAATACGAGATCGCCCCGCTTGAGCGCCTGCGCCTTTCGCTCGGCGCGCGCTACGACCGCATCGAGTACTCCGCGGAGGGTCACAAGACCTCGCGCGGGAGCACCACCCGCTTTGACGAATCCAAGACCTTCGGCCACGTGAGTCCCAAGGCGGGCGCCAGCCTCGATCTGGATCAGCAAAACACCGCCTGGATCGGTTACGGGCAGGGTTTCGTGGTGCCGAGCCGTACTCATCTGTTCGTGGGTGGCCGCGGCTACGACGCCAACCCCGATCTCGATCCCGAACGAGCCGAAAACGTGGAAGTCGGCCTGCGCGGCCGGTTTCCGGCCAGCCGCTTCACCTACGACGTGGCCGTTTACCGCACCACCATCACCGACATGCTGGTGGAAAACGAAACCCTCAAGAAATATGTCAACGCTGGCGAGGTGCGGGTCCAGGGCGTGGAGACCCTGCTCGGTTGGCAGCCGCACGACCACTGGCGCCTGGACGTGGCGCACACCTATGCCGACAACCGCTATCTCGACTACGTGGACGGCAGTAGCGACCTGAGCGGCAACACCCTGCAGGCCTCACCCAAGCATCACCTGGACGCCCGCCTCACCTGGATGCCGGTGCCCGGGCTCGCCGCCGAGCTGGAGTGGAACACCATCACCGAGTACTACACCAGCGACAGCAACGACGACCCGGCCGGCAAGGCCGACCGGCCCGATCTGTTCCACCTGCGCGTCACCTGGAGCGGCGCGCACTGGTCCTGGTGGGCGCACGTGTTGAACCTCACCGACGAGAAGTACGCCGAACGGGTGAGCTACGGCACGGACGGTCGTGAGTATGACGTGGGTCTCCCGCGCACGTTCTACACCGGGCTTTCCTACCAGTGGTAACCCGCCCCATGAGGAGATCGTCCATGCGCACTTTTCGTTTCTGGGCGTTGCTGTGCCTGGTCACGTGCGCACACTACGCCGCGGCGGAGCCCCTGTGGCTGTCGGATCAACCGCCCGACCCCGCCATGACCGCGCGGCTGCGCAGCGCCCACGGCGGCTGGCTGGAACCCGGCCCGCGGGGCACGTTTTTCAAGCGCCTGTGGCTGCGCGCCGGCGAGGCGCCGGGCACCGCCGGCTATGCGGCGGCGGCAACGGGCGGTGAACTCCTGGTGCAGGATCCTGCCGGTGCACACAGCACACACCCGGCCGATCCAACAGGGAAGCACAGCCAATGGCGCTTCCCCGTGGCACAGGAAGGTTTCTACGACGTCTATCTGACCCGGCGACAGGTGCGCGACGCTCGCCTGGATGTCAGCGTGGCCAAGGCGGAGGTGCTCAAGCACAGCTGTCGCGAAGGCCATGACGACGTGCAGAGCAAGATGCCGCCCAAACACCTGGCCAGCATCCCGCTGGAACTCGTCCGCGAACGCCTCAACAACGAGGACTTTCATACCCGCCTCGGCTTCGGTGACACGGTGACGTTCCGCGTGCTGACCCACGGCATGCCCGTGGCAGGGGCGGAGGTCACGCTGATCACCGCTTCGGGCTGGCGCAACACCGTGCACAGTGATGCGGAAGGCCGCGCCCGTTTCACCCTCGTGCGCGACTATTTCCCGGATTGGGCGGACTTCGATTACCGCCACCGCCAGGACTTCCTGGCAGTCGCCACGCTGGAGCGCGACGAGGCCGGCGCACTGGACGGCGCGCCCTACGCGCGCACCCGCTACCAGGCCACCCTGGCCGGCCAATACCACCCGTCCAGCCGCGATTACCAGTCCTACGCCTACGGCCTCACCATCGGCCTGTTCGGCTTGAGCTTCGGCGGCCTGGGCGTTTACGTCTATCGCCGGCGCCGCACCCGGCCGTTTCGCGAGGTGCGCTTCCATGATTAGGCAGTGGGTCAACGGCATCGACCTCAGGCGCTTCCGCTTCTGGCTGCAACTGGGCTTCTTCGTGCTGTTCATTTATGGCGGTTACGCGGCCGTGAACCTGGGCAACAGCCTGCCCACCTTCGCCTGCGGCTTTGTAGGTGAAAGCCGCGGCGGCGTGTGTTACCTGCTGCCGCTGCAACACCAGTTGAGCGTGCCCTGGCAGCGGCTGTTCAGTTGGGCGATTCTCGGCGTGCTTGAGGCCTTCGTGTTGTTCGCCCTGTGGTTCTTCGTGCTCAACAAGGCCTGGTGCGGCTACGCCTGTCCGCTCGGCACCTTGCAGGACTGGATCACCGCGCTGCGCACGCGTCTGGGCGTGCGCTTTTCGCGCTACCGCGAGGCCGCCTTCCGCCGCCTCACGGTGATCAAGTACGTACTGCTTGCCCTCACCATTCTCATGCCCCTGGCGGTAGGCGGCGGACTGCTGCCGCACAGCCTGGGCACGCCTTTTTGCGACATCTGCCCGGGCCGCATGATCCTCCCGCTGTTCACCGGCGACACCTCGCAGCTTACGGTCAACTTCGCGGAAAAGAGCACCATGATCATGACCGCCCTGGGCATGCTCATCACCGGCGGATTCTTCACAGGCGCCTTCGTGAAAAAGCGTTTCTTCTGCTTCTTCTGCCCCATGAGCGCGCTGCACTACCTGCTCTCCCGGCCGGCGCTGCTGCAACTGCGCAAGGACGGCGGCAAATGCACCCGCTGCGGCGACTGCTACCGTGTGTGCGACATGGACATCAAGGAGATCGCCGACGAGGTGAACACCACACGCATCATGCAGGACGACTGCATCCTGTGCCTGAAATGCGTCTCCGCCTGCCCGGAGGACGGTGCCCTCAAGGCCACCTTCGCGGGCGTCACCCTTTTTGAAGCGACCGAACAGGGCTTCATCAAACGCATGAACAAAGGAGCCGCCGGTGACTGAGCGCCACCCCCTATCGTTCAATCACAGCCGCCAGGCGCGCGAGGCGGAGAACATCCTCGACCACATCACCGACCGCTTCGATGACAACCCACGGCGGATGGATTATTTCTACGACCTGTTCCGCCGCGTCTACTGCCAGGGCGAGGCGCTGCCGTACGAAGGGATGCGCATCGGCACCACCTGCATCCAGGCGCCGGAAGAGTTGATCCACGCCGTCGGCGCCACCCCGGTGCGTTTGTGCAACGGCGCCTATCACTACGACCAGATCGGCGGCGACTTCATGCCTGCCAAGTCCTGCTCGCTGGTCAAGGCGACGCTGGGCATGCTCAGCAGCCAAGACCCTGTGCCGCGCGTCGGCAAGCTCGATCTGATCGTCAACCCCACCACCTGCGACCAGAAGAAAAAGGCCAGCGCCATGATCGAGGCGATGGGCCACCGGGTGTACGACCTGGAACTGCCGCCGGCCAAGGAGAGCGAGGAGGCGCGGCTCTACTGGCAGCGCAGCGTGCGGCAGTTTGCCGTGCGGCTCAGTGAAGTCACCGGCAAGCGCCTGACCCGCAAGGCGCTCAAGGCGGCCATGGCGCGCACGGCGCGCGCGCAGGCGGCGTTCCGCACGCTGCACCAGCTCCGCAAGAGCCAGCCCGCGGTGTTCCTCGGCAAGGACGCCTTTCTGGTCACCAACGCGTTCTTCTTCGACGACATCGAGCGTTGGACCGCGGCGGTGGAGGCATTGAATGAGGAGTTGCAGCAACGCCTGCAGGAGGACTTTCAGGCGGCCCAGCGCAAGGCGCCGCGCATCCTGTTCACCGGCTCGCCGCCCATCTTTCCCAATCTCAAGCTGCCGCTGCTCATCGAAGAGGCCGGCGGCGTGGTGGTGGCCGACGAGACCTGCTCGGCCAACCGCATGCTCTACGACCTGACCGCGGTGGACGAGTGGCGTCTCGACGACATGGTCGACGCCCTCGCCGATCGCTATCTGAAGCCCTGCACCTGCCCCATCTTCACCCGCAACGACGACCGCCGGCGCCGGCTGCTGGAACTGGCCGACAGCTTCGCCGTGGACGGCGTGGTCTACCAGGCCTTCGCCGGCTGCCAGGTGTACGAGATGGAGCAGCGCAGCATCGCCGAGGCGCTCTCCGCCAAGGGCATCCCCATGCTCTACGTGGAGACCGATTACAGCCCCGACGACATGGGCCAGCTCTCCACCCGCATCGAGGCCTTTCTCGAGTCCCTCAAGACCCGCAAGAGAAAACACGCATGAACTATTTCGCCGGCATCGACATCGGCTCGACCGCCATCAAGGTAGCCGTGGTCGACGAGAAGGGAAGCCTCGTGGGTGTCCACGTCACCGCCTCGGGTAGCCTGTTCCACAAGAACGCCAGGGAAGCGCTGGCACGCCTGCTCGCCGACCTGAAGCTGACCCGCGACGACGTGCGCTATGTCATCGCTACCGGCTACGGCCGCAAGCTGTTCAAGGAAGCGGACGACTCCATCAGCGAGATCACCGCCAACGCTATCGGTGCCCACGAGGCCGGTAAGGCCTTCGGCGGGGTGCGCACCATCATCAACATCGGCGGCCAGGACTCCAAGGCGATCCAGATCGACGCCGACGGCCACGTCGTCAACTTCGCCATGAACGACAAGTGCGCCGCCGGCACCGGCCGTTTCCTCGACGTCGCCGCCCGCAACCTGGAGATCGACCTGGAAGAGTTGGGCGACTACCACTTCAACAGCCAAAGCGCCCCGCTCGCCATCAACAGCACCTGCACCGTGTTCGCCGAATCGGAGATCATCGGCCTGCTGGCCAGCGGCCATGACAAAGAGGCCATCGTTGCCGGGATCCACTACTCCATCGCCAAACGCACCGTGCGCCTGGCCAAGCGTGTGGGCATCGAGGACCGCGTCTATTTCGACGGTGGTCCCGCCCTCAACAAGGGGCTGGTGGCCGCCATCGAGGATGAACTGCAACGGCAACTGGTGGTTCCGGAAAACCCGCAGACCACCACCGCCTTCGGCGCCGCCATCCTCGCCCGCAACGAACACCTGGTGGAACAGGCATGACGCCCATCGAGCAGACCCTGGTCAGCTTTCCCATGGCCGCCGTGCTGGGGCTGGTGTTCGGCATGGGGGCGTGCACTCTGGCCTGTCTGCCCTATCTGGGCCCGGTGTTCCTCGCCAGCGACGGCGGCATCCGCCGCTCCTGGCGCATCCTGCTGCCGTTCTCCGTCGGCCGCCTGGGCGGCTACGCCGCCCTCGCCACGGCGGCTGGTGCCCTCGGCCAATACCTGGGCGGTCAGGTCGCCGATGCCGCCCACGTGCGTGCCCTCGTCGGCGTCGCCGCCATTCTCATCGGCTTCGGTCTGTGGCAACGCCGCCCCGGCGCACCCGTGTGCCATGCCGGCCCTGCATCGTTGCAAGGTCGTGACGAGGAACGGCCTTTACGACGTGTGGAACTCGCTCGCACTGCCATCGCCGGTAGTGGCCAGCCATTGCTCCCCGGCGGCCTGTTGCTGCTCGGCGCAGGCATGACCCTCACCCCGTGTGCGCCGCTGGCAACGGTGCTTTTCTCCGCCGCCGTCAGCGCCAGCCCCTGGCATGGCCTGCTGCTTGGCCTCGGCTTCGGTCTCGGCGCGATCTTGGTCCCATCCCTGGTCTACGGTGTCGGCGCCGCATGGATCGGCGCCCGCCTGCGCGAGCAACTCCAGCAGCATCGCGTCACCGCCACGCGGCTGAGTGCCGCGCTGCTGGTGCTGACAGGAGTGGGTAACCTGCTGCGCTAGCGCCACGGTGATTTTCATGCCGCTACAGCCAATTGGCATGAGGGATTTTCGTGTGTAGGAGCGAGCTTCTGCTCGCGATTTCCAGGTTACGGCCTCCTGCCTGTCGCGAGCAGAAGCTCGCTCCCACAAACCGGGTGATCACAGGGCGGGCGCGGCCTCAGGCTGCGACGGTTTTCATCCGCCGCGGCAAATCGCGGGCTGAGCCCGCTCCTGTGTCCGTTATGGGAAGAGCTGCGCGATGCGCTGGGCGGCGGCACGGATGTCGTTGTGGCCGAATACATCCGAGATCACCGCGAGCAGATCGGCGCCGGCGGCCACCAGCGCCGCGCCGTTGGCGGAGGTGATGCCGCCGATGGCGGCCAG
>JBFXES010000148.1:0-7884 GCA_050179875.1 Thiohalomonadaceae bacterium
TCACTGCGATCGATAGGGCGAACGGATCAACGGCCCGAGACAACAACAGCCCATAGCCCGAGAGCTGCCGCATTTCCCGAATCCCATACTTCGCATAATGTATATTATGTTAAATCAATGCTTCGTCGCATTCTGCAGCGCAGCGTCTCGATAGAATCGCCGTCCCGAGGAAATGAGCGGCACGCCAAGGTGTCGCCCCCACTTCATTTGAGCAGTTCCCGAAGCAGAGACGATCCGGGCCGTCAACAAAATCCGGGTCAACAAAAAGCCCTTGATCGACAAGGGCCTGTTTTGAGTTATCTTGGTGGGCAGTACTGGGATCGAACCAGTGACCCCTGCCGTGTGAAGGCAGTGCTCTACCGCTGAGCTAACTGCCCAAGATGCGATTCGGTCCAAAGGGACGGGGCGAATTTAACCACAGGCCTGCCTCTGCGGTCAAACGTAACGTACGCCGATCGATGTTCTTCAATGCTTTGGCGTAAAATGGCGGGTTTTCGGCAGTCCGCATTCCCATGGTCAGAACCCGTTTCGCCCCCTCTCCCACCGGTTACCTGCACATCGGCGGCGCGCGCACCGCGCTGTTTTCCTGGGCCTATGCCCGGCACCATGGCGGCCGGTTCATCCTGCGCATCGAGGACACCGACATCGAGCGCTCCACCCCCGAGGCGGTGCAGGCGATTCTGGACGGCATGCAGTGGCTGGGGCTGACACACGACGAAGGGCCGTACTACCAGACCCACCGCTTCATGCGCTACAAGGAAGTGATCGAACAGCTCCTGGCGAGCGGCCACGCCTACCACTGCTATTGCAGCACCGAGGAGCTCGACGCCATGCGGCAAGCGCAACGCGCGCGCGGCGAAAAACCCCGCTACGACGGCACCTGGCGCCCCGAGCCCGGCAAGAAGCTGCCGACGCCGCCCTCCGGCGTGCAGCCCGTGGTGCGCTTCAAAAACCCCACCAGCGGCAGCGTGGCCTGGAACGACCTGGTCAAGGGCGTGATCGAAATTTCCAACACCGAGCTGGATGATCTGGTCATCGCCCGCGCCGACGGCACCCCCACCTACAACTTCTGCGTGGTGGTGGACGACTGGGACATGAAGATCACCCACGTCATCCGCGGCGACGACCACGTCAACAACACCCCGCGCCAGATCAACATCCTCAAGGCCCTGGGCGCGGAAATTCCCCAGTACGCCCACCTGCCCATGATCCTGGGCGACGACGGCACCAAGCTGTCCAAGCGCCACGGCGCCGTATCGGTGATGCAGTATCACGAGGACGGCTACCTGCCCGAAGCCGTCATCAACTACCTCGCTCGCCTTGGCTGGTCGCACGGCGACGACGAGATCTTCTCGCGCGAGCAGTTCGTGCAGTGGTTCGACCTCGACCACATCACCGCCTCCTCGGCCCAGTTCAACACCGAGAAGCTGCGCTGGGTGAACCAGCACTACATCCGGCAGGCCAGGGACGCCGACCTCGTCGCCGATCTAAGGGTGCGCATGGCCAGGCGCGGCCTCGACATCGACAAGGGGCCGGACGCGCTGAAAGTGGTGGCGCTGGTGAAGGAGCGTGCGGCCACATTGAATGAACTTGCCGACGAAGCCATGCCGTTCTACCGGGACCTCGCCCCCAGCGCCGACCTGCTGTCGCAGCACGTCACGCCGGAAAACCTCATGGCCCTGCATGTGCTGAAATCGCGCCTCGAAGAAGTTGAATGGACGCGCGAGGCCCTGGGCGCCCTGATCAAGGACGTCGCCAGGGAATTCAACCTCAGGATGCCCAAGCTCGCCATGCCCGTGCGCGTGCTCGTCACCGGCGAACCGCAGACCCCGTCCATCGACGCCACCCTCGAACTCCTGGGCCGGGAGCGCGTGTTGGCACGGCTGGAAGAACACCTGCCACATCCGGGAATGTAACTTTTTTCCCCTCTCCCCCGGGCAGAGGGGCCAGGGGTGAGGGCGCGGAATTTACGCCGCACAGAAGGCAGGATTCCCCTACTTCAAGGTATAATCCCGCTCGCGCTGGTGTAGCTCAGTTGGCAGAGCAACTGATTCGTAATCAGTAGGTCGGAGGTTCGACTCCTCTCACCAGCACCAGACAAGACAAAGGCTTGGAGATTTTGGCTCCCAGCCTTTTTCTGTTTGTGCAGCCTCCGAGCCCGTTTTTCCAGATTCTGCAACAGGGCACGTCAGGCAGCAATGATCTGAAATTCCGTGGCCCTGACCACCGGGCGGACCTGACGGTCTTTTTTCTTCATTTCAACCAGCCCATAGCGGGACATGGTTTTTAGCGTGCGCGAAAGGTTGCTCTGCTTGCGCCCGGTCATGGCGGCCAGGCTGGTGATGGATTCCGGCTTGGACTCCCGGATCACCTGCAGGAGCGCACGGTTTTCGTCGCTGAGCACTTCGGCGAGCGATTTCATCGAGGTGAACCAGATTTTCGGCTCGCCCGGCTTGGGCTTGTACTCGCCTTTTGCAATGGCAAGCATGCGTTCCCGTATTTTTTCCTCCTGGGGCATGATGCCAATCAGCACTTTGCTCATTTCGCCACCTCTTTCAGTACCTTATCGACTTCCGCGAAGAAGTCTTCCAACAGTTGCGCCGCACTCCTGAATTCGTAGGGAATGCCTTCGTCCGCCGCATGCCGGTGCTTGTGGTCATAGGGCATGCGCTGCCCGGCATACTTGAACTTCTTCGGCCGCTTGACCGCATGGCTGTTGTCATAGCCCATGATCCGCCTGCCGTAACGATCATGCAGCGTAAGCGTAGGAATTATAGGAATCATGCACGTTTCTGCTGCAACAGTTTCGGGTAGCATACGATTAGACTTTATCTGCACCAACCGCAGGACAAACCATGCCCTCCCTGGAAACCTGGGAACTCGCCAGTTACATCGTCACCGTCGTCGGCCTGCCGCTGGCCATCGCAGTGTTCCTGTACGAGCAGCGCAAGGAGCGCGAGAACGAGGACGAGGAGGCGTATCAGCTTTTGTCCGATGCCTACACCGACTTTCTCAAGCTGGTGCTGGACAATCCCGACCTGCAGTTGCGCACGCGCACGCATATTTCCTCCAACCTCAGCGCCGACCAGCGCGAGCGCATGATGGTGCTGTATGAAATCCTCATCGCCTTGTTCGAGCGCGCCTACCTGCTGGCCTATGAGGAAGACATGTCGGACAGGAAACGCCGGCGCTGGCTGTCATGGGAAGACTACATGCGCGAATGGTGCGGGCGCGAGGATTTCAGGAATGCCCTGCCCGAACTCCTGCATGGCGAAGACCCCGACTTCAGCCGCTATATCATGCGGCTGGCCCAGGAAGAAGCAATGAACCAGACATGAGCGACAACGATCAACTCGACCCCTCCCTCAACGTGCTGGGCGAGGCGCTGCAGGTTTGCAGCACCCAGCCCCTGACCGGGTTCTACCGCGACGGCAGCTGCAACACCGGGCCGCAGGATGTGGGCCTGCACGGCGTGTGCGTGGTGGCGGACGAGGCTTTCCTGGCCTTTTCCAGCTACACCGGCAATGATCTTTCCACGCCTGCGCCGGAATACGGCTTTCCCGGCATCAAGCCCGGCGACCGCTGGTGCCTGTGCGCCAGCCGCTGGCAGCAGGCGCTGGATGCGGGCTATGCCCCCAAGGTGGTGCTGGGCGCCACCCACCAGACTTCGCTGAAAGTCGTTGCGCTCGAAGACCTGAAAGCGCACGCGGTCGATCTGAACTAACGGACATGGCGACTGCGCCAACCCGAATCATGAACGCAACAGCAGCCATGTCCGTTCCCTCTCCCCGGCCCTCTCCCCGTGGGAGAGGGGGGCGTGGAAACGCTTTGCGTTGTTTCACGTTGACGCCGCACCCGCACCATGAAAGCCGTTTCATTCGCCGTCTTCGCGCCATGGGCTGGACTCGCCCACGCCTAATGGCAACAAGCTGCTGGTCATAGCGGTGATGGGCCTCAACAGGATGCGAGGCTGCTAGTTCTGCATCGAGCGCATTTCGATCTCGACCCAGTGCCGGAACACCTCCGGCGACCATAGCGACTTGACGTAGACCACCACGTCGTCGATCTCGGCCTCGGTGAGCCTGCCCTCCCACGCAGGCATGTTGCCCACGCCGGGCGGACTGCCTTCGCGGATGCGCTGTTTCAATACGGCCGTGGGGTGGTGCCAGGCATGCGCCGTGTCGTCCAGCGGAGGCGGCGGGTACATGCCGTTGGCCTCCTTCACACGCCAGTCTCCCGGCTGCCCCTTGCCCTCGGCGCCATGGCATTCCATGCAGTGCTTTTCGTAGATCTGGCGGCCGCGCTCGACCTGCTCGGGGTTGAGCCGGGCGTCCGGCACGGCGGCAGCCTTGTGCGCCGGTACCGAAGCCGAGGCCGTGGCGCCCGGTACGGTTTCCGCCGGCTTGTCGCAGGCGGACAGGGCCAATCCAAGCAGACAGGTTGTCAGCACGCGACATCCGAACATACCCAGGCCTCCGTTCGTCCTGAGCGACTACTCCACGCCGATGAAAGCCACCAGGCTGTGCCTGCCGCCCGGGGCAACGGTGATTTCGTCGGGGCTGGCGTTGACCGTCTCCACGCACACCATGTCCTTGTATTCGCCCGCCGCCATGTCGGCGAAACCCTTTTCCTTTTCGCTCCAGGGATTCCACACCACGGTGGAGCGGCTGCCGGACTTGGCTACACGGATGGTGCGGCCGAACACGGGGTCCTCGATCAGGCAGTCGGCGGCGGTGTCGATGTATACGCGGTCGGTCTCCTCGGAAAACGTCACCGGGCCCTGCTGGGTGAACTGCTCGAAGTCGCGCGTCTTGTCGAGGTAGGCCGTGCCGTCGAGGCCGTGCACCTTGACCTGGCCGATGTCGCCGACGCGGAAATAGGTGTGCAGGCCGTCGGTGATGGTGAAGGGCGCGGCACCGGTGTTGCGGGTGACGAGTTCCATTTTCAGCGCGGCACCCACGGTGACGATGAGTTCCAGGTCGAAGGCGTGATCCCAGATCGCGCGGGTGGATTCGTCGTCCCTGATGCCCAGCTTCAACACCACGGTGTCGGCCAGATCGACTTTGGCTTCGCGCACTTCCCACATGCGCGTGCGCACGAAGCCGTGCACACCCTTGTCGTCGAGCTGTCCGAACCAGGGGAAACACACCGGCACGCCGCCGCGCACACCCTTGCCGGGCTGGTAGACCGCGGCCTTGGACACCCAGATCACCGGCTTGTGGCCGTTGGGCTGCCATTCCAGCACCTGGCCGCCCTGCACCGCCACGCGTGCCATGGCGTCGGGCGTGGTGATTTCCGCAACCGGCAGGCCGGGCGCGGCGTCCTGGAAGCGCAGGCGGCCGGGAATGGCAAAGCGGCTGTTCAAGGTTTCGCTGAAATTGTCCAAGGTCTTCTCCATGCGTACGTGAGGAATGCCGGCGTCGGGGAACTCCCCGCCGACCCGAATGAAACCGTATTTTGCGTAAAAACCGGCAACGCGCGTCTGGGCGTTGAGGAAGACTTTTCCCTTGCGCAGCTTCTCCGCCTCCATGAGCAGGGTCTTGATGATCAGGCGGCCCACGCCCCTGCCCCGATAATCCTTCAGCACCGCCATGCGGCCGATGTGTCCGTCGGACAGCATGCGCCCGCAGCCGACGGGCTCATCGCCTTCGGTCACCAGCACGTGCAGGGCGTATTCGTCCTCGCCGTCCCATTCCAGTGCTTCCGGCACTTGCTGCTCTTCGATGAACACCGTGCGGCGGATGAAGGAGAGTTCGGCCTGTGCATCTGCCCAACTGACTTTGTGGATTCTCATGCCTGCATGAATCAATCGACAACAGGGAGGTTAAGGGAGGAATGGGAGGAATGATTTTTTACTCCCTGAACCTCTCATATCCTCCCTGTAAATTCCCTGTAAATTCGCTTTTCGGTTGCTCAAAAAACTCAGCTCAGGCCGCCTCGGCCTGTTCCTTCATCGCCTGCTGCTGCATCTCCCACATGTGCGCGTAATGGCCGTGCATGGCGAGCAGCACTTCGTGACGTCCGCGCTCGACGATGCGGCCGGCTTCCATGACCAGGATCTCGTCGGCATCGATGATGGTGGAGAGGCGATGGGCGATGGTGAGGGTGGTGCGGTTCTTCATCACCTCGCGCAGTTCGGCCTGGATGATCTTCTCGGTCTTGGAGTCCAGCGCCGAGGTGGCCTCGTCCAGCACCAGGATGGCGGGGTTTTTCAACAGCGTCCTGGCGATGGCCACGCGCTGCTTCTCGCCGCCGGAGAGCTTGAGTCCCCGCTCGCCCACCACGGTGTCCCAGCCCTTGGGCAGCGACTCGATGAAATGCAGGATATGCGCCGCGCGCGCGGCTTCCACCACCTGCTCGCGCGTGGCCTCGGGCTTGCCGTAGGCGATGTTGTAGTAGAGCGTGTCGTTGAACAGCACGGTGTCCTGCGGCACGATGCCGATGGCGGCGCGAAGGCTTTCCTGGGTCACGTCGCGGATGTCCTGGCCGTCGATGCTGATGGACCCGCCGGTGACGTCGTAGAAGCGGAACAGGAGCCTGACCAGGGTGGATTTGCCCGCGCCGGAAGTGCCGACCACGGCGACGGTGCGCCCGGCCGGAATGTCGAAGCTCACGCCCCGCAGGATGGGGCGCTCTGGATCATAGGCGAAGCTCACGTTGTCGAAGCGCACCGCCCCGCCCGCAACGACGAGCGGCCTGGCGCCGGGCTTGTCCCGGACCTCGATATTCTGCGAGAGCAGCTTGAACATGCGCTCGATGTCGGTAATGGACTGCTTGATTTCGCGGTACATGACGCCGAGGAAATTGAGCGGCAGGAAGATCTGCACGAGGAAAGCGTTGATCATGACCAGATCGCCCAGGCTCAGGGTACCCGCCACCACGCCTGCGGCTGCGCGCCAGAGCACGAGTGTCACGCCGATGGCGATGATGAAGGCCTGCACCGTGTTGAGCAGCGACAGCGAGTTCTGGCTCTTGACCGCGGCTTCCTGCCAGTGCTCCATGCTGGTGTTGTAGCGCTCGGTCTCGAACTTCTCGTTGCCGAAATACTTCACCGTCTCGTAGTTGATGAGGCTGTCCACCGCGCGCGTGGTGGCGATGGAATCGAGCTCGTTCATCCTGCGCCGGTACTTGGTGCGCCATTCGGTGATGACGATGGTCATGACCATGTAGATCACGACCACGCCCACGGTGATGAGCGCGAACACCCAGTCGAACTGCACCAGCAGGATGGCGCCCACCAGCAGGATCTCGATCAGCGTAGGCGCGATGCGGAACAGCAGATAATTGATGATGGCCGAAATGCCCTGGCTGCCGCGCTCGATGTCGCGCGTGACCCCGCCGGTTTGTCTTTCCAGATGGAAGCGCAGCGACAGGTTGTGCAGGTGGCGGAAGGCCTCGATGCTGATCTTGCGGATCATGCCCTGGGTGACCTTGGCGAAGATCATGTCCCTGAGGTCGGTGAACAGCGTGGTAGCGAGGCGCAAAAGACCGTAGCCGACGATGAGCGCGGTCGGCAGGATCAGCACTGCATTCTTGGCGGTGTCCAGGCTGTCGACGATGTGCTTGAGCACGATGGGCACGCCGATGGTGGCGAGCTTGGCGCCGACGAGGAAACTCACGGCGAAAATGAAGCGCCAGCGGTACTCCCAGAGATAAGGCCCGAGTTTCTTCAGGGTGCGCCAGTCGGCGGGGCCGGCCGGGGGGGTCGAGCCGGCGGAGTTTTTTGCGGCGTGGTGTCTCATGTGCGGTTAAAATCCGCCTCTTTTGAATTTCGAGTGGGTGAACTGGGCTCCGGGCAGGGTGGGTCTGGCCGGGTCAAGGGCGGGCGGAGCCCGGCGAAGGGAACCCTTGACGCGGACAGACGCACCACCACGCTCAAGGGCT
>JBFXES010000149.1:0-7798 GCA_050179875.1 Thiohalomonadaceae bacterium
TCCTTGAGGGCATCAATAACCGCATCAAGGTCATCAAACGCATGGCCTACGGATACCGGGACTCAGCCTATTTCTTCCTGAAGATCAAGGCTGCATTTCCCGGGAAGGCGTGAAGAACCAAAAAAAACCGGCCGCTCGAAGCGGCCGGTTCTTGAAACGCCGAAAACGCGCGTTCCGTTTACAGCTTCTCGCCGTGCTTGGCCAGGTATTCGGCCACGCCTTCGGGAGAGGCCTACATGCCGGTCTCGCCCTTCTTCCAGCCGGCCGGGCAGACTTCGCCGTGCTCTTCGGTGAACTGCAGCGCGTCGATCATGCGCAGCATTTCATCGACGTTGCGGCCCAGGGGCAGGTCGTTCACCACCTGGTGGCGCACCATGCCGCTGCGGTCGATCAGGAAGGAACCGCGGAAGGCCACGTCGCCGGCCGGGGTTTCCACGTCGTAGGCCTTGGCGATGGCGTGGGTCAGGTCAGCCACCAGGGTGTAGCGCACGGGGCCGATGCCGCCCTTGTCCACCGGCGTGTTGCGCCAGGCGTTGTGGGTGTAGTGGGAGTCCACGGACACGCCGATCACTTCCACGCCGCGCTTCTTGAACTCTTCGATGCGGTGATCGAAGGCCAGGAGTTCGGAGGGGCACACGAAGGTGAAGTCGAGGGGGTAGAAGAAGACGACCGCGTACTTGCCCTTGGTCTCGGCAGAGAAGTGGTACTCGTTGACGATGGTGCCGTTGGCGAGGACCGCAGGAGCGGTGAAGTCGGGGGCCTTGCGGCCGACGAGAACTGCCATTTTCATGCCTCCATGTGTGGGATTTAGAGGTGTTCTAAAAACCCGCGCATCCTAATCAGAAACGGGCTGCTGGTCAATGACGGAGCGGGGTTCGTGACCTCCGGCGCGGGAGGGCCATCGCAGAACCGGGAACATACGGGATTTACGTGGGCCCATGCCTGACCCTGACCGTTCGGTCAGTGTTACAATTCCCGCGTTTTTCGCACTGCCATCGGGGCGGTGCCCCAACCCGGAGAATGAAAATATGAAGAAGATGCCTCTCATCCTCGCCGGTGCCCTTGCCCTCGGCGCTGCGTTCTCGGCCTCCGCCGATCAGTTCGAAGACGCCATCGCCGCCCGCAAGGCCGCCTTCGTCCTCATCAAGTCGAATTTCGGCCCCATGGGCGCCATGGTGGAAGGCAAGATGCCGTTCGACAAGGAGGCCTTCGCCAAGCGCGCCGCCAACCTGAGCGCCCTGGCCGGCATGCCCTGGGAACACTTCATCGAAGGCTCCGACATGGGCGAGACCAAGGCCAAGCCCGAGGTGTGGAGCAAGGCTGCCGATTACAAGGCCGAGGTGGACAAGTTCGAGGCCGCCGTTGCCAAGCTCGCCCTGGTCGCCAAGAGCGGTGACGAGAATGCCATCAAGGCGGAATTCGGCGCCGCGGCCAAGACCTGCAAGTCCTGCCACACCGATTTCAAGAACAAGTAAGCATCAAGCCGTCGACAAAAAAGGCCGCGTTCATACGCGGCCTTTTGCTTGCAGCCTCCGGCTCCGTAGTGTGTAGTTCGGATGCAGCAGGCCCCGGGCGTACGTCCCGGGCGGAATTCAGCTTCAATCCGAGGGGAGAGAAACATGGTCACTGCCATCGTGCTCATCAAGGTGGAACGCCAGCGGGTCAACGAAGTGGCCGCCGAACTGGCGGACCTGCCCGGCATCAGCGAGGTGTACTCCGTGGGCGGACGTTACGACCTGGTGGCCATCGTCCGCGTGCCGAGCAACGAGGCCATGGCCGACATGGTCACCCACGATCTGTTGAAGGTGGAAGGCATCGTGGATACCGAAACCCTGCTCGCCTTCAAGGTCCATTCCCGCCACGACCTCGAACGCATGTTCTCCATCGGCGGTTGAAAACGCGGCCTTTGAAAAGCCAATAACAGGGGGGCACGGGGAAATCCATTTTCCCGCGGGAGCCCGTAGGTCACGTTGCGAAGCTACGTGACATCTTCTGGCCGGGTTGTCACGTAGGCGCTGCGCGCCAACGTGACCTACGCCACCTGTGAGGTGCCGCTTCTCTCTCCCTTTGGGAAAGTGCTGCGGTGAGGGATCGAAATCCTCAGTGCCGTAGGTCACGTTGCGAAGCTACGTGACATCTTCTGGCCGGGTTGTCACGTAGGCGCTGCGCGCCAACGTGACCTACGCCACCTGTGAGGTACCGCTTCTCTCCCTCTCCCTCCGGGAGAGGGCTGGGGTGAGGGGATCGAAATCCTCAGCGCATCTCGAACGCTTCGCGGTGGAAGCGCACCCGGCGTCCGAGGCGCCGCAGGCCGTCCTGCAAGCTGTCTCCGAGGCCGCTGGGCCCACAGAACCACACCTCCGTGCGCGTGCCGTCGCCCGCCAGTTGCGCGGCGTCGAGCGTGCATCCGCCCGGCCCTGCATGCACGTGCAGGCGCACGCCGGCAGCGGCGCACAGCGCCTCCAGGCGGTCGACGAACGGGTCGGTGTCGCGATTGCGGATGCAATAATGCAATTCGGCGTCCACGGCCCGTTCCGGATGCGCTCGCAGGGCGTCGAGCCAGGCGAGGAACGGGGTGATGCCGATGCCGCCGGCGATCCAGATCTGCCGCGCGTTGCGGTTGCTGCGCGTCATGTCGAAGCGGCCGTACGGTCCTTCCACCTGCACCGGCTGGCCCGTGGCGAGGCGCTGCGCCAGGCCGCGGGTGTAATCGCCCAGCCCCTTGATCTCGAACGTCACCCTGCGATCACCGCGATCGGCGCTCGCGATGGTGAACGGGTGCGCACCCTCGTTCTCGTGCAAGGTGACGAAGGCGAACTGCCCGGCGCGATGGCCGCGCCAGGCCGCGTCGAGCTCGCAGGTCACCTCGGTGATGTCCGGGGCAGGGCTGGCCACGGCGACGATGCGGCCGGCCACGCGGCGCCGACGCCCGATGCGGCCGGTCAGCGACAGCACGCCCGCCATCAATCCTCCGGAAACGAGCAGCGCCAACAGCGCGCCGATGGGTTGGCCCCAGTAGTCCGGCGGCGCGAGCACCACCGAATGGAACACCAGCATGCCGTACAGGATGGGCATGGCGCGGTGGAGCCAGCCCCAGAGGCGGTAGGGAAAGCGCTTCCACAAGGTCAGCACCAGCATGCCCAGCAGCAGATAGACCCCCCACTCGCCCAGGGCCTCCCCGGCATCGCGTAGGGCCTCGGTAAACCCCTCGAAGTCGTGCTTGCCGCGCCCGGCGCGACCCACCAGCGCCTTGAGCACGTCATCCGACATCTCGATGAGCCAGTGCAGCGCCGCGAACGTCACCGCGAGGATGCCGCTCCACTTGTGCAACTGGTAAACCCGATCCATCCCTCCCAGCGGGCGCTCCAGCCAAACCGGGCGCAGGGAAAGCATCATGGCCAGGGACATGAGCGCGATGGACCACAGGCCGGTGAGGAACAAGGCCTCCTTGTAGACGCGCCAGGGCAGCGACGCGGAGGACACGTGTTCGGGCGAGGCGAGACCGATGCCCCAGAGCAGGGTCACGAGGGCGAGGAAGGCGGCGATGAAGGTTTTCATGGACGACGTCCTGAAGCGGCGACGGTTTGATCGTGTGGCCGCAATCATGAACGGGGCACATGAACCAAGCCTTAAGACGAGGGAGAAACCACGGAGGCCACGGAGAAAAGACGTCATTCTCCTGGTCTTTCAGTCCTGGGCGCTTCGCGAGGCGCAGGGGGCGCCGAGCAAGAGCAGGTTTCTTCTCCGTGGCCTCCATGGTTCAGTGAGAACCGCCGGATGTCACGTAGGCGCGTTCGCGCCAACGTGACCTGCGCATCCGCCAGCTTCACCTCCCAATTGCGGACCTTCATTACCGGTGGAACTCGCCCGCGCGCTCCGGCTGGTAGACCACTTCCACGATGCGCACCTTCATCATGCCCCCGCCCGGTCGCGGCCATTCGATGTGGTCGCCCTTGGACAGGCCCAGCAGGGCGCTGCCGACGGGGGCGAGGATGGAGATGCGTCCCGGGCTGCCGTCGATGTCCTTGGGGTAGGCCAGGGTGAGGGTGAATTCCTCGCCGGTGGATTCGATGACGAAACGCACCGTGGAATTCATGGTGACCACGTCGGGCGGAACCTGGTCCGGCTCCACGATCTCCGCCCGGTCAAGCTCCGCCTGCAGGGCGGCCTTGCCCGGGACGCCTTCCGCCGGCAAGGTGGCCAACAGGGCCTCCAGGCGGTCGTAGTCCAGTGATGACAGGATGAGCTTGGGTTTTTCGTTCACGTGTTTTTCTCCACTTCCACTTACTCAATTATCGACGTGAATCGTCCGTGGCGCGGCTTGCGCCACGCAACGGACGGGATTCGGGGGAGAGGTGCGCCCGCCGCGGCGGGCGCGCAGACTCAGGCAACCAGGAGCCAGACCGCGCCCGCGCAGACCGCGAGCAGGAGGACGGCGAGCAGGGGATTGCCGCCGGTGGCATCACCCGCGGACTCGCCCGCCGGCACCTCCTTGCAGCCGGTGAACATGGCCACGACCAGGTTCTCGCCGTGCAAGAAGCGGTGCAGCACCACGGCCGAGACGTGCAGGGCCACCATGACCAGCAGGACGTGGAATACGTCCTCGTGCAGTCCGGTGAGCCAGTCGCTGGTGTCCTTGCTCACCCAGTGGGCGAGCGGCCCTTCGAACAGGATGTCGTCGTTGGTGAACAGGCCGATGCCGGCCTGCAACAGCACCATGGCGAGCAGCGCCAGCACCATCCACCCGCCGAGCGGGTTGTGGCCGGCGTGGAATTCGTGGCGGCCGCGGAAAAAGCCCGCCGCATAGCGCAGCACCTCGCCCGGCCCACGCACGAAATCGGCGAAGCGGGCGCGGGAATTCCCGAGGAATCCCCAAAGAATCCGGAACAGCACCAGCGCCAGCACGGCATAGCCGGCGAGGGCGTGGGTCTGGATGGCGTCCTCGAGCACCTCGGCAGTGACGAACAGCGTGACCATCAGGCCGACCAGGGTCCAGTGAAACAGCCGCACGGGCACATCCCACACGCGGACGCGCTGGACCGGGTCTGAGGTGGCGGCAATTTCGGGCATGGCGAATCTCCTCTGCGGACAACGCCCCGACTTTACCAGAGACCGCGGGAAAATTGCGGCGAGAGAGGCACGCTTGGGGCATGCGCGCCGGGGTACGCCCGTCCACCTGCTAAGGACGTGCACGAACGCGTATCATAGGGCCGTTTTTTTTCCAACGGACGCACGCCCCATGAAGCTCGGAACCCCGCTTTCTCCTTCCGCCACCCGCGTCATGCTGCTCGGCTCGGGTGAGCTGGGCAAGGAAGTGATCATCGCCCTGCAGCGCCTCGGCGTGGAGGTGGTGGCGGTGGACCGCTATGCCAACGCCCCGGGCCATCAGGTGGCCCACCGCGCCCACGTGATCAACATGGCCGACCCCCAGGCCCTGCGCGCCCTGGTGGAGCAGGAACGCCCGCAGATCATCGTGCCGGAGATCGAGGCCATCGCCACCGAGGAACTGGAGCGCATCGAGGCCGACGGCCTGGCCGAGGTGATCCCTACCGCTCGCGCCGCGCGCCTGACCATGAACCGCGAGGGCATCCGCCGGCTGGCCGCCGAGGAACTGGAGTTGCGCACCTCGCGCTATGCCTTCGCCAACACGCTCAATGAGATGAAGCAGGCCATCGACGGCGGCATCGGCTATCCCTGCGTGGTGAAGCCGGTCATGTCCTCCTCGGGCAAGGGCCAGTCCATGGTGCACGCGCCCGAGGACGTGGAGAAGGCCTGGGAGTACGCCCGCGCCGGCGGCCGCGTGGACCAGGGCCGGGTCATCGTGGAGAGCTTCATCGACTTCGACTACGAGATCACCCTGCTCACGGTGCGCGCGCTCAACGAACAGGGCGAGATCGAAACCCACTTCTGCGACCCCATCGGCCACGTGCAGGTGAAGGGCGACTACGTGGAGAGCTGGCAGCCCCAGCCCATGCGCCCGACGGCCCTGGCCGCGGCCCAGGACATGGCGCACAAGATCACCGGCGCCCTGGGCGGGCGCGGCATCTTCGGCGTGGAACTGTTCGTGAAGGGCGACGAGGTGTGGTTCTCGGAAGTGAGCCCGCGCCCCCATGACACCGGCATGGTGACCATGGCGAGCCAGTACCAGAGCGAATTCGAACTTCACGCCCGCGCCATCCTGGGCCTGCCCGTGAACACCAAACTGCACTCCCCGGGCGCCAGCGCGGTGATCTACGGCGGCATGAACGAAAAGGGCGTGGCCTTCGAAGGTGTCGCCGACGCCCTGCGCGTGCCCGACACCGACCTGCGCCTGTTCGGCAAGCCCGAAGCCTTCGAACGCCGTCGCATGGGCGTCGCCCTGGCCTGGGGCGAGGGCATCAACGACTCCCGCGACCGCGCCAAGCTCGCCGCTTCCAAGGTGCGGGTGGTCGGCGGCGGCACGTTAAAATCCTGACCGAAACGCAGAGGTCGCGAAGGCGCGGAGTTCGCGGAGGAACACAGAGGGACGCCATGCAATCGGCGTTTGACCCCTCGGATTTTCTCCGCGTCCTCCGCGCCTCCGCGATCTCCGCGTTGAACCCGACCGCATAGATGCTGAGTTACAGACACGGTTATCACGCCGGCAACGTGGGCGACGTGCTCAAGCACGCCGTGCTGGCCTTGCTCATCCAGGCGCTGAAGAAAAAGCCGGCGCCGTTTGCCTACCTGGAAACCCATGCCGGCGCCGGTCGCTATGACCTTTCGGCGGCTCAGGCCGAAAAAACGGGGGAGTACCGCGAGGGCATCGGCCTGCTGTGGGGGAGGGGAGAGGCGCCCGAGGCGCTCGCGCCCTATCTGTCCGCGGTGGCCGCGCTCAACCCGCCGGGTGGGGCACTGCGCCATTACCCGGGCTCGCCGCGCGTCACCCGTCATCTGCTGCGCCCGCAGGACCGCATGGTGCTCATGGAACTGCACGGCAGCGAGTACCCGGTGCTGAAGCAGGAATTCGCCGGCGACAAACAGGTCGCCGTGCATCACCGGGACGGCTACGAGGGGCTCAAGGCGCTGTTGCCGCCGGCGGAAAAGCGCGGGCTGGTGCTCATCGATCCGTCCTACGAGGTGAAGAGCGAATACGCCCAGGTGGTGGCGGCGGTGCAGGCCGCCCACAGGCGTTTCGCGGGCGGCATCATCGCCGTGTGGTATCCGGTGCTGGCGCGCGAGCTCACGGAGGGCTTCAAGGCCGCCTTCCGCGCCGGCGGCCTGCGCAAGATCCTGGACGTGGAGCTGACCACGCGCCCCGAGGACTCCGTGGGCATGCGCGGCTCGGGGATGCTGGTCCTCAACCCGCCGTGGCAGTTCGACGCGGCCATGGAGGCGCTGTTGCCGTGGCTGGCGATGGTGCTGGATCCGGGGCACGCGGGACGCGCGTCCGTGGATTGGCTGGTCCCGGAATAGCCGGCCGTATCCCCAACCGCGCCCCCGCGCCCAAAGAAAAAAGCCTTGACCACGGTGGACACGGGGGGCACGGGGAAAATCCATTCTGTGGGGAGTCGTAGGTCACGTTGCGAAGCCACGTGACATCTTCAGCCCGCCCATGTCACGTAGCCGCTACGCGCCAACGTGACCTACGCCACCGCCTTCGCCCGAGGTCACGTTGCGAAGCTACGTGACATCTTCAGCCCGCCCCAATGTCACGTAGCCGCAACGCGCCAAAGTGACCTACGCCACCGCCTTCCCCGTAGGTCACGTTGCGAAGCTACGTGACATCTTCAGCCCGCCCATGTCACGTTGCCGCGATGCGCCAACGTGACCTACGCCA
>JBFXES010000150.1:0-7775 GCA_050179875.1 Thiohalomonadaceae bacterium
CGTGCGGGCGTGGCGCCGTGAATGACCTGTTCCTCGAAACCGCCGGCCTGGTGGACGTGACGGCCCTGGCCGACGGGCTGGGCATGGGGCTCCTGCTGGAGTCGCGGCCCCGGCCGCTCAACGACATCATGGCCGCACTGGTGCGCGAGTTCGGCACGGACGCCTTCCTCAAGCCGGGCGACGTCACGCTGCAGGCCGCCGATGGGCGGTTACAGCACGTGCGCATCACGCGCGTGCACTTGACCGCGGCGGTGGTGCTCGCCGTGGCGCCGCGCAAGCGCCGGACGCCGCTGCCGGGCCGGGGACTGCATCCCTTCCTGCAGCTCGATCGCCAGGGTCACGTCCGCTGGGCCAACCATGCGGCCTGGGAACTGCTCGACTATGCGGGCACGACCGGCATCGAAGCGCGCTTGGCCACTGCTGTTCCCGAGGCCATCGCGCGCGGACAATGGCACGTGGACCTCGCCCTCGGCCCGCGCCTGTTCAACTTCGTCATCGCCGACGTGGACGACGATACGCTGCACGCCTATGGCCGCGAGGTGAGCGAGCGGCGCTTCATGGAGGCCTCCCTGCGCGCCAGCGAGGCGCGTCTGCGCGCCCTCATCGAGGCCGCGCCGGACGCCATCCTCATCACCACCACCTACGGATGCATCGAGTACGTGAACCCGCAGGCCGAGGCCATGTTCGGCTTCGACCGCGGCGAACTGCTGGGGCGCGGCATCGAGTCGCTCATCCCGGACTGGTTCGCCTCGGCCCACGTGCTGCGACTGTTGGCGGGCGAGCAGGCGCCGGCCAGCACCGCCGGCGAGGCCTTGTTGTCTGGCCAGCGCCGCGACGGCACCCGCTTCCCGCTGGAAGTCAGTTCCAGCCCGCTGCGCCAGGATGGCGCGCACTATCTCGCCAGCATCGTGCGCGACGTCACCGAGCGCGAGCGGGCCGCGCGGCAGATCCGCAGCCTCAACGAACACCTGGCCCGGCACGTGGAACAGCTCACCAGTCTCAACCGCGAACTGGAGGCCTTCAGCTATTCGGTGTCGCACGACCTGCGCGGGCCGCTGCGCAGCATCGACGGCTTCAGCGCCATCCTGGCCGACGATTACGCCGATCGCCTGGATGCAGAAGGGCAGGACTACCTGCAGCGCATCCGCGCGGCCACCGGCCGCATGTCGGAACTCATCGACGGCCTGCTGCGCCTCTCACGCATCACCCGCGCGGACCTCGTGCGCGAGGACGTGGACCTCTCGGCCCTGGCGCAAACCGTGGCGGAATCGCTTCAGCTGGGCGATCCGGGGCGGGCGGTGGAATTCGCCATCGAGCCCGGCGTGCGCGCCCACGCCGACCGCGCGCTGCTCACGGTGGTGCTGGAGAACCTGTTCGGCAACGCCTGGAAATTCACCGCGGGCCGCTCGCCCGCGCGCATTGGCTTCGCCTGCGAGCAAAGGGACGGCCGCACCGTCTACGTGGTGCGCGACAACGGCGCCGGCTTCGACATGCAATACGCCGGAAAACTGTTCCGCCCCTTCGAACGCCTGCACGGCCGCGAATACCCCGGCACGGGCATCGGCCTCGCCACCGTACAGCGCATCGTCCAGCGCCACGGCGGCGAGGTGTGGGCGGAGAGCCGGGAAGGCGAGGGCGCCAGTTTCTACTTCACCCTGTAGGCGCGGCGTCCGGCCGCGATTCTCAAGGTGGTAGTTCTCAATGTGGGTGTTTCCATGTGGGAGCGAGCTTCCGCTCGCGATTGAAGCCAGGCCGAGTCGCGAGCAGAAGCTCGCTCCCACAAGGGGAGGCGGGAAGAATCGCGGCCTGAGGCCGCTCCTACAATGGATTACGGTTCGGCTAAGCTGAAGCACCGGACCTGGAAGTCGCCTGTGGATACCGTCGACCTGAAACAACCCGAGCACTATCTCAACCGCGAGCTCAGCCTGCTGGAATTCAACCGCCGCGTGCTGGAGCAGGCCAAGGACGAGAACACCCCGCTGCTGGAGCGGCTGCGCTTTCTCTGCATCTCCAGCACCAACCTCGACCAGTTCTTCGAGGTACGCGTGTCCGGCCTGAAACAGAAGGCCGAACTGGGATCGGTGCAGGCCGGCCCCGACAACATGAGCGCCGCGGAGATCCTCAAGGCCGTCCACGCCAAGGCCCAGGCCCTGGTGGACGAGCAGTACCGCGTGCTCAACGAGGTGCTGTTCCCGAAATTCGCCGAGCACGGCATCCATTTCGTGCGCCGCAGCGACTGGACGCTGGCGCAGGAGGCCTGGCTACGCCGCTACTTCGAGGAAGAACTGCTGCCGGTGCTGAGCCCGCTGGGCCTGGACCCGGCCCATCCCTTCCCGCGGCTGCTCAACAAGAGCCTCAACTTCATCGTCGCCCTCAGGGGCAAGGACGCCTTCGGCCGCAACAGCGGCGTGGCGGTGGTGCAGGCCCCGCGCTCCCTGCCGCGCCTCATCCCGCTGCCGCCCGAGGTGGGCGGCGGGCCCTACGACTTCGTGTTCCTGTCCTCCGTCATCCACGCCCACATGGAAGACCTGTTCCCCGGTATGAAGGTGCTGGGCAGCTGGCAGTTCCGCGTGACGCGCAACAGCGAGTTGTTCGTGGATGAGGAGGAGGTGGACGACCTGCTGCGCGCCCTGGAGGGTGAACTGGCCTCGCGGCGCTACGGCGCGGTGGTGCGCCTGGAACTGGCCAACGACTGCCCGGACGAGATCCGCCAGTTCCTGCAAAAGACCATTCATCTCGGCCCCGAGGACATCTATCTCGCCAACGGCCCGGTGAACCTGAACCGTCTGGCCGCCGTGGCCGATCTGGTCGACCGGCCGGAACTCAAGTACCCGGCCTTCACCCCGGGCATGCCCGCGCCGCTGGCGACCAGCACCGATCTGTTCGAAGCCATCGCCCAGCAGGACGTGCTGCTGCACCATCCCTTCGAATCCTTCCTGCCCGTGATCGATTTCCTGCGCCAGGCCGCGAGCGACCCCAGCGTGGTGGCCATCAAGCAGACGCTCTACCGCACCGGGCCCGATTCGGCCGTGGTGGACGCGCTGGTGGATGCCGCCAACAAGGGCAAGGAGGTGACCGTGGTGATCGAACTGCGCGCGCGCTTCGACGAGGCCGCGAACATCGCCCTCGCCACGCGCCTGCAGGAGGCCGGTGCGCACGTGGTGTACGGCGTGGTGGGGTACAAGACCCACGCCAAGGTGATCCTGGTGGTGCGCCGCGAAGGCAAGCAGTTGCGGCGCTACGTGCACCTCGGCACCGGCAACTACCATCCGCGCACGGCGCGGCTCTACACCGACTACGGCCTGTTCACCGCCGATCGGCTCATCGGTGAGGACGTGCACCAGGTGTTCCTGCAACTGACCAGCCTGGGCCGCGTGTCGAAGCTGCACAAGCTGTGGCAATCGCCGTTCACGCTGCACGAGAACCTGCTCAGGCACATCGAACGGGAGGCCGACGCTGCCCGGCGCGGTCGCCCGGCGCGCATCATCGCCAAGCTGAATTCGCTGGTGGAGCCGCAGATCATCCAGGCGCTCTACAAGGCCTCGCAGGCGGGCGTGCGCATCGACCTCATCGTGCGCGGCATGTGCTGCCTGCGGCCGGGCATGCCCGGGGTATCGGAGAACATCCGCGTGGTTTCCATCGTCGGGCGCTTCCTGGAACACACGCGGGTCTATTACTTCGAGAACGAAGGCGATCCCGAAATCTACTGCGCCAGCGCCGACTGGATGGAACGCAACTTCTTCCGCCGCGTGGAACTATGTTTCCCGGTGACGTTGAAAAAGCACAAGGAGCGTCTGCTGGAGGATCTCAGCTTGTACCTGGCCGACAACGTCCACGCATGGGAACTCCAGCCCGACGGCAGCTATCGCCGCCTCAGCCCCGGCGACAACCCGCCCTGCAATGCCCAACAGGCCATGCTCGCCCGCCTGTCCGAGGGAGGGCGCGGTTAGTACCACGAGGGGAACGGAGCGGTGGATTTTCCCGATGTGGGAGCGAGCTTCCGCTCGCGACTCTGTGGCCCCAATCGCGAGCAGAAGCTCGCTCCCACCGGTGGCGCCCGCCCCGTAGGTCACGTTGCGAAGCTACGTGACATTCCCTCGCCGCGCTGTCACGTAGCCGCTACGCGCCAACGTGACCTACGACGTTCGCCACCATCTGTAGGAGCGGCATCAGGCCGCGATTCTTCGGCCTTTCATTGTGGGAGCTGGCCCCAATCGCGAGCAGAAGCTCGCTCCCATAGGTGGGATGTCCCTCGGTTGAATCTTTCTTCCGGTGGGAGCGAGCTTCCGCTCGCGACTTCCCGCCCGCTACAACCGCGCCAACTGTCTGTCCTGCACCCGCGCCAACAGCAACTGCGCGCCGATGGCGCCGCACATGGCCAGGAACATGTCCCATTGGGTGTCCCACACATCCCCCTGGGTCGCCAGGAAGGCATCCCCCTCGGCCCCGGCCAGCAGCGACACCCACCACTCAATGAACTCGTAGAACGCGCTGATGGCCAGGCACACGCACACCACCAGGAAGAACAACCATTTCCCCGGCACCAGCGGCGAACGCCGGATCAAAATCTCGCGGGCAATCATGGCCGGAATGAAGCCCTGCGCCACGTGACCCAGGCGGTCATAGTGATTGCGGCTCAGATCGAACACGTCCTGCACCCAGAAGCCCAGCGGCACCTGCGCATAGGTGTAATGGGCGCCCAGCAGCAGGATCGCCGCATGCAGCGCGATGAGCCGATAGAGCAGCGGCGTGAGCGGAAACCGCCCGTGGGTGGTCACCAGCAAGGGCAGGGCGATGACCACCGGCGTGACTTCGAGCAACCAGGTGAGGCGATCCGCCGGCCCGATGCCGGAAACCACCAGCCCGGCCAGCACTCCAAGCAACAACAAGGGCTTTTCCCAGGACATTTGCGCCTCTTTCGTTTGGCTGCCCGATTCTCGCGCGATCGTCGCGCCGGAGGAGTGCATTCCCCCACGCATCCGAATTGTCATGCCGCGAACACCGTCGAGACAACCGGTCGCGCAGGGCCATGCACGAAACAACCCTCCCGGGTTAACATGCCTGCAACACACGCACCTCAACCACGCCATGAACCTGCGCGATCTTGAATATGTGGTGGCGCTCGACGAAGAGCAGCACTTCCACCGTGCCGCCGAGCGCTGCTGCGTGAGCCAGCCCACCCTGAGCGGCCAGATCAAGAAGCTCGAAGACACCCTTGGCATCCAGCTGGTGGAGCGTAACGGCCGCCACGTGCGCATGACCGAGGCCGGGCGCGAAGTCGCCCAACAGGCCCGGCGCGTGCTCGCCGAGGCGCGCGCCATCAAGGACCTCGCCGCCGCCTTCCGCGACCCGCTCAAGGGGCGTTTGCAGGTGGGCGTGATCCCCACGGTGGCGCCCTACCTGCTGCCGCTCTTCATGGCGCGCCTGCGCGAGCGCCATCCCGAACTGCAGTTGTTCCTGCACGAACAGCAGACCGCCGTGCTGCTGGAGCGCCTGCGTCGCGGCGAACTGGACCTGCTCATCCTGGCCGTGCCCGTGGAGACGGATGAGTTCGCCGAACTGGACCTCTACCACGAACCGTTCCTGCTGACCGTCCCGTCCAGCCATCCGTTGGCCGCGCGCAAACGGGCCACGCTCGATCACCTGCACGGCCAGGACGTGCTTCTGCTGGAGGAAGGCCACTGCCTGCGGGGCCAGGCCCTCGACGTGTGCCTGCTCGCCGGCGCCAATGAATTCCGCGGTTTCCGCGGCACCAGCCTGGAAACCGTGCGCCAGATGGTGGCGGAGGGCATCGGCATCACCCTCATGCCCCAGCTCGCGGCCGGCAACGAGGAGGGCATCCGCTACCTGCCTTTCACCGAACCCGCGCCTACGCGCCGCATAGGGCTGCTGTACCGCAAGGGCAGCTACCGCCAGGCCGCGTTCAGGGCCATCGCCGAGGTCGTCCGCGAAGCGGCAGGGGAGGCCATGGGAAGGAAACGGGTCATCCCCGCGGATACCCGGTGATACGGGACCAATGAACATCCCGCCTGTGGGAGCGAGCTTCTGCTCGCGATTGCAGCCCGGCCGAGTCGCGAGCGGAAGCTCGCTCCCACACCAGGAGAGGCTGGGAAGAATCGCGGCCTGAGGCCACTCCTACCGTGGTGACAAGCGTCGTAGGTCACGTTGGCGCGAAGCGCCTACGTGACAGCGCGGCATGGAGATGTCACATAGCTTCGCAAGTGACCTACGGGGCTCCAGGGACATCCCGCCTGTGGGAGCGAGCTTCTGCTCGCGATTGCAGCCAAGCCGGGTCGCGAGCGGAAGCTCGCTCCCACCAAGGAGATGCGGCCCAAAGAATCGCGGCCTGAGGCCGCTCCTGGGGCAGTGACAACCGGAGGAAGGAGCCCCCGCCCGACCGTTCCCCCCAAGCTTGGGACGGCTTTCTTGTTAGTCGGGCGGGGGCCTAAATGAGCGCCGCTCTACGGGAGAGACACGCAGGCGCTCAGCGTTGCGCGACCAGGACTTTCTGCGGCCCCTCGTCGCGATTCTGGGGCAGTCCCGCAAGCCTCATCTCGCGGAACAGACGATTCATTGCGTAAATCCGCTGACGGCGCAGCTCGAGCCCGTCATGGGGCACCTCGGTCTGCTCCTCCTGAACAGCCGCAGTGGGTACGTCGGTCTCGATGGCGGAGGTCAGCGACAGAAAACCCAGGGCGAACACGAAGGCAAGGGTTTCCATGGCGGTCTCCTCAAACTCGTGCGGCTATGGGCACAAACTATCGAGAAACCGTCACAAATGCCGTGAAGGGATTCACGCGCCCCGCGACGCCACGGCCGCCGCCGTTCCGCAGGACTCCGCCCCGACCGGGCATCTAAGGTATCCTACGACCTTTCAGCGTGGCCGCCTTGCGCGCACGGAACCGGATTTCGTCATAGGTTATTGAAAATGCTCGAACAATATCGCACCCACGTCACCGAACGCGCCGCCCAGGGCCTGCCCCCGCTGCCCCTGAATGCCCAGCAGGTCGCCGCACTGGTCGAACTGCTCAAGAACCCGCCCAAAGGCGAAGAAGAACTCCTGCTCGACCTGCTCACCAACCGCGTTCCCCCCGGCGTGGACGAGGCCGCCTACGTGAAGGCCGCCTTCCTGGCCGACCTGGCCAAGGGCAGCGCCACGAGCCCCCTCATCGACCGCAAGCACGCCACCGGCCTGCTCGGCACCATGCTCGGCGGCTACAACATCAAACCCCTGGTGGACCTGCTCGATGACACCGAAGTAGGCGAGGTGGCCGTCGCCGCCCTGAGCAAGACCCTGCTCATGTTCGACGCCTTCAACGACGTCATGGCCAAGGCCAAGGGCGGCAGCGCCGCCGCCAGGCAGGTCGCCCAGGCCTGGGCCGACGCCCAGTGGTTCACCAGCCGCCCCGAACTGCCGCGCGAAATCCGGCTCACCGTGTTCAAGGTCCCCGGCGAGACCAACACCGACGACTTCTCGCCCGCCTCCGAGGCCTGGAGTCGCCCCGACATCCCGCTGCACGCCAAGGCCATGCTGGTGGCCAAGATGCCCGACGGCCTCGCCACCCTCGCGGAACTCAAGAAGCGCGGCCTGCCCGTGGCCTTCGTGGGCGACGTGGTCGGCACCGGCTCCTCGCGCAAGTCCGCCATCAACTCCGTGCTCTGGCACATGGGCGACGACATCCCCTTCGTGCCCAACAAGCGCCAGGGCGGCGTGATCCTGGGCGGCAAGATCGCGCCCATCTTCTTCAATACCGCCGAAGACTCGGGCGCGCTGC
>JBFXES010000151.1:0-7600 GCA_050179875.1 Thiohalomonadaceae bacterium
GCTCACGGACCTTGCGGTGGAGCAATGGCAGCGCATCATCGGCGTGACCCTGACCGGCGCCTTCCTGTGCGCGCGCGCCGCGGCGCCCCTGTTGCGCCGCCCGTCAGGCTGCATCATCAACATCGCTTCCACGCGCGCGCTCATGTCCGAGCCGCACACAGAAGCGTACGCCGCGAGCAAGGGCGGGCTGGTGGCGCTCACCCACGCCCTCGCGGTGAGCCTCGGCCCCGAGGTGCGCGTCAACTGCATCAGTCCGGGCTGGATCGACGTGAGCGCGTGGAAGAAGTCACGGGTTCGCGAGCAGGCCGTGCTGCGCCCGCAGGATCACGCCCAGCATCCCGCCGGGCGCGTGGGACGCCCGGAGGACCTAGCCACCATGGCGCTGTTCCTGGCGGGCGACGGGGCAGGCTTCGTCACCGGCCAGAACTTCGTGGTGGACGGCGGCATGACCCGCAAGATGATCTACGTGGAGTGATTGTGCTCGATGTGGTCCACCAGCTCGAAGGCGGCGGCCACGTGGCTGCAGTTGATGGAGGCGCTGCGGCGCGTGCTGGGCGCGCCGAACACGCTGGGATCGTAGTGGCCGCTCCAGTAGTCGTCCGCCGGCGCCAGGCGCACGTCCAGCCACAGGCTGCCGTCGGCCGCCTGGCGCACCGCTTCCACGCGTTCCACGGCGATGATGGAACCGTAGACCATGATGAAGCCGTAAACCCAGTCCTCCTGCATCATGCGCGGCACGAACCAGGCGGGCAGCAGGGCCTGTGCCGCGGCGACATCTTCTTCCTGCATGGGGTGCTCCGTGCTTGATGACGCTCCTAACTGTAGTCGCTGTCTGCGAGGTTTTCCGTAGCGAGCGCGCCACGAATCCCCTCGGCAACGCTGTCCCAGTCCACCGCCGGCGGCGTGTCATCCTGGCCGGCACCGATGCCCACGAGCACGACGCGCGGAGGAAGCTCGCTGAGCGCGTCGGCGAGCGCAAGGGCATCGGCCACGCCGAAGCCGTGCACGGCGGGCAGCGATGAGGCCGCCAGTTGCTCCCGGCGGAGGAAATGCACGCTTCCGGGCGCCACGCCCCAGAGCGCATCGATGATCACCACGCATTGACGGCCGCGCATCAGGGCGAGCAGGCGCGCACCGGGCCGATCGGTGGCCTGCAAATCGGCGATGTCGCCGAGGTGCGGCGCCAGCGCCTCCACGGCAAGCCACCCCAGGCGGTCCGCCCCGAAGGGCGAACCCACCCCGAGCACCAGGGCTTTCATCGGCGTTCCAGGTTCACGCGCAGGAAATGGGTAGAGCAGGAGATGCAGGGATCGTAGTTGCGGATCACGGTTTCGGCCCGCAGCCGCAGCGCCTCCGGGGCATGGTGGAGACCGAAGGCGGACAGGGAGCGATGCAGATCCTCCTCGATGCGCGCCTGGTTCTGCGCCGTGGGCGGCACGATCTCCGCGCTCACCACGCGGCCGCGCGCATCCATCTCGAAACGGTGCCAGAGAATGCCGCGCGGCGCCTCGGTGCATCCGTAGCCCACGCCGGCACGGGGCGTGACCGGCACGTGCGGCTCGGCGGGGCGGTAATTCTCCAGCAGCCGGATCGCCTCCCACAGGGCGTAATGGATCTCCACCGCACGCGCGAGGGCGCTGTGGAACATGTTGGCGCTGGGGAAGCGCACACCCGTGGCCTGCACATTGCGCAGCACCGGCTCGGGCAGGCGATCCAGGTTGAGGTTGAGGCGCGCCAGCGGACCGACCAGGTACGGCCTGCCGTCGAGGGTCGAATGCAGGGCGGTGGAATGGGGCACGTGGAACTCGCGAAAGTGCTCGCGGTAGCTGCGGATGGCCAGGTCGAGACCGCCGCTGGAGACCAGCCGGCCCTCGTTCATGGGGTACTCGTCAGGATGGCGCAGGCTCACGCAGGTGAAGTCCTGCGGATCATCCGGCACCGGCAGCGCCGCCACCCAGTGCACCAGGGCCTCGGCGTCGGGCAGCGCCGCGCGCAGACGCTCCAGCAGCGCCGCGGCATCCTCCGGGCGCGGGGCATGGGAGAAGCCGCCCACGCGCGCGCCCACCGGGTGCACCGAGCGCGCGCCGAGCAGGCGCACGATGGCATTGCCCAGTTCCTGCAATTGCAGGCCGCGGCGCACCTCGTCCGGAAACTTCTCCGCCATGGCGATGGCCGTGGCGAAGCCGAGGAAGTCGGGGGCGGCGAGCAGATGCACGTGCAGGGCATGGCTCTCCAGCCATTCGCCGCAGTAGAACAGCCGCCGCATGTCCCGCACCCAGGGGCCGGGATCCACGCCGAAGGCCTGCTCCATGGCGTGGGTGGCGCTCATCTGGTAGGCCACGGGGCAGATGCCGCAGATGCGCGCCACCATGTCCGGCACGTCGCGATAGCTGCGGCCCTCGAGGAATTTTTCGAACAGCCTCGGCGGTTCGAAGATGCGCAGGCGCAACTGCTCGATGCGATCGCCCACGATATGCAGGTCCAGCGCGCCCTCCCCTTCCACGCGGGCGAGCACGGGCACGTTGACGGTGACGTCGCGGCGTTCGCTCATTGCCCGCCTCCCTGCCAGCGGCGCCCCTCGCCGTGAAACGGCTCCGCGGCGTTGTTGACGAACAGGAAGCGCTGGGCGACCTCCTCCTGCACCAGGCCGAGCCCTGCGAAACGACGTCCCAGCGCGCCCGTATTCGCGTTCTCGGCCGGGCCGTAGCAGGCGAAACAGTCGCGCCCCACCGAGGGACACAGCGCACCGCAACCGGTGCGCGTCACCGGCCCCATGCAGGGTTCGCCCTTGGCGACCAGCACACAGACGTGGTTGCGGCGCTTGCACTCCAGGCAGATCTTGTCGCGGTGGTCCACCGGCGTGGCGCCCGAGAGCAGCGAGCGCACGGCTTCAACCACCTGTCGGCTGTTCACCGGACAGCCCCACAGTTCCAGATCGACGCGGATGTGGTCGCGCACGGGGGTGGATTGCGGCAACACCGCGATGACCTCCGGGCGGGCGTACACACCCGCCATCCAGCGGCCGGTGTCGGCCATGTTGCGCAGCGCCTGGATACCGCCGGCGGTGGCGCAGGCGCCGAGGGTCACCACGAAGCGGCTGTGCTCGCGCACGCGGCGGATGCGCTCCACTTCATGCGGCGTGCTCACGCTGCCTTCCACGAAGGCGATATCCACCGGCGCATCCTCGTTCACCATGCCGGCCTCGGCGAAGTGCACCAGGTCCACCAGCCGCGAGAGCGTGATCAGATCCTCGCCCATGTTCAGGAACGCGAGCTGGCAGCCATCGCAGGAGCTGAACTTGTGAACCGCGACTCTCGGTTTCATTGTTGGTTCTCTTCTCTTGAAGTCCGCTAATGAACGCAAATGAACGCGAATGTTCGAGGGCGTGAACGCGTAGGTCACGTTGCCGCACAGCGGCTACGTGACACGTCGCGGCATCTCATCCCTCTTGCGTCTTTTCGCGTTCATTTGCGGACTTACAAACGGACCCCGAGCAGGTGTTTGATCTCGTCATAGGAGAACACCGGCCCGTCCTTGCATACGAACTTCTCGCCCATCTGGCAGTGGCCGCACAACCCCTGTCCGCAATGCATGTTGCGCTCCATGGACAGCCACAGGTCACGTTCGCTGAAACCGCGTGCCAGCAGGTCCTTCGTTACCGCCTGCATCATGCCCTCGGGACCGCACATCATGACGCAACTGCGCGACGGATCCGGACGGGCCTCCTCCAGCAGCGACGTGACCAGTCCCTCACGGAACGGCCAACCCGGCCCCGCCTTGTCCGCAGCGACGAACACCTGCGTATGCGGCAGTTGCGACCACAGCTCGTAGCGGGCGCGCCAGATGAGATCGTCGGAATGCTTCACGCCCTGAATGATCACCAGACGCCCGAAGCGTTCGCGCCGGCGCAGCACGTAGTTGATCACCGACATCACCGGCGCGCAGCCCAGGCCGCCGGTGATGATGACCACGTCCCTGCCCTCGGCCTCGGCCATGGGCCAGCCGCGGCCGAAGGGTCCGCGCACGCCGAGGCGGTCGCCCGTCTGCAGCGCGGCCATGGCGCGGGTCACGCGCCCCACGCTGCGGATGGTGTGGTCGAACAGGTGGTCGTCCTCCGGATCGGAGACGATGGAAATGGGCACCTCGCCCACGCCATACAGGTAGAGCATGTTGAACTGGCCGGGGGCGAAGCCGTAGGCGGCATGCACCGCCCGGTCGGTGAAGCGCAACCGCAGCGTGAAGATGCTGGGCGACTCCTGAATGCGCTCGACGATCTCCGCCTCGTGCGGTACATGAAAGACGTTGTCCGGCATTGCGCTCATGCCTTCCCTCCCACGATGGCGGCGGCCTCTTCGGTAAGGTCGATGCCCACCGGACACCAGGCGATGCAACGCCCGCAACCCACGCAGCCCGAGCGCCCGTATTGGGCGTGCCAGTTGCCCAGCTTGTGGGTGAGCCATTGCCGGTAGCGCTTGCGGGTATCGTCGCGAATGACGATGCCGTGGATGTAGCTGTGGCCTTCCGTGAAACAGGAATCCCACTGGCGCACGTGTTGCGAGTGCGAGCCGTCGAGAGTGGCGTCCTCCACCTGCGCGTTGCAGAAGCAGGTGGGACATACCGACGTGCAATTGCCGCAGGACAGGCAGCGCGCCGCGGTTTCGGCCCAGCGCGGGTGTTCGAGAGACGCCGCGAGCGCCGGGGCGAGGTTACCTGCCGGCAGTCGGCGCTGCTGTTCTGCCGCGGCGCGGGATTGCTCGCGCGCCGTGGCGATCTGTTCATCGGTGGCCGCTTCCGTGGGCAGGTGCGTGAGCATGGCACGGCCGGCCTCGCTGCCCGCAGCGATGAGGAAACCCTCCTCCAGTTCGTCCAGCAGCAGGTCGTAGCCGCCGGAGGCCGCGGGCCCGTCGCCGGTCGAGGCGCAGAAGCACGTGTCGGCGGGATGGGTGCAATTCACCGCCACGAGAAAGGCGCCCGCGCGGCGCGCGGTATAATGGGCGTCACGGTGTTCGCCCGCGAGGAAATGCGCATCGTGCAGCGCCAGCGCCGCCAGGTCGCAGGGACGCGCGCCGATGATGGCGAGGGGCTTGGGTGTGGCAGGGACCACCGGGTCGAAGCGGATTCCGTTCCCGTCCCGGCGCACCTGCCACAAGGTTTCGCGGGACGCGAAGAACAGCGGCTTCAGGGCCTGCGGGCCGTTGGCGAATCCGAACAGGCGCGGTGAGGCCGTGTCGTGCAGGCGGTATTCGCCGGGCCTTTGGCGGTCACGCACCCCGCGCGGCAGATCGGCCTGGGTCCGCAAGGGGCCGAACACGATGGCGCCGTCCTGGCGCCGCGGTCCGACGATGGCGTAGCCCGCGTGGGCGAGTACACCCAGCAAAGTATCCAGTCGTTCGCGGCTAAGGAATTTCTGCTCGGCCACGGGTATCCCTTGGCGTTGTTGTTATGAGCGGTTTATACCACAAGTATTGGCGAAGTCACGCCTTGCGCGTATCCGGCGGATAGCGGGGCGCGCCGCCCGCATCGAGGATATTCCAAGGCAAGGTCGCACCGCCTCTTGCGACACACCGGCCCCACGAACCCCTCGCTTACACGAAGGTTCACCCTTGACCACTCCTGGCCGCTCCGGTACCGAAACGGACGATCTCGGGTGCGATGGCATCCAGAGGCAGCACCGTATCGATGCCGCCCCGCCTTATCGCTTCCTTGGGCATGCCGAACACAACGCACGTTTCCTCGTTCTGCGCCAGGGTGCGGGCGCCCGCCGCATGCATTTGCCTGATGCCCTCCGCACCGTCGTCGCCCATACCGGTCATGATTACGCCAAGGGCATTAGGCCCCGCGGCCTTTGCAACCGATTGGAACAGCACGTCCACCGACGGCCGGTGATGGTTGACCACCGGCCCTTCACGCACTTCGACGTAATACTGGGCGCCGCTACGCCGCATGATCATGTGGCGACCGCCCGGTGCGATGTAGGCCACGCCCGGAATGACACGATCGTGATCACGCGCCTCCCGCACTTCGATGTTACACAGGCTGTCGAGGCGACGCGCGAACGCCGACGTGAACCTCTCCGGCATGTGCTGCACGACCACGATCCCGGGCACCACGGCGGGGAGCGCCGACAGCACAACTTCCAGTGACTGGGTGCCGCCCGTTGAGGTGCCGATGGCAACCACGCGGTCGGTGGTTTCCACCATGGCCGCCGCCGGCGCCGCCACCGGCGCCGGCCGCATCATCCCACGGGAAACCAATCGCTCGGGCCGAATCCGCGCGGCCGACTTCACCAGCCGCGCCAGGTGCGCACCCTCGTTTTCCAGAAAGTCCCTTACGCCCAATTTGGGCTTGGTGACGATCTCCACCGCCCCGGCGCCCATCGCTTCCATGGTCGTCTTCGCTCCCTGCTCGGTGAGTGAGGAACAGATAATCACTGGCGTCGGCCGCTCGGCCATGATCTGGCGCAGGAAAGAGATCCCGTCCATGCGCGGCATCTCCACATCCAGGATGAGCACGTCGGGCCAGCGCTTCTGCATGTGATTCATCGCGAAAATCGGGTCGGATGCAGCCCCGAGAACCTCGATTTCCGGATCGGCCGACAGTACCTCCGTGAGTACGCGCCGGATGACTGCGGAGTCGTCCACCACCAACACCGACGTGCGTCGCCCTGTCATGGCTCACCGCAACTTGTAAATGGACGGACGTATGCATGTGAATCCACCATCCAATACGGTCATGCTCTCCGCATGGCCGACGATGAGATAGCCGCCGGGAAGCAATTGGTTGCGCATGCGCTCCACGAGCTTGCGCCTCGTTTCGGTGTCGAAATAGATCATGACGTTTCTCAGAAAGATCACGTGATACTTGTCGAGCTCCGGCCAACTGCCGTTGAGATTCATGGGAAAGAATTCCGTCCTGCGCCTCAGATCGGGGGCGATGGTGAACGATCCATGCTGGCTGCGAACGCCCTTGAGGCAATACCGGGACAGATAGTGATGGGGTATCTCGCTGGCCGATGCCATGGGGTAAACGGCCTTGGTCGCCACGTCCAGCACGCGCCGGCTGATGTCAGAACCGTACACCTTCCAGTTGTCATGCCCCGTATGCTCCGACAGCACCATGGCGAGGCTGTACACCTCTTCGCCCGTGGAGCAGGCCGCGCTCCAGATTTTCAGGTTGCCGGTCCGCGCGAACTTGGGCAGGATGTGCGCCGCCAGATAATCGAAATGGCGGGGCTCGCGAAAAAAATGCGTCTCGTTGGTGGTCAGCAGATCCACCATGACCTGCCGCTCGTCCGTGTTCTCCTCGACGAGCCTGGCATAGTCACTGAAGCTCCTCATGCCCAGATGGCGAAGGCGCGACTCCAGCCGCGAGCTGATCAGCGCCTTTTTCGAGTCGTTCATGCTGATGCCTGCCCACTGGAACAACAGGCTGCGCAGCCGCTCGAATTCCTTCTGGTGCAGCGGTGGAGGAACCCAGGTCAGGGTCGCCGCGGGTTTCTTGTCAATGACTACATGCATGGTACCGCCTCGGCCATTTCTTCGATGGACAGCACCGCCGGATGGTCGAGGATGATCACGAACTCCCCACCTATGCGCGCCAT
>JBFXES010000152.1:0-7488 GCA_050179875.1 Thiohalomonadaceae bacterium
CCATCTTCCGCCTGCGCCGCCGCCTGCGCAGCGAACGCGATTTCGAGTAATTCATGTGACGAGGCCACAACGCGGAGGACGCGGCGGCGCGGAGGACACGGAGGGGTTTGACGCATGACAAGATCTGCAGCACTCGTAACAGCCTCGTCACATGCCAATGGCATTCATGTTTTCTCCGCGAACTCCGCGCCGCCGCGTCCTCCGCGTTGACACATGCCGTTGACTCACGCAGGTGAGACACGCCTATGACCGCATGGCAAGACGATCCGCTGTGGTACAAGGACGCCATCATCTATCAGGTGCACGTCAAGGCGTTCTATGACGCCAGCGGCGACGGCACGGGGGATTTCCGCGGGCTGACGGAGCGGCTCGATTACATCGAGGACCTGGGCGTCAATACCATCTGGCTGCTGCCGTTCTATCCGTCGCCCATGCGCGATGACGGTTACGACATTTCCGATTACCGCAACGTGCACCCCGCCTTCGGCACCCTGGCGGACTTCAAGCGCTTCGTGCGCGAGGCGCACCGGCGCGGGCTCAAGGTGATCACCGAGCTGGTGGTCAACCACACCTCCGATCAACACCCGTGGTTCCAGGCCGCGCGCAAGGCGCCGCCGGGCTCGCCCAAGCGCGAGTTCTACGTGTGGAGCAAGACCAAGCTCAAGTTTCCCGAGACGCGCATCATCTTCACCGACACCGAGACCTCCAACTGGGCCTGGGACGACGAGGCCCAGGCCTATTACTGGCACCGGTTCTTTTCCCACCAGCCCGATCTCAACCACAACAATCCCAAGGTGGTGGACGCCATCATCAAGGTGATGCGCTTCTGGCTGGACATGGGCGTGGACGGCCTGCGCCTGGACGCCATTCCCTACCTGTGCGTGCGCGAGGGCACCGACAACGAGAACCTGCCCGAAACCCACGCGGTGATCCGGCGTATGCGCGCGGTGGTGGACGCCCACTACCAAAACCGCATGTTCCTCGCCGAGGCCAATCAGTGGCCCGAGGACGTACTCGAATATTTCGGCGACAGCGACGAGTGCCACATGTGTTATCACTTCCCGCTCATGCCGCGCATCTACATGGCGGTGGCGCAGGAGGACCGCCACCCCATCGTCGAGATCATGCGCCAGACCCCGCCCATCCCCGCGGATTGCCAGTGGGCCATTTTCCTGCGCAATCACGACGAGCTCACCCTGGAAATGGTGACCGACCGCGAGCGCGACTACATGTATCAGGTCTACGCCACGGACCGGCGCATGCGCCTCAACGTGGGCATACGCCGCCGTCTCGCCCCGCTCATGGACAACGACCCGGACAGGATCAAGCTCATGAACGCGCTGCTCCTGTCCATGCCGGGCTCGCCCATCATTTATTACGGCGACGAGATCGCCATGGGCGACAACATCTATCTGGGCGATCGCAATGGCGTGCGCACGCCCATGCAATGGAGCCCCGATCGCAACGCCGGCTTCTCGCGCGCCGATCCCCAGGCGCTCTACCTGCCGCCCATCATGGACCCGGTGTACGGCTACCAGGCGGTGAACGTGGAGGCGCAGTCGCGTGATCCCTCCTCGCTGCTCAACTGGACGCGTCGCATCCTGGCGGTGCGCAAGGCCTACCGTGCCTTCGGCCGCGGTTCGCTGGAATTCCTGCATCCGGGCAACCGCAAGATCCTGGCCTACGTGCGCAGCTACCAGGACGACACCATCCTGTGCGTGGTCAATCTCTCGCGCACGGCACAGCCGGTGGAACTCGATCTGGCGCGCTGGCGCGGGCGCGTGCCCGTGGAAATGATGGGTCGCAACCCCTTCCCGCCCATCGGCGACCTGCCCTATCTGCTCACCCTGTCGGGCCACGGTGTTTACTGGTTCCGCTTGGCCAGCGAGGCGGAAGAACCCTCCTGGCACAAGGAGCAACTGCCCGCCATTGAGCTGCCGGTGCTGGTGCTGTTTGAGGGCTGGCGCAGCTTCGCCTTCGTGCAGTCCGACACGCGAAGGGAGAAACGCGCCCTGGAACTGCGCTCGCAACTGGAGGTGGAGATCCTGCCGAAGTGGCTGCCCGCACAGCGCTGGTTCGCCGCCAAGGGCAAACGCCTGGAAGGCGTGCGCATCACCCGGCAGTTCGAGTGGACACGCGATGGCCGGCACTGGCTGCTCGCCTGGGCCAGCGCCACCAGCGCCGGCGCGCGTGACGATTACTTCCTGCCGCTCGCGCTGTTCTGGGAGGACAACTACGAGGAATACCGCGCGCACCTCGTCAACGCCCTCGCCAAGGTGCGCCAGCACGCGCGCGTGGGCCTGCTGGCGGATGCCTACTCCGACGAGCGCTTCTGCCGCGCCCTGGTGCAGGCCACCGGCGCGGGGGCGGAAATGGACGTGCCGGGCGGGCGGCTCCAGTTCTTCCGCACCTCCGCCTTCGACCGCCTGTGGCAGGAAGGCGGCGCGCCCGCGAGCGTGCGCCGGCCGCTCCACGAAAGCAGCAACAGCGCCGTGGTCATCGGCGAGCGGCTGTTCCTCAAGGGCTACCGCCGCCTGTGCGAGGGCGTCAGCATCGAGGTGGAGGTGGGGCGCTTCCTGACCGAGGAATCGCAGCTCGAAGGCATCATCCCGGTGGCGGGCTGGATCATGTTCCAGCCGGACGAAGGGGCGCCCGTCACCCTGGCGGTATTGCAGGCCTACATGGAAAACCAGGGCGACGGCTGGACCTATACCCAGGGTTACCTGCAGCGCTACCTCCAGGACCGCCTGCATGGCGCGACCGCCGAGTCGCATGCCGCCGCCGCGGAGATCCACGCCACCGATCTCATGATGATGCACACCCTCGGCCGGCGCACCGGCGAGCTGCACCGGGCTCTCGCCAGGGACACGGGAAATCCGGCGTTCCGTCCCGAACCGGTGAGCGCGGACGAACTGGCGGAGTGGTACGCACGGGTGCGCCGGGACGCCGCGGCCACCCTGGACAGGCTCGCGGGCGCTACGGGCCTGCCGGAGGCCGCGCGCGAGCAGGCCGCCGCGCTGGTGGCGGCGCGCGAGCGCCTGCTTGCCTACATCGACGGCCTGCGCGTGGAGCCCGGCCGCCTGGTCAAAACCCGATACCACGGCGACCTGCACCTGGGCCAGGTGCTGGTGGCCCAGAACGATTTCATCATCATCGACTTCGAGGGCGAGCCCGCACGGCCCCTCGCCCAGCGCGCGGCCAAGCACTCCCCGCTGCGCGACGTGGCCGGCATGCTGCGCTCGTTCAGCTACGCCGCGCACATGGCCTTGCAGCAAGTCACCAGCGAGCGTCCCGACGAGCTACCGGCGCTGGCGCCCTTCGCGCGTCAGTGGGAACGCATGGCGGCCGAGGCCTACCTGCTTGGTTACACGGAGATCGCCGGCGAGCAGCCCTTCTACCCGCCGGAGGCGGACAGCGCCCGGCGGCTGCTGGACCTTTTCGTGCTGGAGAAGGCACTCTACGAAGTGCGCTATGAACTTGACCACCGGCCCGACTGGATAGGCGTCCCGCTCGCCGGCATCCACGACCTGCTGGAAGCCCGTTGAGGCGCGAAGCGGCCCGACAAGGCGGAACAGACCGACAAGTTCTATCTTATTCCGGCATACAAGGAGAAAAGAATGGAAAACAATCCCGCCGACGAGAAGCTCCAGGTCATGAGCCTGGACGCCGTGATCAGCGCCTATCGCCGATATGCCGGCGTCTACGACGTGGTCTTCGGTCCCATCATGCACCCCGGCCGCAAGCGCATCGTGGATGCCCTGCAATGCCGCCCCGGCGACCACATCCTGGAAGTGGGCGTAGGCACGGGGCTGTCACTGCCCCTCTATTCCCCCGGCGTGCGCGTCACCGGCATCGACGTGTCGCGGGAAATGCTGGAAGTGGCGCGCCGGCGCGTCACGCGCGAACTCCTGCCGCAGGTGGAGGCCATCCTGGAGATGGACGCGCAGGCCATGTCCTTCCCGGACGCGCGCTTCGATAAGGTGGTGGCCATGTACGTGGTGTCCGTGGTGCCGGACCCGCAGAAGATGGTCGCGGAGATGCGCCGCGTGTGCAAACCGGGCGGCGAGATCCTCATCGTCAATCACTTCCGTTCCCGCAACCCGGTGCTCGGCGCCATGGAAGGCCTGCTCGCGCCCTTCTCCCGCCTGGCCGGCTTCCGCCCCAACCTGGACCTGGATGAATTCCTCACCGACACCGGCCTCACCGTAGAGGAAACCCGCGGCACCAACCTGTTCGGCTACTGGAAGATCCTGCGCTGCCGCAATGCGTGAGGAGTTTCACCGCGAAGGACGCGAAGGATCGCAAGGTATGTAGGTCACGTTGCGAAGCTACGTGACATTCGCGGCATTCGAAGGATGCGCTTCGCGCGAAGATTGATTTGGACGGGGGTTTCGCCCCCCTACGACGAGTGACTTTTCTTTGCGCGGCCTGCGCGGCCAAAGAAAAGTCACCAAAAGAAAGGCCGCCCGGATGCCCGCGCCGCCCCTTCGGGGCGTGCCCTGCGCTCCTCACAGCGGCATACGGGGCCCAAGAAAAGCTCGCTTCGCGAGCAAATCATTAGAGGCGCTTCGCGCCAAGGCAATTCTGTAGGTCACGTTGGCGCGCAGCGCCTACGTGACATCCCGCAGCCCGAACCTGTGGGAGCGGAGTCGCGAGCGGAAGCTCGCTCCCACCCTGGCCAATCCATTCCTTCCCCCCGTGTTCCCCTTGTCAACGTTCGCCCCACGGACGCGGGAACCGCGGAGGCTATGCTGTCTATAAGATCCGCTGTTGCGGCGTTGTTTGTCCCTCCTGCGGGAGCGTTTCATGGACAAGCAGAACCGTGTGTTCCGCGTGGGAATATCGGGCTCCTATGGCGGGCTGAACCTGGGTGACGAGGCCATCCTCCAGGGAATCGTGACCCAGTTGCGCGACTCGCTTCCGGTGGAGCTCATCGTCTTCTCGCGCGATCCCGCCGACACCCTGCGGCGCCACGACGTGGATCACGCCGTGCCGGTGCGCAGCCTCGGGCGCAACGACATCCTGCCTTACCTGCGCGATCTCGACCTGCTCATCATCGGCGGCGGCGGCATCCTGTTCGACGCCGAGGCGCGCATCTACCTGCGCGAGGCGGTGCTGGCGCACGAGCTGGGTGTGCCGTTCATGATCTACGCCGTGGGCGTGGGGCCGCTGGAGCATTCCAGCGCGCGCGAGGTGGTCCGGACCACCCTGGAGAAGGCGGCGCTCGTCACCGTGCGCGAGCAGGGCGCGCGCCACCTGCTGGAAGACATCGGCGTGCAACGGTTCGTCGCCGTCACCTCCGACCCGGCGCTCCTGCTCCAGCCCGAGCCCCTGCCGCCAGATGCGCTCAAGCGCGAGGGACTGGAAACGCGCCGGCGGCGCGTGGCCATCTCGGTGCGGGAACCGGGCGTCGCCGCCCCCGATCTCAGCTCCCACGCCTATCACGCCCTGCTCGCGAGCGCGGCCGACTACATGGTGGATCGCCTGGATGCGGAGGTGGTGTTCATTCCCATGGAACGGCGCATGCACGATCTCCAGCAGGCCCACGCGGTGGTGTCGCAGATGCTGCTGGCGCAGAAGGCGAGCGTGCTCAAGGGCGAATACAGCGCCGGGCAGATGCTTTCCCTGCTCGGCCATTTCGATTTCGCCGTGGGCATGCGCCTGCACTTCCTGTTGTTCGCGGCGCTGCAGAACGTACCCTTCGTCGCCCTGCCCTATGCGCCGAAGGTGAGCGGCTTTCTGGACCAACTGGGCGTGCCCATGCCGCCGCCGCTAGGCCAGGTGAATGCGGGCAGGCTCATCGCCCACATCGATCACGCCTGGGATTACCGCCGCGAGCTGAAGAAGCAGCTTGCCGAACGCCTGCCGCCCTTGCAGGAGGCGGCCCGTGAAACCAACCGTCTGGTAGTGCGCCTGCTCACCGCCGCGCCGGTGGCCACAACCGCGAGCTGAGCCATGCCTGCGCTGCCGCGCCCGCATCGCCAGACCACCGTGGAACTGCCGCCGCGGGAGGCGACGCTCGCCGCCGAGACCGACGTGCTGGTGGTGGGCGGCGGCCCCGCCGGACTGGGCGCCGCGCTGGGCGCGGCGGATGCGGGCGCCGACGTCATTCTCGCGGAACGCTACGGCTTTTTCGGCGGCAACGCCACCGCGGCCCTGGTCATGCCGCTCATGTCCTATTTCACCCAGCACCCGCAACCGCAGCGCTCGGGCAGCAAGTACCTCCTGCCGACCGATCACGGCCCCGGCGAGCCCGTCATCGCAGGCGTGCTGCAACGCTTCATCACGCGCCTCATCGACGAGGGGGGCGCCCTGATACCCAACCTGGACACCGGCTACACCGTGCCGTTCGATCCCGAGCTGTTCAAGCACGTGGCGCTGGAAATGATCGACCAAGCCGGCGTCCATTTCCTGCTGCACGCCTTCGCCAGCGGCGTGGTGGGCGACGGCCGCGTGGAAGGCGTGATCTTCGAGACCAAGTCGGGGCCGCTGGTGGTGCGCGCCGGCACCATCGTCGATTGCACCGGCGACGGCGACGTGGCCGCGTGCGCGGGTGCGCCTTACGAACTGGGTGACGTCGACGGCCTGGTTCAACCCATGACCCTGCTGTTCCGCATGTCGGAATTCGAGCGCACGGCCTTCCAGGCCTATACCCGCGCCCATCCGGACGAATGGCGCGGCGTGCACGGCCTGTGGTCGCTGGTGCGCAGCGCCACCGCCACCGGCGAGTTGACGCTCCCCCGCGAGGACATCCTGTTCTTCGCCACGCCGCGCGAGCGCGAGGTGGCGGTGAACAGCACGCGCGTGACGCGTTCCGTGCCGGTGCTCGGCACGGACGTTTGGGATCTGAGCTACGCGGAATGGGAGAGCCGGCGTCAGATGCGCCAAATCGCGGCCTTTTTGCGCCGCCACGTGCCCGGATTCGAGAAGGCTTACCTCGATCAGAGCGGCGCCACCGTAGGCGTGCGCGAGACCCGCCGCTTCATCGGCGATTACCAGCTCACCGAGGAGGACGTGCTGTCGGCACGCAAGTTCGACGACGTGATCGCGCGCTGCAGCTATCCCATCGACATGCACAATCCGAAGGGCAAGGGCACGATACTGAAGCGCCTGCCGCCGGGCGAGGCCTACGACATCCCGCTGCGCTGCCTGATACCGCAGAAGGCCGAGGGCCTGCTGGTGGCGGGACGCTGCATCTCCGGTACCCGCGAGGCCCACTCCTCCTACCGCATCATGCCGGCCGCCATGGCCACCGGCCAGGCCGCCGGCGTCTGCGCCGCCCTCGCCGCCCTGCGCCGCCGCCTCCCCCGCGAAATGCCCGTGCGCGACGTGCAGATCGAACTCCTGCGCCAGGGCGCCGACCTGCGCGGCATCACGCCTTGAGCTTGCGGCTTCGGGTCGTCGACTGGGGAAAAAAGCATTGACCACGGGGGACACGGGGGACACGGGGAACACGGGGAAGGGAAGGATTGCTCAGGGGTGGGAGCG
>JBFXES010000153.1:0-7486 GCA_050179875.1 Thiohalomonadaceae bacterium
CACTTTCCGGCGCCAGCGGTGTTGAAGATCGACGTCGAGGGCGCGGAACTGGTCGTGTTGGGGGGCGCGATTCGCGTTCTGAGCCAGTTCCGGCCAAAGGTCTATTGCGAAGTGACCGGCCGGACGCGGGACGAGGCGACTGATCTGCTTCAGCGCCTCGGCTATGAGACGTTCGATGGTGAGTCGTTCGGCACCGATCAACCCCGTGAAGTGGTGTCCGGAACCACTAATTTGGTTGCCGTTCCTTTGTGCGACCGGGAGTTGCAGCGCAATGGATCTTGAAAGTGCGGCTGCTGAGGAGGCAGGAGGGACAGCGCGCGAAGTGCGCGCATCCTCTCCTGTGGCGGTGGTGATGATCACCCTCAACGAGGGCCATAACATGGAGGCCGTACTGGAAAACCTGCGAGGCTGGGCGCAGGAGGTGTTCGTAGTAGACAGTTACAGCAAGGATGACACTGTGGACATCGCACTGCGGCATGGTGCTCACGTCGTCCAACGCCAGTTCCGTGGCTTCGGAGACCAGTGGAACTTTGCAGTATCGCAGCTGCCGATCACCGCCCCGTGGACCATGAAGCTGGATCCGGACGAGCGCCTGACCGATGCGCTCAAGCGAAACCTCGCACAAGCCATGGCGAAGGCCGACGCAAACGGATTCACTATGCAACGCCGCCTCTGGTTCATGGAGCGTCCCCTGCCGGTGCGTCATGAACTGCTTCGTGTGTGGAAGACCGGTTTGTGTCGGTTCTCGGACGTACTGGTCAATGAACACCCGCTGGTCGATGGCAAGCAGGTGCACATTGATGGCGATATCGAGCATCACGATAGCCCGGACCTTCACCACTGGCTTGAAAAGCAGAATGCTTACACCACGAGTGAAGCAATCGCCGCTCATCAGGGTCAGGCCTTGTCGGCCGAGCCGCGGCTGTTCGGAAATGCGCTTCAGCGGAGAATGTGGGTCAAGCGCTACTATCGTCGTTTCCCGGGTAGATACCTCATCCTATTTCTGCATCACTACCTGGCGCAGGGTGCCTGGCGTGCGGGTTGGGTTGGCTATGCATGGGCACGATTGCGCAGTGATGTTTATAGACTCTGGGAATACAAGTTGCGAGAGATCGCGCTAACAGGACGGCCTCCAGCCAAGCGTCCAAGTGGCCCAGGCCAGCCGGACTCGCGTGTTAGGCAATATTGAGGAACTCAAGCGATGGAAGTGTTTTCGGGAAAGAACCTACTGATCTCCGGCGGCACCGGCTCTTTCGGCAATGCCGTACTCCGCCGCTTCCTGCAAACCGATGTCGGTGAAATCCGAATCCTCAGTCGCGACGAGAAGAAGCAGGACGACATGCGCAAGCGCTATGCGTCCGACAAACTGAAGTTCTACATCGGCGATGTGCGCGACCCGGCAAGCGTGATGAACGCGATGCGCGGCGCCGACTATGTGTTCCACGCTGCGGCGCTCAAGCAGGTGCCTTCCTGCGAGTTTCACCCGATGGAGGCGGTCAAGACCAATGTCTTGGGCACCGAAAACGTCACCGAGGCGGCAATCCAATGCGGCGTCAAGCGCTTGATTTGCCTGAGCACGGATAAAGCCGTGTATCCCATAAACGCTATGGGAATTTCCAAGGCGATGATGGAAAAGGTGTTCGTGTCCAAGTCGCGCAATGTGGATCCGTCGAAGACGACGATCTGCGGCACGCGGTACGGCAACGTGATGGCTTCGCGCGGTTCGGTGATCCCGCTATTCGTGAACCAGATCAGCGCCGGCATGCCCGTCACCGTCACCGACCCGGAGATGACCCGATTCATGATGACTTTGGACGATGCCGTTGAGCTGGTCCTGTACGCCTTCGAGCACGGCAGCAGTGGCGACATCTTCGTGCAGAAAGCGCCGGCTGTCACCATGCATACCTTGGCGAAGGCCCTGACCGAGTTGTTGGGCAAGCCCGGCCATCCGATTCAGGTCATCGGCACTCGGCACGGAGAGAAGAAGCACGAAGCCCTCATGAGCCGGGAGGAGATGTCCCACGCGCAGGACCTGCCCGGCTACTTCCGCGTACCCCCTGATCTCCGCGACCTGAATTATGGGAAGTTCGTGGAGCAAGGCGAGCGCAAGATCAGCGAGGCGATTGACTACACGTCCGCCAATACCGAGCGTCTGGACCTTGAGGGCATGAAAGCCCTGCTGATGAAGCTGGACTTCATCCGCGACCTGGTGGCTGGTCGCCCCGCCGTGCCGGTGGATTGAGATGAAAGTCCTGGTCACCGGTGCCGACGGATTCATCGGCAGGAACGTATGCGTTGCGCTGGGGCAGCAGGAGGGTATGGAGATCCTGCCCATCACCCGCACCAGCAGCGCGGACGACCTACGGGCGGCTGTGCGCGAGACGGATGCGGTCATTCACTTGGCGGGCGTGAACCGGCCACAGGACCCGTCCGAGTTTGCTACGGGAAATGCGGACTTTACCGAGGCGCTCTGCAGGATGCTTGCCTCTGTCAGTCGTGCCATCCCCGTCGCTTTCGCTTCGTCCATCCAGGCCGAACTCGACAACCCGTATGGGGTCAGCAAGCGCCAAGCGGAGTCGCATCTCGCGGCCTACGGCGATCGAACCGGTGCCCCAGTTGCGCTATACCGGTTGGCCAATGTTTTTGGCAAGTGGAGCCGCCCCAACTACAACAGCGCCGTGGCCACGTTCTGCCACAACATTGCACGGGGCTTGCCCATTCGCATCGACAACCCAGATGCGTCAGTACACCTAGTCTATGTGGACGACGTGGTGGCCGAACTGCTTCAGTTCCTGGCCGACCCGGGACAGGGTGCCCGGCAGGTAGAGGCGGGGCCGGTCTACTCGACCACCGTCGGGGAGTTGGCTGCCCAGATTGAAGCATTCAAGGATGTACGCACATCCCTGGTTACCGAGCGAGTAGGTACGGGGCTTGTGCGGGCGCTTTATGCTACCTACGTTAGCTTTCTCCCACCGGAGTCCTTCAGCTACAGCGTTCCTAAGTACGGTGATGCCCGCGGCGTCTTCGTAGAGATGCTCAAGACGCCCGAATGCGGTCAGTTTTCTTTCTTCACCGCTCATCCGGGCATCACCCGGGGTGGCCATTACCACCACACCAAGAGCGAGAAGTTCCTGGTGATTAAGGGCAGAGCCCGCTACCGCTTCCGCCATATCATAACTGACGAAACCTTCCAGGTTGAAAGCCATGGTGACGAGCCGTTGGTGGTGGAAACCATTCCAGGATGGGCCCACGACATCACCAACATCGGCGGCGACGAGCTGGTAGTGATGCTGTGGGCCAACGAGATTTTCGACCGGCAGAAGCCGGACACCTTCGCCAGCAAGGTATGACCATGCGCAAGCTCAAGGTAGCCACCATCGTCGGTACCCGCCCGGAAATCATCCGCCTGTCGCGGGTGCTGGCTGCGCTGGACGCCCACTGCGACCACGTGCTGGTGCACACCGGCCAGAACTACGACTACGAGCTCAACGGCATCTTCTTCGAGGACCTGGGCATTCGCCGCCCGGATGTATTTCTCGAGGCCGCTGGCGCCACCGGCACGGAGACCATCGGCAAGGTGATCATCGCCGCGGATACCGCCCTCGCCGAGATCCAGCCGGATGCGGTCCTGGTGCTGGGGGACACCAACAGCTGCCTCGCCGTGATCCCCGCCAAGCGCCGTAAGATCCCTACCTTCCACATGGAAGCCGGCAATCGCTGCTTCGACATGCGCGTGCCGGAAGAGATCAACCGTCGCATCGTTGACCACACCGCCGACATCAACCTGACCTATAGCGACATCGCCCGCGAGTACCTGCTGATTGAAGGTCTGCCGGCCGACCGCGTGATCAAAACCGGTAGCCCGATGTGCGAAGTACTGGCGCACTATGCCGATGGCATCGCCGCCTCCGGCGTGTTGTCGCGCTTGGGCCTTGAGCCTGGCAAGTTCTTCGTAGTCAGCGCGCACCGTGAAGAGAACATCGAGTCGGACAAGAATTTCGGCGGCCTGGTGGATGTGCTCAACACCGTCGCCGCTCACTACGGCTGCCCGGTGATCGTTTCCACCCATCCGCGCACCCGCAAGCGCATCGAGGCCATGGGTGTGACTCTGGACCCGAAGGTGCATCTGTTGAAGCCGCTGGGCTTCACCGACTACGTCCGCCTGCAGACCCAAGCCAAGGCGACGCTGTCCGACAGCGGCACCATTAATGAGGAATCCTCCATCCTCAACTTCCGCGCCCTGAACCTGCGCGATGCGCACGAGCGTCCCGAGGGCATGGAGGAGGGCGCAGTGATGATGGTCGGCATGAACCCCGAGCGGGTGATGCAGGCGCTGGCCGTGCTGGAATCCCAGCCGGTTGGCGAGGCCCGGCTGCTGCGCCAGGTGGCGGACTATTCCATGCCCAACGTTTCGGAGAAGGTGGTTCGCATCATCCACAGCTACGTGGACTACGTGAACCGGGTGGTCTGGAAGAAGTATTGATGCGCCTACTGCTGGTCGCGGATACCTTTCCGCCCGCCACCATTTCCGGCGCGCTGCAGATGCGCGACCTGGCCGCGGCGCTGGTACAGGCGGGGCACCGGCCGCTTGTCCTCGTTCCGGATACTGACCTTCGCCAGCCCTGCGTCCTCGAAGAGCTGGAGGGTATCCAGGTCTGCCGGGTGATGGCACCTCGGACCAAGGATGTTCGGTACTTTCGCCGCGTCGCCGCCGAGTTCGCCCTGCCTTGGATCCTTCGCCGCGGGTTTTGCTCCACTGCCCTGGCCAATGAGTCCTGGGACGGCATCGTTTGGTACTCCCCCACGATCTTTCTGGGCCCGCTCGTCGCGTGGTTCAGGCGTAGGTATCGGTGCCGGAGCTATTTGATTCTCCGCGATCTGTTTCCCGACTGGGCCGCGGATGCCGGCGTTCTGCGGCGGGGTGGGCTGGTCTATCGGCTGCTCAAGGCCGTTGAGCGGTTCCAGTACCGGCAGGCTGATGTCATTGGTGTGCAGACGCCAGCCAATATTCCCATCGTCGCGGCAGATGCTCCCGCAGGAGCGGAGCTCGAGGTACTCCATAACTGGCTGGATGCGTCGCCTGTGGGGACGGCAACGGGCGGTCATCGCCTCCTTGATGGCTTTGGGGACCGTAAGGTCTTCGTGTATGCCGGCAATATGGGCGTGGCACAGGACGTGGATGCGTTTGTTGATCTGGCCTCCCGTCTTAGAAGCCGTTTGGATCTGGCATTCCTGTTGATCGGCAGAGGCAGCGAGCGGGCCAGGCTCCGAAAGCAGGCGGCGGCACTCGGGCTGGAGAACCTGAGGATCGAGGACCAAGTCTCCCAGGCGGAACTGTCCTTGCTGCTTGCCCACTGCTACGCGGGCATCATCGCCCTTCATCCTGCGCATGGAACCCACAACATCCCCGGTAAGTTGCTGACCTATCTCCAGGCGGGCCTGCCTGTCCTCGCCCGCGTGAACCCGGGCAACGACTTGCACCCGCTAGTGCTCGGTGAGGGCATTGGCGCGTCAGTAGTGGGTGGATCGCCCGATGGGCTCGTCGAAGCGGCCCTTTACCTTGCTGATAATCCCGAGGCTTGCGCCGACATGGGTGTGCGGGGGAAAGTGCTGGCGGCTCGGCTGTTTTCTCCAGCCGCGGCTGCGGAGCAGGTCGTCAAGGGCCTCCTGCCCCGCTGAAACAGGCGGCGCGTGCGGCTGTAGAATTGGAACAATCCAACGAGCGCTCCTGACCATGCGTATTCTCGTCACCGGCACCGCCGGCTTTATCGGCTCCCACGTCGCCCAGCTCCTCCTCGCCCGCGGGGACGAGGTCATCGGCTTCGACAACCTCAACGACTACTACGACCCCACGCTCAAGCACGCCCGCCTGGCGCGGCTGCAGGCGCTGCCGGGCTACACGCACGTCACGGCCGACCTGGCCGATAGGGCGGCGGTCGAGGAAGTCTTTGCGAAGTACAAGCCGCAGCGCGTGGTGCACCTGGCCGCCCAGGCCGGTGTGCGTTACGCCGCGCAGAACCCGCACGTGTACGTGTCCAGCAACGTCACCGGCTTCCTGCACGTGCTGGAAGGCTGCCGCCACCACGGCGTGCAGCACCTGGTGTATGCCAGCACCAGCTCGGTGTACGGCGCCAACCTGCGCATGCCGTTCTCGGAGCATGCCTCCACCGAGCACCCGCTCACCCTGTACGCGGCCACGAAGAAAGCCAACGAGCAGATGGCGCACAGTTACGCCCACCTGTACGGAATTCCGTGCACGGGCCTGCGCTTCTTCACCGTGTATGGCCCCTGGGGCCGGCCCGACATGGCCCTGTTCCTGTTCACCAAGGCCATCCTGGCGGGCGAACCCATCAAGGTGTTCAACCACGGCCACCACAAGCGCAGCTTCACCTACGTGGACGACATCGTGCAGGGCGTGGTGCGCACGCTCGACACCGTGCCGGGCAAAGACCCGGCCTGGAACGGCCTGGCCCCCGACCCGGCCACCAGCGGCGTGGCGCCGTACCGCCTGTACAACATAGGCAACGAACAGCCGGTGGAGCTGCTGCGCTACATCCAGGTGCTGGAACAGTGCCTGGGCAAGCCGGCCGTCATGGAAATGCTGCCCCTGCAGGCCGGCGACGTGCCCGACACCGAAGCCGACGTTTCCGACCTGATCGCCAACGTGGGCTACCGCCCGGTGGTGCCGGTGGAAGAGGGCGTGGCGAAGTTCGTGGCTTGGTACCGCGATTACTACCGCGTCTGATCAGTCGGCCTGCCGGAGTTCTTCCGGGAACGGCAGGGCATCTTGCCGTCTGTTCACAAGACGGCACCAGGCATAGTCGATCAGCGGGGATTCGAACCGGTAGGTCTTGCGGAGCAGGGAGCCCTGCCCCCTGACGATCAGGTATGGGGCGCGGACCATGTGCCTGGCGCCCAGAAGCGCCTCCATGGTTTCCGCGTTGGGGAAGCGCAGCGTGGCGTTGCCGCCGGACATCAGGTCGTCGGTGAAAGGTAGCGTCTCTTGGCGCAGGCCGCCAAAGTAGCGCACCTGGAAGGTGCTGGTGAGCGCCGTTTCGTTGTGGCGTGGCTTGGTCAGCACCCAGAGTCCTTCCACCGCCGTGACGAGGTTTGCCGGTGCCGCCGCAACCGGGCGGGCGATTTCAGTGGTCTCGGCCCCGTAGCGTGCAATGAGGCGGTGGTTCTCCAGAGCAGAGAGCAGCTTGTTGATCTGCCTCAAGGTCGCCATCGTCGGGTGGCCGGGGTCCATCGCGGCGATAGCGTCTGCGCCGATGTGCTCGGAGAGAAACTCCAGGGCTTCCCGGAGCCTCGGCAGCAACACATTGCCGTGCAGCTGATAGCCGGCCGGCGTATAGCGGTCCTGGAGAACTTCCATTTCACGATGGAAGGCGGCGCGCGGCGAGCCGGCCAGCAGTGCCTGCAGGTCGACCACGCGTTCAGTCAGCGCGTGGAGGCAGGCCAGATGCAGGGCCCGGGCGCTACGCGT
>JBFXES010000154.1:0-7464 GCA_050179875.1 Thiohalomonadaceae bacterium
TTAAGGAACCTCTGCAAAAGTCCGGTTGGGACGTTCACGACCAAACGGCGTTGGCGTGTTTTCAATCACTTGCGAGGCTCCTATCCGCGGATGGCTCACTTTTGCAGAGGTTCCTTAACACGGGGAACACGGGGGGACACGGGGATCATGAAGTAATCGCGACCTTACGTCACCGCGTCATTTTTCCACGGCGACGTGGGCAATACGAGAATCCACATGAAAACCCCGTGTTCCCCGTGTCCCCCGTGTTCAGGCTTTTTCTTCCAACCGATAGCCCTGCGCCGCTGCGAAATGGCGCAGCACCGCCTCGCCCGCCGCCGCGACGTCGAGCGTGATGCCCAGTTGGGCTAGGCTGGTGACGGGCAGGCCGGCGTGGCCGCAGGGGTTGATGCGGGTGAAGGGGGTGAGGTCCATGGCCACGTTGAGGGCGAGGCCGTGATAGGTGCAGCCGCGGCGCACGCGCAGGCCGAGGGAGGCGATCTTGGCGCCGTCCACGTACACGCCCGGTGCGTCCTGGCGCGCCACGGCGGCGACGCCGTGTTCCGCGAGCAACGAGATCACGGCCTGCTCCATGGCGCTGACGAAGGCGCGCACGCCCAGGCCGCGGCGGCGCAGGTCCACCAGGAAATAGATCACCGCCTGGCCGGGACCGTGATAGGTCACCTGCCCACCGCGATCCACCTGCACCAGGGGAATGTCGCCGGCATCGAGCACGTGCTCGGCGCGGCCGTTGAGTCCCTGGGTGAAGACGGGCGGGTGTTCCACCAGCCAGGCCTCGTCGCGCGTGGCGTCGCCGCGCGCGTCGGTGAAGGCCTGCATGGCGCGCCACACGGGTTCATAGGGCTGCCGCCCCAGGCGGCGCACGTGCAATGGAATCACAGCGCCATGGACACCAGTGGGCAGGCGGTAAGTTCGCGATACAGCGCGTCGAGCTGCTCGCGGCTGTGCGCGCGGAAATTGAAACTGAGCGCGGTGTAATTCCCGCCGCTGCTGGCGCGCACGCTGATGCCGCCCTCGGCGAGGTCCGGCACGTGTCGGCGCACGATGGCGATCACCTCCGCCTCGAAGTCCGGACCGGCACGGCCCATGACCTTGAGCGGAAAATCGCAGGGAAATTCGAGCAGTGAATCGGTGGTCATGGCGCGATCATGCCAGAGCATGGTTGGTCCGTCACAGGAGAAAAGCATTACCCACGGGGGACACGGGGAACACGGGGAATTATCAGGTGCATTTTTTTCGCGCCCGTGTTGCCCACGGCTCTTGGCGCTTCCGGCGGGCGGAAAAGCCACCGCAGGGGCTAGCCTTCAATACCCCCGTGTTCCCCGTGTCCCCCGTGGTTATTGCTTTTTGCCTTTTGCGGTTCAGTGGACTTCGCCGCGGCGGAAGGCTTCCTTGTAGGCGCGGTAGAGGGCGAAGACCTGTTGCCAGACCGGGCCGGGGCGGCCGGTGCCGACGGGCAGGCCGTCCACGTGGGTGACGGGGACGATTTCCTTGTTGGAACTGGTGAGCCAGACCTCGTCGGCGCGGCGCAGGGCGCTCAGCGTGACCTTGGATTCGCTGCAGGGAATACCGGCCTCGGTGCACAACTCCACCACCAGATCGCGGGTGATGCCGGGCAGCAGGAGCCGTCCCTTGGCGGGGGTGACCACGTGGCCGCGGGTGACCATGAACACGTTGCTGGCGGTGCCCTCGGTGACTTCGCCCTCGCGCACCAGGATGGCCTCGGCGGCGCCGCTGTCCGCGGCCTGCTGGTGCAGCAGCACATTGGGCAGCAGGGTGATGGCCTTGATGTGGCAGTGCTTCCAGCGGATGTCTTCCACGGTGATCGCCTTGACACCGGCCTGCAGCGCGGCGTCGGCCTGGGGGCTGAAGGGCTGGGTCATGGCGAAAACGGTGGGGACGGCGTGCGGGGGGAAGGCGTGCTCGCGCGGCGCCACGCCGCGGGTGACTTGCAGGTACAGCGCCATGTCGCCGCCGCCGTTACGCTTCACCAACTCCTCCAGGATCGCTTCCCAGCGGCGGTGGGTAAGCGGATTGGCGAGACGGATGCCCGCAAGGCTCTGGTCCAGGCGCAACAGGTGCGCTTCCAGCCGGAAGAGACGGCCGCCGTAGACCGGGATGACCTCGTAGATACCGTCGCCGAACAGGAAGCCCCGGTCCAGCACCGAGACCTTGGCCTCCTTCGCCGGCAGGTATTCGCCGTTGAGATAGACGATGTCGCTCCCGTTCATGGCCACTCCTTCCGCAGGCACGTCATTCGAACATGAGCATGAGGCCATCCACCATTTTCCGCCACAGGTTGCCCTCGCGGACGTCCTGCAGGGCCACCAGCGGACGTTCGGCGATGACCTGGTCGCCCATGCGCAGGTTGACGGTGCCGAAGCGCTCGCCCTTGCCGGCAGGCGCCTCGATGACCCGCTCCACGGTGAGCGAGGCCTTGAGGTTTTCGTACTGGCCGCGCGGCAGGGTGACGTACAGTTCCTCGGCCACGCCCAGCGGCACGGCGTCTTTCTCGCCCTTCCACACGCGCATGGTCTTGATGGGCTGCGCCGCCGTGTAAAGCAGCCGCGTCTCGAAGAAGCGGTAACCGTAGTTGAGCAGCTTGCTGCTTTCCTGCGCGCGCGCCTCCTCGCTGTCGGTGCCCAGGACCACGGCAATCAGGCGCATGTCGCCGCGCTGGGCGGAGGACACGAGGCAGTAACCGGCGGCATCGGTATGGCCGGTCTTCACACCGTCCACGGTGTCGTCCCACCACAGCAGGCGATTGCGGTTGTACTGCTGGATGTTGTTATACGTGTAGCTCTTTTCGGAGTACCAGCGATAGTACTCCGGGAATTCGCGGATGAGTGCCCGCGTGAGCAGCGCGAGATCGCGCGCGCTGCTGTAGTGGTCCGGATCGGGCAGGCCGGTGGCGTTGGCGAACCGGCTGGAGAGCATGCCCAGCTTGCGGGCGTACTCGTTCATCATGAGTGCGAAGGCCTCTTCGCTGCCGGCGATGTATTCGGCCAGCGCCACGCTGGCGTCGTTGCCCGACTGGATGATCATGCCCTTGAGCAGATCTTCGACGCGCACCTCGGTGTCCACTTCCACGAACATGCGCGAGCCGGGAGTCCGCCACGCCTTGCGGCTGATGCGCACCCTGTCGCCAAGCTGCACCTTGCCGCTGCGCAGGTCGTGGAACACCACGTAGGCGGTCATGAGCTTGGTAAGGCTGGCCGGCTCCAGGCGCTCGTCGGCGTTCTTCTCGGCCAGCACGTAGCCGCTGTGGAAATCCTGCAGGACGTACCCCCTGGCGGCGACGGCCGGCGCGCCGGGCACCAGGGACTGGGTGGGTGCGGCGCCGGCCACCCCCGTGAAAAGCACCAGGAAAATGAGGGGAAAAAGCTGCTTCATGGCGGATCTTGGAGCGAAGGAGGCGGAAACGGAGACATTCTACGTGTGCGCGCCACGCAGGTTAAGCGCCGATGTGCGATTTGGTCGCTTCGGTCACGGAGATTGGAGATTAACCACGGAGGCCACGGAGAAGATGAAATGTTCTTTCTCCGTGGTTATTCGAAAGACGCGTAGGAGCCCACATCGTGGGCGAATGCCTTTCCAAACCGCAGGCGATTGCTGGGCCGCATTCGCCACCGGCACAGAGAACATGGGATTGTCTTCTCCGTGGCCTCCGTGATTCTCTTGATTTCAGATCACGGCGTTGCAGGGCGGGGCGGTTCCTTCACGACACGGGGCGTGCCGAGGCCGAGGCCGGCGATGCGTTCGCGCAGGCGTTCGGCTTCCTCCGCAGTCGGCAGCGGACCGAGGCGGACGCGATAGAGCACCCCGTGGTCCGCATGGGGCGTTTCGTCCAGGGCGGCGGGCAGGTTCTCGCGCCCGGCCAGTTCGCTGCGCAGGCGCTCGGCCGATTCACGGCTGGCGAAGGCGCCCACCTGCACGTACAGGGTGGCGGCGCCGGGCGCGGAGGTGGTGGCCACCGGCGCCGGCGCCGGCAGGGGGACGGGCACGGGCGCGGCCTCGTCGGCGCGGAAGCCCGGCTGGGCCGTGACCACGGCGGCGGTCACGGGCGCGCCGCCCGGTCCCACGGGATCCAGCGCGCGCACCTCCACCCGGGCCACGCCGTTGCTGACGATGCCCAGCTTGTGGGCCGCGGCGTAGGAGAGGTCGATGATGCGGTCCTCGTGGAAGGGGCCGCGATCGTTCACCTTCACCACCACGCTGCGCCCGTTCTGCAGGTTGGTGACGCGCACGTAGGTGGGCAGGGGCAGCGAGCGGTGCGCGGCGGTCATGCCGTACATGTCGTAGATCTCGCGCGAGGAGGTGTACTGGCCGTGGAACTTGGTGCCGTACCAGGAGGCGAGGCCCTGCTCCACGTAGCCGGCGGCGCTCTCCATGACGCGGTAGGTGCGGCCGTTGACGGTGTACTCGGGCGGATTGCCGTAGCGGCTGCGCGGTTCCCAGCGGGGCGTGGCGTCGGGCACGCCGCTCAGGTCCACCGGACGGTTGGGGCCGCCGTCGCGCACGGGGAATTCGCCGCAGCCTGCAACCAGCATGGCAAGGACGAGGATGCAGCCGCCCGCGCGGCGGGACATCGCGGCGTCGGCCATCACCGTTTCTCCGCCGATGCGCGCCGGGGCCCGCCTTCCATGGCCTCGCGGATGGCCTCGCCCAGCTGGTGCACGGCCATGGCGTAGAGCAGGCTGCGGTTGTAGCGGGTGATCACGTAATAGTTGTGGCGGGCGAGCCAGTACTCGGCGCCGTTCTCGCCGTCCAGTTTCACCACGGACACCTTTTCTGTGGGGGCGAGGCCTGGCACCTGAAGGTCCAGGTCGGACAGCGCCCAGGCGGCGGTGTCGGGGGCAAGCGTGGTGTTCACCACGCTGTCGAGCCGGGCGTCGCCGCGGGCGATGGGGTGGGCCACGCTCTCGCCCGCGCGCCAGCCGTGCATGTGAAAGTAGTTGGCCACGCTGCCGATCACGTCCACGGGATTGCGCCACAGGTCGCGGCGGCCGTCGCCGTCGAAGTCCACGGCGAAGTTGCGGAAGCTGCTGGGCATGAACTGGGGCTGGCCCATGGCGCCCGCATAGGAGCCGGTGAGTTCGCGCGGATCGATGCCTTCCTCGCGCGCCATGATCAGGTACTGCGAGAGCTGGCCGCGGAAGAATTCGCTGCGCGGCGGGTAATCGAAGGCCAGCGTGGCGAGCGCATCCAGCACGCGGTAGCGTCCGGTGTGTTTGCCGTAGCGCGTCTCCACGCCGATGATGGCCACGATGATGTGCGGGGCCACGCCGAACTCACGTTCCGCGGCCGCCAGCGCGTCGGCGTGCTGGCGCCAGAAGGCGACGCCGCCGCGGATGCGATCCTCCGTGACGAAGATGGGCCGGTAGTCGCGCCAGGGCTTTGCCTCGGCGGGCCGGGAGATGGCTGCGAGGATGTCGTCCCGCGTCCGCGCGTCGTCCATGAGGCGCACCAGGGGCTCGCGGTCGAAGGCGTGCTCGCGCACCATCTCGTCGATGAAACCCTGCACCTCGCTGCGCTGGGTGAAGCCTGCCGCGGCCGGCGCGCTCGCCAGCAGGGCAGTGAGCAGCAGGAGTCGGTACGTGGCGCGGGGCGTCATGGAATCGGGTCAGGTGTTGACGAGTCTGCGGTGGGTCTGGATCGACATCAGGATACCGAAACCCGCCATGAGGGTCACCAGCGAACTGCCGCCGTAACTGAGCAGCGGCAACGGCACACCTACCACAGGCAATACGCCGGTGACCATGCCGATGTTCACGAATACGTAGACTAGCAGGCTGATGGTGAGGCTGCCGGCGAGCAGGCGCGTGAAGGTGTCCTGCGCGTTGACCGAGATGTTGAGCCCGCGCCAGATCACGAAGAAATAGACGGCGAGCAGCAGCACCGCGCCGAACAGGCCGAATTCCTCGCCGAATACCGCGAAGATGAAGTCGGTGTGGCGCTCGGGCAGGAATTCCAGGTGCGACTGCGTGCCGTTCAGCCAGCCCTTGCCGTAGATGCCGCCGGAGCCGATGGCGATCTTCGACTGGATGATGTGATAGCCCGCGCCGAGCGGGTCGCTTTCCGCGTCGAGGAAGGTGAGGATGCGTTGGCGCTGGTATTCGCGCAGACCGTACATCCAGGCCAGCACGGCCGTCGGGATGAAGGCCAGGATGGCATAGCCCACCAGCCGCCAGCGTATGCCCGCGAACAGCAGCGCGGCGCCGCCGGCGCTGCCGATGAGCAGGGCGGTGCCGAGGTCCGGTTGCTTGGCCACCAGGCCGAAGGGCACCAGGAACAGCGCCACCGCCACGAACACGTGCGACAGCCGCGGGGGCAACGGCCTTTCGGCGAAGTACCAGGCGATCATCGCGGGTACCGCCACTTTCATCACCTCGGAGGGCTGGAAACGGATGGCGCCCAAGTCGAGCCAGCGCTGTGCGCCCTTGCCGATGACGCCGATCACCAGCACCGCGACGAGCGCCGCCATGCCGATGCCGTAGATCCAGGGCGTCCAGCGCCGCAGCGCGATGGGCGGGATCTGCGCCACCGCCAGCATGACGGCAAAGCCGATGCCCAGGCGCATGAGCTGGCGTACCACCACGTCCGGGTTCTGGCCGCCGGCGCTATAGAGCGTGACCAGCCCGATACCGGACAGCAGCAGCAGCCCCGCGAGCAGCGGCAGGTCGAGATGCAGGCGCTTGGCCCAGAGCGTGCTGGCCGGCGTGTCGGTGAAGGTGTTCACTGTGGTTTCTCCTGCGCCACCTGGACCGCCCCGGGTTGTTCCACCAGGTAACTGTCCATCACCTTGCGCGCAATGGGCGCGGCCACGGTGCTGCCGCCGCCACCGTTTTCCACCAGCACGGCGACCGCGATGCGCGGGTCGTCCACCGGTGCGAAGGCCACGAACAGGGCGTGGTCGCGCAGCTTCTTCGCGATTTTGTCCGCCTCGTATTTCTCGTCCTGCTTGATGCCGAACACCTGCGCGGTGCCGGTCTTGCCGGCGATCTGGTAGCTGACGCCGCGCGCAATGCCGCGCGCCGTGCCGCGCATGCCGTGCACCACGTCGGACATGGCGGTGATCACGCGGCGCCAGTGATCCGGGTTCTTCACCGGCACCTGCTCCAGCAGGTCCGAGGTCAGCGCCTCGCGCACGCCGGTGGCCGGGTCTTCGATGGCGGCCACCACCTGCGGGCGCAGGCGCACGCCGCCGGAGGAGAGTGTGGCCACGTGGGCGGCGAGCTGCAGGGGCGTGGCCAGCATGAAGCCCTGGCCGATGCCGGTGATGAGCGTCTCGCCGGGATACCAGGGCTGGCGGTGCACCTTGCGCTTCCAGTCGCGCGTGGGCAGCAGCCCGGGGGACTCGCCCACGATGTCGATGCCGGTGCGCTCGCCGAAGCCGAAGTGGCGCAGGTAGTCGGTGAGCTTGTCGATGCCCATGGTATGGGCGAGGTCGTAGAAGTACACGTC
>JBFXES010000155.1:0-7455 GCA_050179875.1 Thiohalomonadaceae bacterium
GGTTACCGGACGCCTCACGAGGTCTTTACGGCAGCTTTACGTGGTGCACTTGCAAGTTGAATCTACCACCTCAAAAAGCGCGCTATTGTGCCAGCTTGATCGTTGAATTGCCTGTTGATGAAGCAATTTGTCGCCCGTTCGATGCCAATTCCCGCACCTTGCATCAGGCTTTATGACAGGAACGGCAACTTCACAGTCATCGAAACGGAATTCGGTGCAACGCTTGCAGCGCCGCAACACCGAAACCTCAGGTGATACCGCGCAGCTTCCGCGCACTCAGCCCGCGAAACGGAGATGGGCGGGCAGCATGAGCAGCGCATCCTTTTCGGCACCGTGCGCAACGTCCTGCCGGGCACGCGGCACGTAGTGCATCAGGAAATCGCCCTTGGGCTTGCCATCGGCAAACGAGCTGCGATAGCCCAGAAACTCGACCACCGCACGGGTCGCCCCGCGCGCGGCCTCGTTGCTCCAGCCCTCGTATTCGATGCGATAAATGGCTGAATAGATCTGCGCACGCCCCGTGCCGTGGTGGCAGTGGATCAGCACGGGATAATTTTCCTCGTGATCGAGCACCTCGAAGAAATGCGCCAGTGTCTCAGGGGTAGGCACCTGGCGCGAAGGGATATTCACGTGGCGTACCCCCGGGAGCTTCGCGATCGCCTCGGCCTCGGCCTGGATCTCCTTCACCTTCTCCGGATGCAAGGCATCACGCTCGCCGCCCGGATCGCGCAGATCGATCACCGTGCGGATGCCATAGCGTTCGATGTAATCCGCGATCCGGTCCGGCGGTATGACGCCCGACCTGTACACCCGGCCCGCGCTGATGGTCTCGAACCGGTAATTGAAGTGGACATACCAGACATAGGCCCCCACCGCGACCACCAAGGCCAGCACCAGGACACCCAGCACGCGTCGTTTCATCCGCCGAACCCCAAACAAGAAAATGGAGGCAATTGTCTCATGAACGGGACCGCGCCGCGTTGCAAGGCTCGCCCGTGGCGGTGCCGAGGCCGGAGGCAATGTCCGAGGGGAAAAGATTGAGAAGGGACAGTTTCCCTGGCCGGCTTGCTCCTGCCGGGGTAACAAACGGGCGGGAATCCGCCGCGGCAGGGCCTGATGGCAGGGAAAGGGGTGGGCACGAACGTGCCCACCCCGCGGGTTCAGAACGGCGCGTCCGTAATGGCGATACTGCCGCTACCATGGCAAGTCATCACGATCTTCAGCTTGCCCGCGTCCTCGGCAAACATCGCGTGGGCCGGGCTCTCGCAGCCTGCCGGCGCATCGTAATTCTCGTTGGAGACCACGTTGCCGTCCGGCTTCAGCACGGTCACGCTGTACGTGTCGTCATTGAACCCCGTACTCACCACCGCCACGTTGTCGTTGTCGCTCACGCGCACCAGGTCCACACCCACTGGTCCTTTGCCTACCGCCACCGTGCCCACGATGGACGGCGTCAGCGATTCGCCGTCCCAGGTGATCACGCTGAGGCTATTCGAACCGTGGTTGGACACCACGCACACCGGCACCAGGCAGCGCAGCCGCCGGGGCGTGTCGCCCACATCGCCGATGTCGGTGGCAGCCGGCATGTCTCCCGAGCGGTCCACCACCTTCAGCTTGCCCGAGCCCGAGCCACCTTCGCCGCCGCTCACCGCCAGGATGGGTCCACCCACCCGATGCTGGTAGGCGCTGACGGCATTCACCTGCGGGGCATGGATGTTGTTCATCACCAGGAAGCCATCTTCCTCGCTCCATTCATAGGAGGTGAAGCCCATGCTGTCGGGCACCACGTAGCCGTGCGCATGCCTGAGCCCGCCGCCGATGGTGGACGCGTCCAGGGCCGCTCTGGCCGCTCCCCAGAGTACCGTCATGCCAAAGCCATTGGTGGCGGTATAACCCTGCGCAGCCGAGCCCGAAAGACCGTAGGCGAAGAACTCCACGCCATCATCCGGGGTCGTGAAGGCCAGCACCCCGTAGGTCTGTCCGCTCCATCCGCTCAGGAATCCCGCTTCCGACAGATCGATGACCTGGGGCGGCGAGTTGTAACCCAGGGTGACCACGCCGCCCTCCGTACCCATGAACTGAAGGGCCTTCCACCCGCCCAGTTCATCGAGAACCGGCCACATGAGCAGGGTGAATCCATCGGGCCCCGTCATCCCTTCCGGCAAGGCATGATTCCCGTTCACGAGAACGTTGCCGGTTTCGCCACCATCGTGATCGCCATCACTGCCACAGGTGACGGGCACCCGAACCTCCATGTCCGTGGTTCGCTCAGAGCCTATGCCAACGACTTGCATGGTCACTCTTACCTTCACCGCGCCCTGGCCATCCTTCTCGCAGCGGAACGCCGGCTCTCTGACCAGCACAGTGAGTTCTTCCAGAAGCTGGTCATATTCTTCTTCACTGGGACCCGGCCCTGCGTAGGCAACCGCGTCCTCACCGGCGTACTCCACCGCTCGCAGCCACATGCGTTCACGGAAAATCACTTTGGCGCGTTCCGGGTCAGAAAAGAACGACATCCTGGCGGTGAATTGTTCGCCGACATCGTACTTGTCCTTTTCCAGCTCGACGCCGGTGGCGGTGCCCCAGAATCGCACCGACCCGGCGACTTGGCGAATCACCGAGAAATGCGGTACGGGCACGGAGACCGTGACATGATTTGCCCCTGCAGTGTGGGACACGGCCGAGCTCAGGCCCTCCTCTTTGCCATCCGCTCCAGTGAGCGTGAACAGCTGCGGGGCCACCGCGTTGGGAATGACAAGCGGCCCGTCATCGGTTTCCACCTGAACCGGCCCGTCTGCTGGCAAGGTGAAGGTGGCGGTCGCAGGCACGCTGAATTGAAGCCCCGCCGGTTCCAGCCTGTAACTGCCGTCAGGTTGCGGGGTAATGCTGATGGTGACGTCGGCATCCAGGGCGCCGGCCGGGATGTCCAGCTTCATCCTGCCGTCACTGGTGGTGATGGTGCCGCCTGCCGCACCGATGACCTTCTCCACAGGCTTGTTCGCGGAATCCGAACTGCCGGAACTGCCCGAGCCGCCACTACACCCTGCGGCGGCCAGGCTGAGCACGGCTGCTGCTAGCGCAATTTGCTTCATCGTCGTTCTCCCTTGAACAGGCCGTTCCGCTCCTCCCAAAAGCCACGGCCATTGCAACACCTGACAATGGCCGGCGATGCTAGCACCCTGCCTGGATGCGGAAACCTACCGGTTCGGGTAGGAGGAACCACCTGATGCCGACCGGCGAAGGCGTACAAGCAGGGTACGGCAGTGCCTGTCCCAGGGAAGCGGGATGGGATTCAGTTCAGAAGCCCTTGCGCCATGGCGATGGCCACGGCGTGGTACTTGTTGGTGGTGTTCAGCTTGCTGTTGATGTTCTTGAGGTGAAAGCGGACGGTGTTTTCGCTGATCCGGAGGATGCGGGAGATCTCCCAGTTGGTCTTGCCCCTGATCACCCAGCGCAGCACCTCCTGCTCGCGCGGGCTGAGGATATCCCCCCGGCGCTCACGGGGATACAAGGCCAAGTAGAGATGGGGCGTGACGATGTCGAGCAGGAGCTTGTGGTGCTCGCGGAAGTGGTTGTGGGTGGCGCTCACCGAGACCACCGCGACGTGACCTGATTGAGCATCGTGCACGCTGTTGCACAGCCCGAAGCGCAGGCCCACGTCCAGCGACATGGCCATGAGCGAGGCGTATTCCGAAACCGGATAGCAGCGCAGCGCCCGGAACCAGTACTGGCAGGCGCCGTTCGAGCTCATCTGGTAACGCACGATGGGGTCCACGCCCCACATGTCGAGGGCGCCGTATTCGCGCTGCCATTCCGGGGGGAAGTCGCAATAGGCGAAGGCCTTGGCCCTGGTGGGCAAGCCCATCACGAAGTAGTCGGCGCACACTGCCGCCTTCAGACGCTCCACCGCGCTGCGATAGCCCACCTCACCCGGGCGCGCGCGGAGTGCGCCGATGATCTCGGCGGCCTCCTTCAGAACCGTGTGCGCGTAGCTGGGGTACATGTCTTCCTCTGCTCGAGCGGGATCCGAAATTCCATGACCTGATCAGGTCATGGCCCTGCGCCTGCCAGATTTCACTGCATGGCCGGTCGGCCTGTGCGCAGGCGCCGGCGTTTTGTTATGCTCTGGCCTCTCACTGTAGCGGGCACGCCCTGGCTCGCCGCGCACGGAGGTTAGCATGACGCCTGTATGCCACAAACCGGAAATCCATCGTCGCCTCATGCCCGAACCGGGCGCTCAGAGAAACCGGCGGGCCTGGTTGCCGAAACGGATCACGGTTGGCACCCTTCTGGGAGCGGCGCTGCTTACCATGCTCCCGCTGGCCGCCCATGCCCTCCCGGAGGGCTTCGTCTATCTGACGGACGTGGCGCCCAAGGTGCGCATCGAGGCCCGTTATGCCGGTCCCGACAACTTCGTGGGCCGGCCCGTGGATGGTTACCGCGCCAACACCGTGATCCTCACCCGTCCCGCAGCGGAGGCCCTGGCGGCGGCAAGTGAGGAACTGGCCGCCTTTGGTCTGGGCCTCAAGGTCTTCGATGGCTATCGGCCGCAGCGGGCGGTGAATCATTTCGTGCGCTGGGCGGCGGACCTGTCCGATCAATCCACCAAGGCCCGCCACTATCCCAACGTGAACAAGGCCCACCTGTTCCGCGACGGCTACATCGCCGAACGCTCAGGCCACAGCCGGGGCAGCACGGTGGATCTGACGCTGGTGGATCTGAAGGACGGCAAGGAACTGCCCATGGGCACGCCCTTCGATTACTTTGGCCCGGAATCCTGGCCCTCCTACCTCGACCTGCCCGCGGAACAGCGGGCCTTCCGTGCGCTGTTGCAACAGGTCATGGTCAAGCACGGTTTCCGTCCGCTGAAGGAGGAATGGTGGCACTTCACCCTGGTGAATGAGCCCTACCCGGACACCTATTTCGATTTCCCGGTGGAATGAACGCTCGCCCCGGGGCATGGCCCGCCCTATGTGAGCAGTCCATAGGGCGGCCCGTGGTCGCCGGATGGCGCGGTCCGTGGCATCCCATGCACGCCGCATTGTTACAATGTGCGACAGGCATTCAACGCAATTCTCCATGAACCGCATCCATTCCCCGCCCGCCTCGTTCTGCTCCTGCTGTTGCCGTTGCTGGTGCTGCCGGGGTGCTGGTCGTCATCCTCCGAGCCGCCGCTCGCCGAACAAGCCGCGCAACTCCTCCTGCTCGGCTTCCGCGGCAAGACCATCGCGGAGGCGGAGACCATCGTCGAGGACATCCGTGAGCGCCGCATCGGCGGCGTCATCCTCTTCGATCGCGACGTGGCGCTCCGCACCACGCGCAACATCGAAAGTCCGGAACAGCTCCGCCGGCTCATCGCCGCTCTCCAATCCGTTGCCGGCCACCGCCTGTTGGTGGCCATCGATCAGGAAGGTGGTTCCATCAACCGGCTCAAACCCGTCTACGGTTTTCCCGCCACCCGTTCGGCCCAGTACTTCGGCGATCTGGACGAACCCGCGACGACGCGCGCCGAGGCGGGCATGGTCGCGGAATTGCTTGCGGATCTCGGCATCAACGTCAATTTCGCGCCCGTGGTGGATCTCAACGTCAACCCGGACAGCCCGGCGATTGGCAAAATCGGACGCAGCTATTCGGCCGATCCGGCCAAGGTCGTGACCCATGCCTCGCAGGTCATCGCCGCGCACAAGGCCGCCGGTGTCGCCACCGCCCTCAAGCACTTCCCGGGACACGGCAGCGCCACCGATGACTCACACGCAGGCTTCACCGACGTGAGCCACACCTGGACGCCGACGGAACTCGAACCCTACCGCGCCATCGCCGGCCACAACCGCGTACCCATGGTCATGACGGCGCACATCTTCAACGCGGCCCTCGATCCCGAACATCCGGCGACGCTGTCACGGCCCATCCTGACCGACCTGCTGCGCGAGGAGATCGGCTTTCGCGGCGTGATCGTCTCCGACGACATGCAGATGGGTGCCATCACCCAGTTCTACGGCCTGTAACATGCCATCGAACTCGCCCTCAACGCCGGCGTGGACCTGCTGATCTTCGCCAACAACCTCGTCTACGAGCCGCAGATCGGCAAGGAGGCGGTGGAGATCATCGTCCGCCTCGTGGAGGAAGGGCGGGTCCCTGCAAGCCGCGTCCGCTCGGCCTATGCACGGGTGTGCGCCCTCAAGCGTGATCTGGGGCTGAACTGCTGAGGCGGTGGCAATCGCCAGCTATTCAGTCAGTGAATTCCACCGTCCGCGTAGCGCGGCGCGCAAGAGTCCCCACGCCGCACCGACCACCAATCCCCACGGACCGGTAATCAGAATCCCGAGCAGCGGCCCCTGATTGGCGCCCGGCGCCAGGATCATCGGTCCGATGAAGCCAACCAGAAATGCCAGACCTCCCACGCACAGGGCGAATCCGATGGGGTTCTCGCCCTTCCACCAGCGGTTACGAAAGGGACCGTGGCGCAGGACCACCCAGAGCACCACCCAGGGCAACAAAGGCAGGAGAAAGCCAATCATCAAGCTCATTGCACTCCCCTAGCGCAACGGCAAGGGCTCGACGGTGCCCATGAAGAGCCGTAACGCAAACGACAACATCCAAAGCCCCACCGCGCCGTACAGAAGGTACAGGGCCCAGAACAGCAACCAGGCGCGATCCCGCCTGATCTCCAACCGTCCCGCGATCCCCTTCGGTCCCATCGGCAACCAGCCACGGGAAGGGCTCCGATAGACGATCAGCACGATGCCAACGCCAAGCACCAGAAAGAACACGCCCTGGAATAGCGCCATCGAATCAGCCTTCCAGCCAGTCAAAACACACGTTGCTCCGGGGGACACTCACGCGCAGCAAAACAAAACCGGCCCTGCGTAGCCGCCCCTTGGAGCCAAAGGCATTGGAGGAACACCTTCGTGACCCCGATGCATCCGCGCTAACGAGAACGCTCTTTCAAAAGGTCGCGGATCTCCCGGAGCAGCACTTCGGCGTTGGGCTCCGGGGCAGGCGGAGGTGGTGCCGCCTCCTCCTTCCTGTGAATGCGGTTGATCGCCTGCACCATGACGAATATTACCGCGGCGATCAGCAGAAAGTTGACCACGGCGGTGATGAACGCACCGTATCCGAAGACCACCGCCATACCCTTTGCCGCCTCATAGCCGGTACCCGGCGGCACCGTTCCCTTCAATACGACGTAGAGATCCGAAAAGTTCCGATCGCCCACCAGGCCAAGCACCGGCGTCATGAGGTAGAATCTACTTCAAAGTGCACCAGCAGGGCTAGTTAGGACATCGCGACCGCTGGTAGCCTGGGTTTACGCCAATAAATCCAGCCAAGCAGGAAAGCCGCGATGTCCTATACCCATCTTACCGAACATGAGCGTTATGTCATCTACCACCTGAAACTTTGCAAGCTGAGCGATCGTGAGATTGGTCGACGGCTCGGGCGCTGTCACACGACGAT
>JBFXES010000156.1:0-7450 GCA_050179875.1 Thiohalomonadaceae bacterium
GGCGTGCCCTCGCGGATCTCCAGCATCAGGCGCACGCGCGAGGGATCGCCGGCCGCAAAGCCCATGGACGCCACGCGGCCCACGTAGACGCCGCGGTAGCGCACCGCCGAATCGATGCTCAACCCCGACACCGATTCGGACGTGTAGACCAGGTAACGCTCGTAGCGCACGCGCACGTCCCCGGTGCTGAGCCACAGCACGCCGAAGATGAAGGCCGCGCCGAGCACGAGCACGAACAGGCCGATGAAGATGTAGTTCAGACGGGTATCCATGCCTGATGGGCCGCGCGGCTGCGTGGGCTGCGAAAGAAACGTCGGACGGCCGGATCCACGGACCGGGCCAGTTCATCCATGCTGCCCTCGCCCAGCACGCGGCCGTCGCCCAGCAACACCACGCGATCGGCCACGCGCCAGAGGGAATCCATGTCGTGGGTCACCATGACGATGGTCAGTCCCAGCGAGGTCTTCAGGCTCAGGATGAGCTCGTCGAGGGCGTCGGCACTGAGCGGGTCCAGACCCGAGACCGGCTCGTCCAGGAACAGCAGTTCGGGATCGAGGGCGATGGCGCGCGCCAGGCCGGCGCGCTTGATCATGCCGCCCGAAAGCTGGGAAGGATAGAGCTGGGCCGACTCGTGGGCCAGCCCCGTGAGGGCGATCTTGAGCAAGGCCAGTTCGTTGATGAAGGCGCTGCCCAGCGCCGTGTGCTCGCGCAAGGGCACGGCCACGTTCTCGGCCACGGTGAGATCGGAAAACAGCGCGCCGTGCTGGAACAACACGCCGATGTGCTGCCGCAGGGCCAGCGACTCGCGCTCGGAAAGCCCGTAGGCATCGCGCCCGAGCACGCTGACCCGGCCGGACGTGGGCCGTTGCAGCAGCGCCATTTCGCGCATGAGCGTGGTCTTGCCGCTGCCGCTGCCGCCCACGATGGCGAAGATCTCGCCGCGGTAGACCTGCAGGGAAATGCGGTCGTGGACCAGGCGCCGGCCGTAGCGCGTGGTGAGCTCCCGCACGTCGACGACCACTTCCCGGTTCACAGGCCCATCTCGCTGAACACCACGGAAAACACCGCGTCCACCACGATGACGAGGAAGATGGACTGCACCACGCTCACCGTGGTCTGGCGCCCCACGCTCTCGGCGCTGTCGGTGACGCGGAAACCCTGGAAGCAGCCGATGCCGGCGATGATGGCGGCGAACACCGGCGCCTTGCCGACGCCGATGACATAGGAGGCGAGGCTCACCGATTCGCTGACGCGCTCCACGAACACCGCGGGGCTCAGGCCCAGCACCGAGTTGGCGATGACGACGCCGCCGAACAGGCCCATGAAGTCGGCCCACACGGTGAGGAGCGGCAGGGCGATGACCAGCGCCGCCAGTTTGGGCAGCACCAGTTGCTCCACGGGATCGATGCCCATGGTGCGCAGGGCGTCGATTTCGTCGCTCACTTTCATGGTGCCGATCTCGGCGGTGAACGAGGCACCGGTGCGCCCCGCGACGATGATGGCGGTGATGAGCGGGGCCAGTTCGCGCAGCATGGCGAGGCCGACCAGATCCGCGATGTAGACGTTGGCGCCGTACTGGCGCAGCTGCACACCGCCCTGATAGGCGATGACCACGCCCAGCAGGAACGCAAGCAGCCCCACGATGGGCAGGGCGCGGTAACCGGACGCCTCCAGATTCCTGAAGAACGGACGCCAGCGCGCGCGACGGGGGCCCACGAACACGGCGCCCGCGGTGATGGCGGTGCGGCCGATGAAGGAGAGGAAGCCCGCGCCCTGGCCCATCAGGCCCACGCTGAGGCGGCCGAGGTCTTCCAGGTAACCGCGTCGCACCGGCGCCGCCACGCCGGCCTCTGCGGGCGCGTGGCGCGCCACCAGTTCCAGCAGCGAGCCCATGGCCTCGCTCAGGCCGTCGAAGACGGTATCGCGCCCTTCCCGCTCCAGGCGGCAGCGCAGGCGGTGCAACACCAGGGCGCCGGCGGAATCGATGCCCGTGAGTGCGGTGACGTCGATGTGCACGGTGCCCGCACCGGGCACGGAGGCGCGCGACGCCAGCCGCGCCACCTGCCCCAGACCCGTCGCGGTCCAGGGTCCCAGGCAATCGACGCGGTCGGTTGCGATGCGCATGCCGGCGACTTGTTGTTGTTTTTTGCCCGGCCGCTCCATGGTCGACCGTCCTTCCCCTTTTGTTCCGTTATGGCGCTGTCTTTGCCCAGCAGCGTAACACTTCCGCCACACTCCATGCCTGCGCGATGCAGCCCCGCGGGGTGTAGGGCGGTTCCGCATCGAAGATCTCGCTGATGGAACCCACGCAGGCTTCGCCGATGTGAGTGATGAAACCCTCCAGGGCGCGGCGTGCGCCGGCCTTGTCCTCGGGGTGGACGCGCAGCCACGCATCCACGAACGGGCCGATGAGCCAGCCCCACACAGTGCCTTGATGATAGGCGGCGTCGCGCGCGTGCAGATCGCCGAAGTAGCGCGACTTGTAGTCCGGGTGCTCGCGCGCGAGGGAGCGCAGTCCCACGGGAGTGAGCAAACGGTCCTCCACCTGGCGCAGCACAGGCTCCCAGCGCTCCTGCGCCAGCACCGGGTGACGCAGCGAGAAGGCAAGCAGCTGGTTGGGACGGAAGGCCGGGTCGTCGCCGTTCTCGCCGTCCACCACGTCGTAGAGATAGCCGCCCTTCTCGTACCAGAAACGGGCGTTGAAGGACGCCTGCGCCCGCGCCGCGTGCGCGGCGTAAGACTCCGCCGCGGCATCGCCGTACTCCTCGCGCACCCACGATTCCAGCAGCCGCAGGGCGTTGTACCACAGGCCGTTGATCTCCACGGCCTTGCCGCGGCGCGGCGTCACCACCCAGTCGCCCACCTTGGCGTCCATCCAGGTGAGCTGATAGCCGGCCAGGCCCTGCTTGAGCAGGCCGTCGTCCGGGTCCACGGCGATGCAGAAGCGCGTGCCGCGCAGGTGCTCGGCGACGCTGTTCTCCAGCGACGGCAGCAGCGCGCGCAGCGTGCGGCGATCACCCGTGTGGGTCACGTAGCGATCGATGGCATGGAAGAACCAGAGCGTGGCGTCGGCGGTGTGGTACAGGCCTTCGTCGTTGCCCTCCGGGAACATGTTGGGGATGAGGCCGTCGCGCATGTAATGGCCGAAGGTGCGCAGGATCCAGCCCGCCTCCATCTGCCGCCCGGTGGTCAGCGTGAGCCCCTCCAGGGAGATCATGGTGTCGCGGCCCCAGTCGGTGAACCAGTGGTAGCCGGCGATGAGCGTGCACGCCTCGTCGCCGGCGGCGTGGGCGCGCGCGGCGTCCTGCACACGGCCTGCGGGCGTGATGATGAACTGGTCGGCGGCGAGCACCAGTTCCTCCACGGGCGTGTCGCGCACGCGCGGGTCGGCCATGTTCACCAGGCGCTCGCGCCGCCGGCGCTCGTAGCCCAGCGCCTCCTCCGGCGCCAGGGCCAGCACGGTGTGCCAGGGCTCGGTGGAGGCCACGAAGGCGGCGTCGTGGCCGGGGCTCAGATCGGCGGCGAAATAGCCCGGGGTCCACATGGTGCCGCGTGAGTCGTAGCCCCGATCGGCCTCCACGCGCAGGAACACCTCCTTGGTGATGCCGCCGTCGGCCACCATCACCGGTCGGGTGCCCCGCATGAGCACGCGCAGCACCGGGAGCTCCGGGCCGCCGGAGATCTCGTAGTGATCTCCCACCACCTTCAGCTCATAGGGCCAGATGGTGCGCACCTCGTCGCGGCCTTCATGGGAGCGGAAATGCATGGACGGGCGCACTTCCAGGCGCAAGGGCTCGGGCCCGGCGAGCTGGCGATAGACCAGATACACCGTGTTCTGCCGGTGCGGCATGAACAGGTGGCGCTCGATGACCACGTCCTCCATCTCGAAGCGCCACACGGGCAGACCGGCCTCGAGGCGGAATTCCCGCAGGTGATCGCGCGCCGGCATGTCCAGTTCGCCGATGCCGCGCTCCTCCCCGCCCAGGCACAGGCTGCGGCCGTCCGGCAGCCGCACCGTTTCCACCACGTGCTTGAGCATGACCATGCGCCCGAGGGGCGCCGGCATGGCCGCCACCAGCATGCCGTGATAACGGCGCGTGGTAACGCCCGAGACCGTGCCCGAGGCGTAACCGCCCAGGCCATTGGTTACCAGCCATTCGCGCGTGAGCAATGCCTCGGTGTCACCGCCGCTCGCCGGCCAAGCCATGCGGCGCACGAGATCGGCCGCGCTCATGGTCGCGTCCTCGGCACCAGCACAACCGCAGAATGGCCCGGGATCCACCAGCTCTCTTCGTAGTCCCATGGTGAAGTTCCGCGTCCCCCGTAGATCGGATTTTCACTGGACCAGATCACGTGCCAGGCACAGCCTTCCGGCGGCGCGATGAGCGGTTCGGGCGCGGGTTCGAGGTGAAGGTCGCGGCCCAGATTGGCGACCAGCAGACGCTCGTCGTCCGGGCCGAAAAAACGCAACACGAAACTCTCCGGCCCGAGCACGGCACCGTCCACCGTGATGTTCTCCACGAAGGAGAACACCGGGTCGTTGCGGCGCAGCGCAATCAGGTCGCGATACATCCGGTAGACAGGCCGGTGGAGTTCACGTTCCGCAAGATTGAGCTTGGATCGAATGAAGGTTCCGGGGTCGGTCGGATCGGGCAGGAACGACTGCATCTCGGGTTGGGCCAGGCTGCGAAACTGCGCGAGGAATTTCACGCGCCCCTCGCGCACGGTGCGAGCCAGGCCGTCGCGGTGATCGGCGAAGTAGTAGAAGGGCGTGGATGCGGCGAACTCCTGCCCCTGGAAAATCAGCGGCGTCTGCGGCCCGAGCATGAGCAGGGCGCTCATGGCGCGAAACCGGCCCGGGCTGGTGAGCATGTGGCAGCGCAGGCCGCGGCCGGAATTGGCCACCTGATCGTGGTTGTCGAGGAAATGGATGAAGCGCTGGCGCGGGATGCCGAAGGTGGGCGTGCCGCGCCGCTTGCGCTGCCATGAATAGCGCTGGCCCTGAAACAGGTAGCCGTGCTTGGCGGCCGAGACGAGTTCCTGGGGTTTGCCGTGATAGTCGGTGTAGTAGGCCTCGTTGCGGCCGGTCATGGCCACCATGGCGCTGTGGTGGAAGTCGTCGTTCCAGATCGCGTCCACGCCGTAACCGCCCTGCTCGGGGCTGCGTACCAGCTTCACCCGCTGGGGTTCGTTCTCCGCGGTCACGTAGATGCGCCGCCCCTGCCCCGCCTCGCGGGCGCGGCGGGTCACCGCGGCGATGATGTGTTCGCCCGAGTCGTCGTGGATGTCCTGGGTGGCGTCCAGGCGCAGACCGTCCAGGTGATATTCGTCGATCCAGTAGGCGGCATTAGCCATGAAGAACTCGCGCACCGGACCACAGTAGGGGCCGTCGAAATTGATGGCCGCGCCCCACTCGGTGGTGCGTGAGGGATGCACGTAGGCCGCCGAGAACTCGCCGAGGTAATTGCCCTCGGGCCCGAAGTGGTTGTAGACCACGTCGAGGATCACCCCCAGGCCGAAGGCATGGGCCTCGTCCACGAAGCGGCGCATTTCGTCCGGAGTGCCGTAGAGGCGCGTGGGGGCGAACAGGTCCACGCCGTCGTAACCCCAGCCGAAGCGCCCCACGAAATCCGCCACCGGCAGGAGCTCGATGCAGGTGACGCCCAGGTCCGCCAGGGCCTGGAGCTGCTGGCGCGCCGCGGTCCAGGTGCCTTCCTCGGTGAAGGTGCCCACGTGCAGTTCGTAAAGCACCTGGCCGCGCCAGTCGATGCCCTGCCAACCCTCGTCACTCCAGGCGAAAGTGGGGTCGATGATCTCCGAGGGCCCGTGGGGCCCCTCCGGCTGAAAGCGGGACGCCGGATCGGGTAAGGCACGCTTGCCATCCAGCAGGTAGCGGTAGCGGTTGCCCGCGGCGGCCTCCGCCACCAGGCCGCTGTGGTAACCACCGTCCTCCGGCGCCAGCAGGGTGCGCTGCCCGGAATCCTCGATGATTACCTCCACGTGTCGTGTGCGCGGCGCCCACACCCGGAAATGCACGCCACGGGGCTGCACCTCCGCTCCCACCGGCAACCGGCGCCGAGGCGCTTCCTGCATGCCGTCCCGTCCCTGTGCCTTGGTCCGGGGGTTAAGTGTAGCCGCGGCTCTCAGCCCGCCTCGCCGGGCGACAGCCAGGCCCTGCCGTCCGCGGCCACCAGCAGATCGGCCGCCTCCGGTCCCCAGGTGCCCGGGTTGTAGTTGGGAAAATCGGGCGGCGGGTTGTGGGTCCAGAACTCGATCAGCGGCATGAGCCAGCGCCAGGCCGCCTCCACCTGATCGGCGCGCATGAACAGGGTCGGGTCGCCTTCCATCAGGTCCCGCAGCAGGGTCTCGTAGGCGGCCGGCACGTCCGTGCCGAAGGCCTCGCGGTAGTTGAAGCGCATCTGCACGGGCTTGAGGCACATGCAATAGCCCGGCTCCTTCGCGGCGAAGTGCAGTCGCACGCCCTGATCGGGCTTGATGCGCACCACCAGTTGCGCCGGCGCGGCGTTCAGCCCCACGCAGCCCGGAAAGAAGCAGTGGGGTACGGAGCGGAAGCGGATGGCGATCTCCGACAGGTCCGCCGCCAAGCGCTTGCCGCTGCGCAGGTAGAACGGCACGCCCTGCCAGCGCCAGTTGTCGACGAAGGCCCGCACGGCAGCGAAAGTCTCCGTGTGCGACCCGGGCGCCACATCCTGCTCGTCGCGATAGGCCTGCACCCGCTCACCGCCCAGCCAGCCGCCCCGGTACTGTCCGCGCGCGGCCACCTGATGGATGGTGTGGGGCTCGATGCGTCGCAGGGCGTTCATCACGTCCATCTTGCGGCTGCGGATCTCCTCCGGCGCGTACGACACCGGCGGCTCCATGGCCGTGAGGCACAGGAGCTGAATCAGGTGGTTCTGCACCATGTCCCGCAGGGCGCCGGTGCGTTCGTAGTAGCCGCCGCGCTCGCCGATGCCCTCCCGCTCGGCCACCGTAATCGCCACGTGGTCCACATAGTTGCGGTTCCATATGGGCTCGAAGATGGGATTGGCGAAGCGCAGCGCGAGCACGTTCTGCACCGTCTCCTTTCCCAGGAAGTGGTCGATGCGGAAGATCTGCTCCTCGTGGAAATGGCGGCCCAGCTCGGCATTGATGGCCAGAAAGGATTCCAGGTCATATCCGAGCGGCTTCTCCACCACCACCCGCACCCTCGCCCGCTCCCGGTGCAGGCCCTGAGCCGCGAGATGCTGCACAGCCGTGGCGAACAGACTGGGCGGGACGGCCAGGTAGAACACCACGTCGGGAAGCGTATTCCAGGCGCGGGCCTGCGACTCCAGGAGTTCGGCCAGGCGAGCATAATCCTGCGGTTCCTGCACATCGAAGGACAGGTAACGCAGCGCCCCGGCAAATGCATCCCAATCGGCCTGCGCGGGCTCGCCGCGCCGGGAGTGAC
>JBFXES010000157.1:0-7333 GCA_050179875.1 Thiohalomonadaceae bacterium
CGGCATCACGGGAAACCAGCGCCCATAATCGTGTCGCTGCAGCCAGCGCAAGCTCTCCAGTGCCTGCGCCACCGTGTAGAGCGGCGCATCGGAGACCATCAAACGGCGGCGGGTACGATGCGACTGTTTCGAGAGCCACTCCCATTCCTTTTCCTGGATGTGGGCGCTGTCGAGCAGCATCACCCGCAACAAATCGGCGGTCGCCTCCGTCACATGGATCGGCGCCCTTGCGCCCAAGGCCACCAGACGCGGCAGCAAGCCGGAATGATCCAGATGCGCATGGGTGACGATCACCGCCTGCAGCGCCCAAGGATCGAACGCGAAGGCTTCCAGGTTTTTTCGCGTCGCTTCTCGCCCTCCCTGGAACATGCCGCACTCGACGAGAAACTCGCCGCCAGGCGCCGCCACATGGTAGCACGACCCCGTAACCTCTTGCACCCCCCCAAGGAAACGCACCTCGGGAAAGAGAGGAAGGTGCCGGCGCAAAAAATGGGGCGGCTCGCGACGGCGCCCTTTTCCTGCACCGTGTCCTTCATGGTTTTCGGCATCATTTCCCGGTCGTCGCCCTTTCTTCGTCATCTTGCACCTCGGCCGAGCGTGGTTATAATGGGTCGATGTTAACCTACTCGAGGAGGGAGCACGATGTTCAAACACATTCTGGTGCCGACGGACGGCTCGGATCTGTCGCGCAGCGCCTCTGAGCGCGCCGTCGCCTTTGCCAAAAGCATTGGCGCGAAAATCACCTTTTTCTACGCCCAACCGGATTTTCCGCTGCCGGTCTACGGCGAAGGCGCCCTGATCGACCCCACCACGCCGGATCAATTCCGCCGCGCGGCCAAGGAAGAAGCCGACCGGATCCTCGCCGAAGCCAAGGCGATGGCGGAAAAGGAAAACGTGCCGTGCGACACCGACACGGTGGTGAGCGACACGCCGTGGGAGGCGATCATCGACTGCGCCCAGCGCCACGGCTGCGACCTCATCTTCATGGCCTCACACGGCCGACGCGGTCTGGCGGGTCTCCTGCTCGGCAGCGAGACGCAAAAAGTGCTTACCCACAGCAAGCTGCCGGTGCTCGTCTACCGCTGAGCCCCTTTGCCCGCTGTACTCAAAAAAGGCCGCACGATGCGGCCTTTTCTCGTTTCGCGTTACGACAAACGGTGCTTCTGTTGCCCCGAAGAGGCGGCGGTGCTGCCACTTTTTTCCTCTTCCTGGATCTGCTGCTTGACGTAGCGGTAGATGTAAAACGCCATCACGATGATGAAGGCGATGGTGAAGAGGCTCAGCAAGCCAATCCCCGAAGAAAACAATTCACGCAGTGCATCCGACATGGCACGTCCCTCCTTTCAGTCTGCTGCAGGTACGAACGGTTCGATTTTCACCTCGCTCTCTGTGGGAACATGCACGGTCCCGTTCAGTCGCCACTCGCGGGACTCATCTTCGATCTGCACCAGCCAGCGCCCAGCGTTGAGCGGCGCAATCGGCGCGACGTAGCGCCCCTCGTCGCGCACCAGGCGCACCACCTGATCCATGCCGGCCCGGGTGGGATGGGTGAGCGTCACGACGAGAAAAGGCGGTCTCGCCTTGGCGCGCTCCTCGTCGAAGCGCAGGCGCAGACGCTCGGCATCGATGCTCACATAGGCGGTCAGGCCGAGCTCGCCGGCCTTCAGCGATCGATCCATCGTCTTGCGGATCGCCAAGCCTTCCTTGTAATAATCGTCGACCACCAAGCCATCCCAGGTCTTGATCGCCAGCCACAGGGTGATGAACCCGCCCACCACCGCTGCCGCCGGCGGCAGCATCAGCAGCCATGGCCATTTCTGGCGGTACCAGGGTATCGTCCGGGACGTATTGCGCGCATCCATCCGAGCTTCCATTGCCTTACTCCGGAATGATGAAGGTGGCCACTTCTCGCGTCACATCTTCGGGTTCGCCCACCACTTTGACCTCGAAATAGATCTTGTGCGTCCCGGCGGGGGCCGTTCCTGCCGGCGCCTGCACCTGCACCGTCAGCGGCAAGGTCGTCGCGGGCGGCACGTCGAACTCCGCCGGGCCCTCGAGCTTGAGGTTGGGCAAACCACCCACCGTGAGCGTGAAGCGCCGCGGCCGTTCGACCATGTTCATGATGTTGAGCGTATAGACGTTCTCGATCCAGCCGCCGCGGATCTCGCGCGCGAGCGCGGCCCGGTCGCGCATCACGTCGACGCGCACGTCGGGCCGCGTGGCGATCTTCCAGAAGAGCACCGAAGCCACCACGATGAGGATGACGCCGTAGATGAGCACCCGCGGACGCAGCGCGCGCCGGATGGTCTGGGCGCGGTCCCAATGATTCGCCATCGCGTTTTCGGTGGTGTAACGAATGAGCCCACGAGGGTAACCCATCTTGTCCATCACCTGGTTACAGGCATCGATGCAGGCGGCGCAGGCAATGCATTCATACTGCAGCCCGTTGCGGATGTCGATCCCCGTGGGACAGACCTGCACGCAGATGCCGCAGTCGATGCAATCCCCCAGGCCCAGCGACCGGGGATCGACCCCCTTCTTGCGCGGCCCGCGCGGCTCGCCGCGCTCGGCGTCGTAGGTGATGATGAGGGTGTCGGGGTCGAACATCACGCCCTGGAAGCGCGCATAAGGGCACATGTACTTGCACACCTGCTCGCGCAGCACCCCGGCGAGGAGGAAGGTAAACCCGGCGTAGAAGAAAATCCAGAAAGTCTCCCACGGGCCGAAGCTCCAGGAAAGCAGCTCATGCCACAGCTCTCTTTGCGGCGTGAAATAACTGACCAGCGTGAAGCCCGTGACGAGGGAAAAGATGATCCATACGGCGTATTTGGCGCCGCGTCTGAGGATTTTCTCCATGGTCCAGGGCGAAGCGTCGAGCTTGCGCCGCTTGATGTGATCGCCCTCGATCTTTTCCTCGAACCATAGGAAGATCTCGGTATAGACCGTCTGCGGACAGGTATAGCCGCACCACACACGCCCGGCCACGGCACTGAAGAAAAAGAGCGCGTAGGCCGACAGGATCAGGATGAGCGAGAGGTAGAAGACGTCCTGCGGCCAGAACACCCAGCCGAAGAGGTAGAACTTGCGCTCGACGAGATGGAAGAGCACCGCCTGACGGTCGTTCCAGGTGAGCCACGGAAAACCGTAGAAAATCGCCTGGGTGAGAAAGACGAAGAACCACCGCAGCCGCTGGAAAGGCCCCGTGGTGGAACGGACATAGAGTTTCTTGCGCTTGGCGTAGAGCGTGGAAGGCGCCTCTTCGGAAGCAGCGGCCTTCGCGGCAGGGCGCGTCTCGGCGGTTTTCAGCGGTTCGTTCATGATGAGGAAGACTCTTCGTCAGGACCCGCGTTCTTTATAGAACAGAAGCACTCCGGCGGGAAGGGAAGATGCGGCGAGACGTCCCAGACGCCCCGCCGCGGGTTTTGCTGCCTCAGACCTTACTGCTTGTTGCTCAGGCCCCACACGTAGGCAGTGAGAATGTGGACCTTGTCCTCGCCCAGGAATTCCCCGAACGCCGGCATACGGTTCTGGATGCCGTTGGTCACGTTGGAGATGATCTGGGCCTCCGACGAGCCCCACAGCCAGATGTCGTCGGTGAGATTGGGCGCACCCAGCAGCGGATTCCCCTTGGCGTCCGGCCCGTGACAGACGGCGCAGTTCTCGGCGAAGACCTGGGCGCCCCGCTGCGCGCGCTGCGCGTCGTGCGACAGGCCCGAGAGCGAGCGCACGTAATTGGCCACGTCCTTCATCTGATCCTCGGAGAGGATGTCCTTGAAGGGTGTCATCACGCCCATGCGCCCCGCGGTGACGGTGGTCTTGATGTACTCGGGCGAGCCGTCCCCGCCCAGCCAGTCATGGTCAGTCAGGTTGGGGAAGCCCTTGGCCCCGCGCGCGTCGGCCCCGTGGCACTGCATGCAGTAGGTCTGGAAGAGCCGCTTGCCCATGCCCATCGCCTCGGGATCGGCCGCCACCGCTTTCACGTCCATGTTGCGGTATTTGGCGAACTTCGGACCATACTGCTCGTCGGCCTTCTTCATCTCCTGCTCCCACTGCCCCACCGAGGTCCACTTGGCGATGCCAGGGAAAGAGCCGAAGCCGGGGTAGATGATGAGGTAAGCGATGCCGAAGAAAATGGTGAGCCAATACAGATACATCCACCAGCGCGGCAGCGGGTTGTTCCACTCCTGCAGCGTCTCGTCCCACTTGTGCGGCTGCAGCTCACCCACCTTGCCGCTCGCCCGCATGTTGAAGGCGATGATGAAGATGCAGAACGCGATACTCAGCGCCACGAGCACCATCACGTACGCGTTCCAGAACCCATTGATGAAGTCTGCCATTTTAGTTCCCTTCCTTGTGATCGTTGGCGAGCACCGGGTCGTCGTCCTCGAGGAACGGCAGGCGTGCGGCTTCTTCGAACGCCGGCTTGGCGGCGCGGCTGTACGCCCAAACGCAGATACCGATGAAGCAAAGGAACGACAGCACCGTCACCAAGGAACGCAGGTCGTTGATGTCCATCACGCCCTCCTCTCACTCACTGGAAATTGGACAACGCCCGGCCGAGGCCCTGCAGGTAGGCCACCAGGGCCTCCATCTCCGTCTTGCCCTCGAGCATGGACGGCGCCTGCGCGATCTCCTCGTCGGTGTAGGGGTGGCCCAAGGCACGAAGCGCCTTCATCTTGCCTTGGATGGCGTTGATATCGCGCTGGCTGATCGGCCGGTCGAGCCAGGGGAAGGCCGGCATGTTGGACTCTGGCACGACGTCGCGCGGGTTGCGCAGGTGCGCGAAATGCCAGTTGTCCGAATAGCGGCCGCCCACACGGTGCAGATCGGGACCGGTACGTTTGGACCCCCACTGGAAGGGGCGGTCGTAGATGTATTCACCCGCCACCGAGTAGTGGCCATAACGCTCGGTCTCGGCCCGGAAGGGACGCACCATTTGCGAATGACAGTTGTAGCAGCCTTCGCGGATGTAGATGTCGCGACCGGTGAGGCGCAGCGCGTCGTAGGGTTTGACATCGAGCGGATTACCCTGCCGGTCGATCGGCTTGGTGGTCGAATGCTGGAAGAACAGCGGCACGATCTCGACCAGGCCACCAATGCTCACCACCAGCAAGGTGGCGATGATGAGCAGCGTGACGCTACGCTCGAGGATTTCGTGTTTGGAATTGGCCATGATTCACTCTCCCTCACGCATGGGCCGGAGCCAGCACCGGCGCATCGACGGGCTTGGCGCCCGCGACGGTCTTGAACACGTTGTAGGCCATCACCAGCATCCCGGTCAGGAACAACAGCCCGCCGAGCACCCGGATGGTCCAGAAGGGGTAGGAGGCCTTCACCGCCTCGACGAAGGCATAGGTGAGCGTGCCGTCGGGGTTGGTGGCGCGCCACATCAGACCCTGCATCACGCCCGAGATCCACATCGAGGCGATGTAGAGCACGATGCCGATGGTAGCGATCCAGAAGTGCGCCGTGACCAGATCCTTCGAGTACATCTCGACCTTGCCGTAGAGCCGCGGGATCAGGTAGTAGAGCGAACCGATGGTCACCATCGCCACCCAGCCGAGCGCCCCGGAGTGCACGTGACCCACGGTCCAGTCAGTGTAGTGCGACAGGGCGTTGACCGTCTTCACCGACATCATCGGGCCTTCGAAGGTCGACATGCCGTAGAAAGAGAGCGACACGATGAGGAACTTGAGGATCGGGTCGTCACGCAGCTTGTGCCAGGCACCGGAGAGCGTCATGATGCCGTTGATCATCCCACCCCACGACGGCGCGAGCAGGATGAGCGAGAAGATCATCCCCAGCGACTGGGTCCAGTCGGGCAGCGCAGTGTAGTGCAGGTGGTGCGGACCGGCCCACATGTAGGTGAAGATGAGGGCCCAGAAGTGCACCACGGAGAGCCGGTAAGAATACACCGGACGACCGGCCTGCTTGGGCACGAAGTAGTACATCATGCCCAGGAACCCGGCGGTGAGGAAGAAGCCCACGGCGTTGTGGCCGTACCACCACTGCACCATGGCATCCTGCGCCCCGGCGTAGGCCGAATAGGACTTCGGCGTGAGAAGACCGGCGGCAAGCACTGGAACTTCGGCGCTATTGACCACGTGCAGCAGCGCCACGGCGATGATGAAGGCGCCGTAGAACCAGTTGGCGACGTAGATGTGGCTCACCTGCCGCTTGGCGATGGTGCCGAAAAACACCACGGCGTACGACACCCACACCAGCGTGATGAGAATGTCGATCGGCCACTCGAGCTCGGCATACTCCTTGGCCGTCGTGAACCCGAGCGGCAAGGAGAGCGCGGCGAGCACGATCACCAGCTGCCAGCCCCAGAAAGTGAAGGCTGCCAAGCCCGGCGCAAAGAGCCGGGTGTGGCAGGTACGCTGCACCACGTAGTAGGACGTGGCGAAGAGCGCCGAGCCGCCGAAGGCGAAAATCACCGCGTTCGTGTGCAAGGGGCGCAAGCGCCCGAAGTGGAACCACTCGCCGAGCTGAGGGAAATTCAGCTGCGGCCAGACCAGCTGGGCGGCGATCAACACCCCGACCAGCATGCCTACGATGCCCCACACCACCGCCATGATGGCGAACTGGCGCACGACTTTGTAGTTATAAGTCGTTTCCGTTTGCATGGTCACCTCTCCAATGAGAACTTACCGAAATCACCCCGGCGCGTCCGCCGACTGCGACAGGCGGTAGGATACGCCGCACGTGCAAAGTCGTGTTGACTTCAGTCAACATTTTAGTCGATGGCGTAGCAAACGCAGGAAAAGTGTGGCGGCGGGGACAAAAAAAGGGGCACGCCCCAGCGTGCCCCAACCCCAACAGAGAGACAAGGAACCCAAAAACGGCTTGGATTCGCACCCAAACCGAGGAAGATTCTATTCCTTGTCTTCATAGAGGTTTTTGACGCAAGTCAAACAACATCACTTTTTTTCTTCATCCGCCGGCTTGCCTGAGGGAGGCACCGCATCGCCGGAGCCGGCCTCGTCCCTATCCTCGAAGAGGATGCGGTAGGCCGGCCCCTGCAGGTCGTCGAACTGTCCGCTCTTCACCGACCACCAGAAGACGAGCCCGATGACGAACACCAGCACCACCGACAGCGGAATCAGGATATAGAGGCTTTCCATCGTCTCACCTCGCGCGCTGCAGGCGCAGCGCATTGAGCACCACGCCCAGGGAACTCGCCGCCATGCCGAGCCCCGCCATCCACGGCGTCACCGCCGTCTCGGCTACCGGGCCAATGCCATGTGCGTGTGGGATGTGTCCGACGATGCAGTGCGCGAGGCAGGCGAGCGGCTTGCTCTCGAGCCGGCGGTGAGCTTGTGCTACGAAC
>JBFXES010000158.1:0-7271 GCA_050179875.1 Thiohalomonadaceae bacterium
CCTTTCCGAATGGAAACGTATAAAAAAAATAAAGGGGTATGGCGCTACCTAAACGGTGGCGTCAGGAGGTAGGATCCGGGCACTGCTCGGAATGGGGTTTGCCGCCGAGATCTTCAACCCCGATCGAGGCGGGAGCAGCTGGCAAGTAACTATTGGCAATAGAGAGGAGAACTACTCGTGGAAGCACAAGTAGAAAACAAATACGACTTTGACGTCGTCAGATGGTTTACCGTCGCGGCGATCGTCTATCTGGTCGTAGGCACCCTGGTGGGTGTGTACGTCGCGTCCGAGTTGGCCTGGCCGTTCCTCAATTTCGATATGGCGGAACTGTCCTTCGGCCGTCTGCGTCCGTTGCATACGAACGCGGTTATCTTTGCCTTCGGCGGTTGTGCCCTGATGGCCACTGCCTTCTACTCCGTGCAGCGCACCTGCGGTGTGCGTCTGTGGAGCAGCGCCATGGGCTGGTTCACCTTCTGGGGTTGGAACCTCATCATCGTGCTGGCCGTCATCACCCTGCCGCTGGGCATGACCCAGGGTAAGGAGTACGCCGAGCTCGAGTGGTGGATCGACATCATGATCGCCGTCGTGTGGCTGTCGTTCGCGTTCAACTTCGTGATGACCGTGGCGAACCGCAAGACCTCTCACATCTACGTGTCGAACTGGTTCTTCATGGGCATGATGGTGATGATCACCTACCTGCACGTGGTGAACAGCCTTGCCATCCCCGTCAGCTTCACCCAGTCCTATTCCATTTTCTCCGGCGTGCAGGACGCCATGATCCAGTGGTGGTGGGGTCATAACGCGGTGGGCTTCTACCTGACCGCAGGCTTCCTCGGCATCATGTACTACTTCGTGCCGAAGCAGGCCGGTCGCCCGGTGTTCTCCTACCGTCTTTCGGTCATCCACTTCTGGGCCCTGATGTTCGGTTACGTGTGGCTGGGTGCTCACCACCTCCAGTACACCGCGCTGCCTGACTGGACGGGTTCGCTGGGTGCCGCCGTGTCGCTTGCCATGATCATCCCCTCCTGGGGTGGTGCCGTGAACGGCATGATGACCCTGTCGGGTGCCTGGGATAAGCTCCGCACCGACTACGTGCTGCGCTTCCTCATCATGTCCCTGGCCTTCTACGCCATGTCCACCTTCGAAGGCCCGGTCATGTCGTCCAAGACCGTTAACGCTCTGTCCCACTACACCGACTGGACCGTAGGCCACGTGCACTCCGGCGCCCTGGGTTGGGTGGCGATGGTGGCTTCCGGCGCCCTGTACCACCTGGTGATGAAGCTGTGGAACACCGAGATGTACAGCGCCAAGCTGGTGAACGTGCACTTCTGGATGGCAACCATCGGCGCCGTGGTTTACATCACCGCCATGTGGGTGTCCGGCATCATGCAGGGCCTGATGTGGCGTGACTACGACGAGTTCGGCACCCTGACCTACACCTTCGCCGAGTCCGTCGCCGCCATGCACCCGTACTACGCCATGCGCGCCATCGGCGGCATGATCTACTGGGCCGGTGCCGTCGTGATGCTCTACAACACCGTCATGACCATCCGCGTGGCCGCTACCCGTGGCGTCCGCACGGCCGCTGCCGCTGCCTGAGACGAAGGAGTAGACAACAATGGCTGATCAGATTCATTCGACCAAGCTTCAAGACAAGGCCGAGCGTAACGTCTTCGTTATGCTGGTCCTGTTGATGGTGCTCCTGTCAGTCGGCGGTCTCGTTGAAATCGTGCCGCTGTTCTTCATCAAAGAGACCATGGAGCACAACAAGCATCGCGAAGTGGAGTGGCAGCGTAAGCCTGGCCAGACCCTGGCCGACTGGAAGCCGGGTGACGGCGTCCGCCCCTACACCGCGCTGGAGCTGGCCGGTCGTGACGTCTATCTGCGCGAAGGCTGTTACACCTGCCATTCGCAGATGATCCGTCCGTTCCGCGACGAGAAGGAGCGCTATGGCCACTACTCGCTGGCCTCCGAGTCCATGTACGACCACCCCTTCCAGTGGGGTTCCAAGCGTACCGGTCCGGACCTGGCCCGCGTGGGCGGCAAGTACTCCGATGACTGGCACATCCGTCACCTCCGCGCCCCGCGCTCGGTGGTTCCGGAGTCCGTGATGCCGAACTATCCGTGGCTCGACGCCAACAAGGTCGATGGTGACCATGTGGCTGCTGCCATGAGCGCCATGAAGCTCGTCGGCGTGCCGTACACCGCCGGAGACATCGCTGCCGCCAAGGCCGAGGTTCAGGGCAAGACCGAAATGGAGGCCGTCGTGGCCTACCTGCAGGTCCTCGGCACCATGGTGAAGTTCGAAGAGGGTGTGGATTACCGTGAGTAATCTCCAGGAATACTTTCACACCGATTGGGCAGCGATGACGCTGCACGATTGGATTGGGCTGATCGTCACGGTGGGCATCTTCTGCCTGATGGTCTTCGCCTACGTGTATGTGTTCCACCCCAAGAACAAAGCAAAGTTCGAGTCACAGCGTCTTACACCTATTGACGCGGATACGGAGAAAGCAAATGACCGACAAATCTAACCCGTACCAGGTGCCCACCACCGGGCACGTGTGGGATGACAATCTGGCGGAACTCGTCAACCCGCCGCCGAAGTGGTGGATGATTGGCCTGCATGCCAGCTGGCTGCTGGTCGTGCTCTACGGCCTGTTCTATCCCATGTGGCCCAGCCTCAGCGGCTATACCAAGGGCATCCTGGGCTGGACCCAGATCGGCGAGTACAAGCAGGACCTGCAGGCCATCGAGGCCGTGCGCGCCAAGTACGAAGAGCGTCTGGTGACCGCCGACGCCGCCGGCATCCTGGCCGATCAGGAACTGCGCGACTATACGGTGAAGTCCGCCAAGGTGCTGTTCGGTGACAACTGCGCCGCCTGCCACGGCGGCGGCGGCCAGGGCAACCCTAACTTCCCCGTGCTGGCCGACGACGACTGGCTGTACGGCGGCGACATCAACGCCATCCAGGCCTCCATCGTGAACGGCCGCATGGGCATGATGCCGGCCAAGGGCGGCGCGCAGCTGTCCGAAGCCGAGATCGACCAGCTCGCCAACGCCATCGCGCAGGGCCAGCCCACCTCCACCCCGCTGTTCATGGAGAAGGGCTGCTTCGCGTGCCACGGCATGGACGGCAAGGGCATGCAGGCCCTGGGCTCGGCCAACCTGACCGACGGTATCTGGCGCTTCAGCGGCACGGTCGAAGGCATCAAGTACACCATCGCCCATGGTGTGAACGATCCGTCCGACAAGGAGTCGCGCAACGCCGTGATGCCCACCTTCGGTGGCACCAAGCTGAGCGAAACCGACATCAAGAAGCTGGCGGTCTACGTCCACCAGCTGGGTGGCGGTCAGTAATCAGTGACCTGACAGGAGACTCCCCCGCAAGGGGGAGTCTCGATACCTGAAACACAGGGGGTATTTGAGATGGATTGGGTGGAAATCGGTTCCTATCTCACCGTCGCGTTTGCGGTAGTCATGCTCGTGTACTTTGGGATCAAGGCGTACAACCTGATTTACAAAGACAAGTAAGCGATGTTCCCGAGAGGGAAACAGCAAGTGAAAGAGGGGGCAGCGATGCCCCCTCTTTTTTCTAACATGCAGTCAAGAGACGGGGATTGCGCAATCGCATTCTGGTGTCCATCAGGGCGTGCTAATATGCGGCCTCCACGCAGTAAATAACCACAACGTACGTAAATTGCTTACAATCGAACCCCGTTTTGGGGCCGATCCGAGGGCATACTCGGGCAGACCAGCAGCGTTTGGGAGGGAAGTGTGACTACCGAAACCGACAACGCGAGCCGTCAAGACCGCGTCGACGAGTTGTACGCCGAATCCAGTGTCTGGCACGTGAACACCGGCGGCGAGACCATCCACGCCAAGCGCATGCCTGGCAAGTTCCGCACCATCAAGTGGCTCACGTCCTCGATCTGGTTGATCTTCTTTTTCGGTCCCTATTTACGCTGGGGCGACCGTCAGGCGGTGTTGTTGGACATCCCTAACCGCCAGTTCCACATCTTCGACATCACCATCATGCCGCAGGACATCTGGATGTTGTCCCTGACGCTGCTGTTCTTCGCGATCCTGCTCGCGGTGGTGACATCCATTGCCGGCCGCGTCTTCTGCGGTTTCTTCTGCTTCCAGACCGCATGGACCGACGTGTACACCTGGATCGAAGACAAGATCGAGGGTAACCCGGCCCAGCGCCGTAAGCTGGACAAGGCGCCCATGAGCCTGGAAAAGCTCAAGGTGAAGGTGCCGAAACACATTGCCTGGCTCGCCATCGCCATGCTTACCGGCGTCTCGTTCGCCGCCTGGTTTACCGACGTCTACGAGCTCTGGCAGGGTTACCTGACCCTTTCAGCCCCGCCCGTTGCCTGGGCCGTACTGGGCCTGTTCACTGCCGGCACCTACGGCCTCGCCGGCTTCATGCGTGAGCAGGTCTGCTTCTGGCTTTGCCCGTATGCCCGCATCCAGGGCGTGATGTACGACCGCGAGACCATCCTGCCCGCCTACGATCGCCTGCGTGGTGAGCCCCGCGGCAAGATGAAGAAGGGCGCGCACGACCCGGACAAGGGCGACTGCATCGACTGCGGCCAGTGCCTGGCGGTCTGCCCCACCGGCATCGACATCCGTGACGGCCAACAGGAGGGCTGCATCACCTGCGGCCTCTGCATCGACGCGTGTGACGCGGTAATGCAGAAGATCGACAAGCCGCTCGGGCTGGTGCGTTATGCCTCGCTCGACGAGCTGGATGGCAAGCCGACCATCCCGATGTTGAAGCGTCCCCGCGTGCTGGTCTATTTCACCATCCTGACGCTGGCCGCCACTGGCATCCTCTACGGCCTGTCCCATCTGGCGGGCATCGAGCTCAAGGTGCTGCACGAGCGTCAGCCCCTGTTCGTGCAACAGAGTGACGGTTCCATCCAGAACAAGTACTATTTGAAGATTCTCAACAAGACCGACAAGCCGCTGCGCGTCACCCTGACCGCGGAGGGCCCGGACAAGCTCGAGTTGGTGGGCGGCGGCGAGGTGGACCTGCGGCCCGGCGACATCACGCCTCACACCGTCTACGTGCGCGTGCCGAGGAAAGAGCTGAAGAGCGAAGCCACACCGGTCGTGTTCCGTATCCTCGCCACCGACAATCCGGACCTGGCGAGCGAGCGGGAAAGCGTGATCTTCGGACCGGGTTGACCGGTCCACCACAGCGGAGACGAGGGTCAAGAGCCGACATGAGCGAGAGCATCGACGTTTTGCAGAACGGGGTTTCTCAGTCCAGCAAGCGCGCGCTGCGCAATCCGTGGGTGCTCGGATGGCTCGCCCTCGTCGCCGTGGTGCTCGGGGTCAACATCTTCATGATCTCCATGGCCTTCGTGACCAATCCCGGGCTGGTTTCGAAGGACTATTACGAAAAAGGCCGCAGTTACGAGCGCACCGTGCAGCAGCGCATTGCGACGCGCACGGCGCTCGGCTGGGAGCTCGCCCTGGAAACGCCCGAGCGCATCGTGATGCAGCGCCCGGCCGCATTCCGTCTCCACGTGGCCGACAAGGTGGGTCTGCCCCTTGCCAAGGCGGACGTCACCGTCCATGCCTACCGTCCGTCCGATGCCAATGCCGATTTCGCCACACCGCTTGCGGAGGCCAGCGCGGGCCAGTACGTGGGCGATCTCCAATTTCCTCTGAAGGGGAAATGGGACCTCATCGTCGAGGTCAAACAGGGGGAGCACAGCTACCAAATCGCGCGCAATGTCTTCGTCGACGCCAACTGACCTCGCCCAGGCGGCACCCAAGCCGCGAGATTGCTTTCACTGCGGTCTGCCTCTCCCGGAAGAAGAGGTATTCGAGGAAACCATCGAGGGGAAACGCCGACAGTTCTGCTGCATCGGCTGCCAGTCCGTCTGCAAGTTCATCTATGACTCCGGGCTCGAGGGTTTCTACCAGCGCACGCCCGAAGGCACCTTGCTCGCACCGCCGCCGCCTCCACCCCGGGACGTGGCCCTGTTCGACCTCGAAGAGGTCCAGGAAGAATTCATTAGCCGCAGCGGCAGCGAACGCAGCATCCACCTGCTGGTGGAGGGCATCCACTGCGCCGCCTGCGTGTGGCTCATTGAACGCACCCTGGGCCTGATGCCGGGGGTGCTCGGCGCCCAGGTCAATCTCAGCGGCAAGCGCGTGCAGGTGCGCTGGGACAACGACCGGGTAAAGCTCTCCGCCATCATCCAGCGCCTGGCGGACATCGGCTATTCCGCCGTGCCCTACGATCCCGAGGCGGCCGAAGGCCGCCTCAAGAAGCAGGATCGCGACCTGCTGTTCCGCATGGCCTTCGCGGCCTTCACCACCTCCAACCTCATGTGGACGTCCATCGCCCTGTACTCGGGCGCGTCGCAGGACGAGTTCCGCAGCCTGTTCCAGTGGGTCGGCCTGGTGCTCGCCCTGCCCACCCTGCTCTACTCCGGCTGGCCCTTCCTGAAGGGCGCCTGGACGGGGGTGCGCAACCGCCACCCCACCATGGACCTGCCCATTGCCCTGGGCGCCACGGTGACCTTCCTGTATTCCTGCTACATCACCCTCACCGGCAGCACCACGGGCGAGGTCTATTTCGATACGGTGGTGAACTTCCTGTTCATCATCCTCATCGGCCGCTATCTCGAAGGCCTCTCGAAGCGCCATGCGGTCGCCTCCACCCAACGCCTGCTCGACCTTCAGCCCAAGGGCGCCACGGTGCTGCGTGACGGCAAGGAGGAGACCGTCCCCATCCGCGCCGTCAAGGTGGGCGAAATGGTCCTGGTGCGGCCGGGCGACAAGATCGCCGTGGACGGCGTGGTGCTGGAAGGGCGCAGCGCCGTGAACGAGGCGATGCTCACGGGCGAATCCGTGCCCGTGACCAAGAGCGTGGGCGACAAGGTCTCCGCCGGCACCCTGAACCAGAGCGGAGCGCTGACGGTGCGCGTGGAAGGCACGCTGCGCAATACGGCCCTGGGACGCATCATCCAGCTCGTCGAAGAGGCGCAAGCCTCCAAGGCGCCCATCCAGTGCACGGCCGATCGCATCGTGCCCTGGTTCGTGTTCGTCACCCTGGCCCTCGCCTCCATCACCTTCCTGTTCTGGGTGGGCACCGACTTCGAGGTGGCGCTCATGGCTGCCACGTCGGTGCTGATCATCACCTGCCCGTGCGCCTTCGGCCTCGCCACGCCCATGGCCATCGCCGTGGCCTCCGGCCTGGGCGCCCGCCACGGCATCCTGGTGAAGAACGGCGCCGTGCTGGAGAC
>JBFXES010000159.1:0-7244 GCA_050179875.1 Thiohalomonadaceae bacterium
CGGATTGCGGATCACGAACTGCGCGCCCTCGAGGCCTTCCACGTAGTCGATCTCCGCGCCGACCAGGTACTGGAAGCTCCTGGGGTCGATGAGCAGCGTCACACCGCCCTTTTCTACCGTCGTGTCACCTTCGTTGATGGATTCGTCGAAGGTGAAGCCGTACTGGAATCCGGAACAGCCGCCCCCGGTGACGAACACGCGCAGCTTCAGGTCGGGATTGCCTTCCTCGGCGATGAGGTCCCGCACCTTGTTGGCCGCGCTGTCGGTGAAGATGAGAGGGCTTTCGTCGCTCATGGGTTTCTCCAAAATGGGGCTTCAACGTGGCCACGGCACCCGCCGCGGTCGACAGATTATGGGATTCCTTACTTGGTTTATCAAGAATCCGCCGCGACGACTTCGCCTTCGGCGACCGCCGCCTTTTCCTTGTCCTTGCCGCGTGGCAGGGCTTTGCGGCCTTCGTCGTAATGGATGAGGCTGCCGTTCACTTCGGCGCCGCGGGCCATCTCGATGACTTTATAGTAGACATTGCCTTTGACCCGGGCGTTCGCCGCCAGTTGCACGTGCTCGGAGGCGTAGACGTCGCCGTTAACGCAGCCGTTCAGCACCAGGTTAGGGACACGCACCTCGCCTTCGATGAGGCCGCGCTCGCTCAGGCTCAGGATGGATCCGGCTTCCTGCTCGGCGATGATGTTGCCACGGATCGTGCCGTCCACGTGGAGGCCGCCGGCGAAACGCACGTCACCGCGGATTTCGGTGTTCTGGCCGATCAGCGTGTCGATCTTGGATGCCTTCTTGTTGCCGCCATTGCCCCACATTGTCTCTTCTCCTAGGCCGCGGGCCAATCGAAAATCTTTTCCACGCGCTCATGCCGCTGATCACGAGGATTCAGCTTCACCGTGACGCGTACCGGCGAGAACCCCTCCGGCAACACCAGATTGCCCTCGAAGTTCTGGAAGTACTTGAACCTGTAGGCCAGGTCCTTGCCTTCCGTCGCGACGTCGTTCAGATCGAGCGTCGTGATGCGCCCGTCCTGGTTTCCCTCGATGGCGACGGTCACCCGACCCGTCGCTACCCTATCATTTTTCAATACCTGGGTTAATACGAGCTTGTAGCGGTAGCCCCGCTCCAGGCCGTTGGCCGCCAGTTCGAAACTCTGCACGCGCAATCCCGCCTTCGCCTCGCCGGGCGTGACGATGCCGCGATAGAAGGCCAGTTCGCCCTTGAGCTCGGCGATCTCGTCCTGCAGGCCGGCCACCGTGGTTTCCAGTTGCTTGTAGGCCTCGCGCTCGATCTGGTTGCTGCGCTCGAGCACCGCCTGACGCTCGCGCAGCTCGTTGATGGTCTGTTCGTACCGCGCGTTCACTTCGGTCAGGCGGGCAGCGTCCTCCTTCGCGGAGACGAAGTCCACCCCGGCGCGATGACGCCCGTAGTCGAACAGGCCCCAGCCGAGCGCCACCGCACCCACGACGCCGAGGGCCACCAGCCGCGCCACGCGGACGGGATCGAAGGCGCGGATGACGACCCGGCTCATGGCAGCACGGCGATGGCGTCGAGGCCAGCCGTTTCCCTGCAACCAAACATGATGTTCATATTCTGCACGGCCTGTCCCGCCGCACCTTTGACGAGGTTATCAATAACGGAAAGCACTACCACGGTATCGCTGCCCTGAGGACGGTGAACGGCGATGCGGCACACGTTGTTGCCGCGCACGGTACGCGTCTCGGGATGGGAGCCCGGCGGCAGCACGTCGACGAACGGTTCGCCGGCATAGCGTTCCTGGAACAGGGCCTGGAGATCGGCCCCGGTATCGTTGAGGCGCGCGTACAGCGTGGCGTGGATGCCGCGGATCATGGGCAACAGGTGCGGCACGAAGGTCAGGCCGACCTCCCTGCCCGCGGCCACACCCAGGTTCTGCCGGATTTCGGGAAGGTGGCGGTGACCCGGCACGCCGTAGGCCTTGAAACTGCCCTCCACCTCGGCGAGCAGCATGCCCACGGCGGCCTTGCGGCCGGCGCCGCTCACGCCGGACTTGGCATCGGCGATGAGACCGTCCAGCTGCACCAGACCCTGTTCCACCAGCGGCAGGAAGCCGAGGGTGACGGCGGTGGGATAGCAGCCCGGATTGGCCACCAGGCGCGCGTTGCGGACGGCCTCGCGATTCACTTCCGGCAGGCCGTACACGGCCTCGGCCACCAGTTCGGGGCAGGCGTGCTTCATGCCGTACCATTGTTCCCATACGGCCAAGTCCTTGATGCGGAAGTCGGCGGCCAGGTCGATGACACGCACGCCGGCATCCAGCAGTTCGCGGGCCATGTGCATGGCGGTGCCGTTGGGCGTGGCGAAAAACACCACGTCACAGGACTGCAGCCGGGCGGCGTCGGGTTCGGAGAACGCGAGATCCACGTGGCCGCGCAGGTTGGGAAACATCTCCGCGACGGGCATGCCTGCCTCGCTGCGCGAGGTGATGACCTGCAGTTCCACGTCCGGATGGCCGGCGATCAGGCGCAGCAGTTCCACGCCCGTGTAGCCGGTGCCGCCGACGATACCTGCCTTTATCATGGTGGCTTCCTGTTGGCTTCGAAGAGGAAGCCCGGAATGATAAGAGTTGGCGGCCGGGAGCGAAAGGCCGCAAGCGGCACGCAAAAAAGAAAGCGGCCCGAAGGCCGCTCAATGACTGCACATTTCGTTTTTCTTGTGAGGAAATCATTCACCCCACGTCGAAATGTTGCGGGTAAATTAATGAACCGGCTTGGAGCCGTCAAGTGCAGAACCCCTTTTCAACCACCCTCGAACACCTGCGGCTCAGACTCGCCCGGGCCGACGCCGTCATCCAGCTCTCCGTGCTCGGCGTGCTCTGCGGACTGCTCGCGGGACTCGTGATCATCGCCTTTCGGCTCAGCCTCGAACAGGCGCAGGGCTGGTTGCTCGCCTCCCATCCCGAGGATTACGAAAGCCTCGGCCAGGCGGAGCGTTTCCTGTTTCCGGTGGCGGGCGGCGTGCTGCTCGGCGCCTTGTTCCAGGGGCTGCGCGGCCTGCCAGTGGGCGTGGTGCACGTCATGGAGCGGCTCGATTATCACCAGGCCGTGCTGCCCTGGCGCAATGCCGCGGCCCAATTCATCGGCGCGCTGGTGAGCATCGCGGCCGGCCATTCCGTGGGCCGCGAAGGTCCCGGCATCCATCTGGGCGCCTGGGGCGGCAGCCTGCTGGGCCGCTGGCTGGCCCTGCCCGGCAACTCCCTGCGCACCCTGGCAGGCTGCGGCGTGGCCGCCGCCATCGGCGCGTCCTTCAATACGCCGCTGGCCGGCGTGGTGTTCGCCATGGAAGTGGTGCTGATGGAATACACCATCACAGGTTTCGCGCCGGTGATCCTCGCCGCCGTGAGCGGTACCGCCCTGACACGGCTGGTCTACGGCCCCATGCCGGCCTTCGAGGTGCCTCCCCTGGACCTCGGCTCCGTGGCGGAACTCCCTTACGTGCTGATCATCGGCGTGCTGGTGGGCGCGCTCGCCGCCGGCTTCGTGCGTATCGTGACCCTGGTGCATACGGGCACGCGCGGCTGGCCCGTGTTCGTGCGCCTGAGCCTGGCGGGCGTGTTCACCGGCATGGTTGCGGTGGCGGTGCCGGAGATCATGGGCATCGGCTACGACTCCGTGTCCGCGGCGCTGCTCGGCCAACTGGGCCTGCTCGCCATGCTCGGCATCGTGGCCGCCAAGCTGCTGGCGACCACGGTCGGCGTCGGACTGGGGCTGCCGGGCGGCCTCATCGGTCCCACCCTGATCATCGGCGCCGCGGCCGGCGGGGCGATGGGCCTGGTGGCGAACGCCCTGTTTCCCGGCGCGGTCTCATCCCATGGCTTCTACGCGATCGTGGGCATGGTCGCCATGATGGGAGCGACCTTGCAGGCGCCGCTGGCTGCGCTCATGGCCATGCTGGAGCTGACCGGGAATCCGCACATCCTGCTGCCCGGCATGCTGGCGGTGATCGCCGCGGGATTGACCAGCAGCGAGATCTTCCGCCAGGGCCCCGTATTCGTGAGCCTGCTGCGGGCGCGCGGCCTGGAAGCGCGCGACGATCCCGTGCGCCAGCGGTTGCGCCGCCGTGGCGTGGAGGCCGTGGCGGAACGCCGCTTCGTGCGCGCGCCGGGCCGTGTGTCGCGCGCCGCCGCCGAGTCGCTGTTGGCCGCCGAGCCGCGCTGGCTGCTGGTGCAGGAAGAGACCGCGGCCTACATGGTGGCCGCTTCCGACCTGAAGCGCATCCTGGCGCAGGACCCCGCAACCGAGGCATTCGACCTCGCGGAGATCCCGGCGGCGGATCGCCTTGCTGCGGTTGCGGTGCCGGTCACCGCCAGCCTGCTGGATGCGCTCGAAGCCATGCACGGGGCGGAGGCGGAAGCCGCCTATCTGGTGCAGTCGGATCGTCGCAGCGGCGAACGGGTGTGCGGCGTGGTGCCGCGACAGGCCATCGAATCCGAATACCGTTACAATGACCGGCGTTCATGACGCCGGCTGGAAAGATCCATGCGAACGAAGGAATTGCTCACTGCCGCCTTTGCCGTGCTGGTGCTCGCACTGGCGGCCTTCCTGTGGTTTTCACCGTCGGGCGCCAAGGTTGCGCCGCCCGCGACCTTCACCCTGCTCGATGGCCGCACCCTGGATTTGGCCGCGCTGCGCGGCCGCCCCGTGCTGGTGACCTTCTGGGCCACCACCTGCCCCGGCTGCGTGGCGGAAATGCCGCATCTCGTCGAACTCTATCGCGACCTGCACGGCAGGGGGCTGGAGATTGTGGGCGTCGCCATGGAATATGACCCGCCCGCGCAGGTGCGCGAGATGGTGGCGCGACGCAACGTGAACTATCCCATCGCCCTGGACAGCGACGGCGCCCTCGCCCGCGCCTTCGGCGACGTGCGCCTCACGCCCACCCACTTCGTCATCGATCCGCAGGGCCGCATCGTGCAGCAGAAGCTCGGGGAACTGGACCTGGCCGCGCTGCGCGTGCGCCTCGAACCCATGCTGAAAGGCGGTGCGTAATGCTGTGGGTGAAGTCCTTCCACATCGTGTTCGTGGTGGCGTGGTTCGCCGGCCTGTTCTACCTGCCGCGCCTGTTCGTCAACCACGCCATGGCCGAAACGTCCGCCGAAGCGGAGCGCCTCGCGCTCATGGAACGCAAGCTCTACCGCTTCATGACCCCGCTCGCCTGGCTCGCCCTCGGCCTCGGCCTCTGGCTGTGGCTGGGTTTCGACTTCGCGGGCGGCTGGCTGCATGCCAAGCTGCTGCTGGTCGCATTCCTCGTCGGCTATCACCTCTACTGCGGACGCATCCTGCGCGCCTTCGCCGCCGGACAGAACACCCGCAGCCACGTGTTCTACCGCTGGTTCAACGAGGCGCCGGTGCTGTTGCTGCTGGCCATCGTGATCCTGGTGGTGGTGAAGCCCTTCTGAGTTTGCAGCACGAAGGACGGGCACAACGCGGAGTTCGCGGAGGCGCGGAGGGCGCGGAGAAGAAATGAATGTGGTTTTTCTCTGCGGCCTCGGCGCCTCCGCATCCTCCGCGTTTAATCCAGATGCAAGTGCGCTGACGTTTAAACGACCATGGATATCCGCGAAGACCTGATCCGTCACTACCGCTGGCTGCGCCAGTACGGTTACAACGATTCCCACTCGGGCAATGCCTCGGTGCGCGACGGCGACGGGCTGTGGGTGACGCCCACGGGCGCGTGCGCGGATACGCTGGAGGCGCACGAACTGGTCCGCTGTTCCGTGGAAGGCGATCCGACGCCGGGCGCCTCGCTGGATGCACCGCTGCACCAGCGCGTGTACCGCAGCAATCCCGAAGCGCGCGCGGTGCTGCACAGCCACGGCCCCTGCACGGTGGCCATGACCCTGGACGGCAAGGACTTCTGCCCGCCGGACTTCGAGGCCTGGTATTACTTCAAGCGCATCCCGGTCATCACCATCCCGTACGAGGACTACACCCGCGATGCGCCGGCGCGCGTGGCCGAGGTGCTTGCACACCGTCCCGTGGTGGTGGTGCGCGGCCACGGTGTGTTCGCCTGCGCGCCGAGCCTGAACCTCGCCTACAAGTGGACCTGCTCGCTGGAGTCCTCCGCCAAGACCGCGTTCATCGCCCGCCAGGCCGGCACCTGGCGCGGCTGAGCATCTGTTACGATTTCCCGTAAGAAGCACTTCGGAGACTCCTCCATGCCGCAGGCCGCCGTCCCCGTGGTCATGACCTTCGCCGGCAACGATCCCACGGGCGGCGCCGGCATCACAGCCGACATCGAGGCCATCGCCAGCATGGGCTGCCAGGCGGCCCCGGTGGTCACTGCGCTCACGGTGCAGGACACGCGCAACGTCATGCATTTCGAGCCGGTGAGTCCCGCGCTGGTGGTGGAGCAGGCGCGCGCCGTGCTGGAGGACATGCCGGTGGCCGCCTTCAAGATCGGCATGCTCGGCAACGTGGAAAACGTCGAGGTGGTGCATACGCTGCTCACCGATTACCCCGACATCCCCGTGGTGCTCGATCCCATCCTGCGCGCCGGCGGCGGCGCCAGTCTCACCTCGGTGGACATGGGCGCGGCCATGCTGGAACTGTTGTTCCCGCTCACCGTCATCGCCACACCCAACAGCGAGGAGGCGCGCGCACTCGCGCCCGCGGGCGACACCCTGGACGCCTGCGCCCAGGAACTGCTCGCCACCGGCTGCGAGCTGGTGCTGATCACCGGCACGCACGAGAACACCCCGCACGTGGACAACGTCCTGTACGGCAACCGGCGCCGCCTGGAGGTGTTCACCTGGGAGCGCCTGCCTTACAGCTATCACGGCTCGGGTTGCACGCTCGCCGCCAGCATCGCGGGCCTGCTCGCCCAGGGTCTCGAACCCTTCACCGCCGTGCACGAGGCCCAGGAGTTCACCTACGAGGCGCTGCGCAATGCCTACCGCCTCGGCATGGGCCAGCACATCCCCAACCGCCTGTTCTGGGCTCGCGGCGATGACGAGGAGGACAAGGCATGAGCCGCCTGCGCGGCCTGTACGTAATCACCGATACCCGGCTCATCCCCGACGAGCAACTGACTGCGGCGGTCGAGCAGGCCATCGCGGGTGGCGCGCAGGTGGTGCAGTACCGGGACAAGCGTGATGATGCCTCCCATCGCGATGTACAGGCCGAGGCCCTGGCGAACCTGTGCCGTGCGCACGGTGCCGTGTTCATCGTCAACGACGACCCTGCACTCGCCGCTGCGGTGCAGGC
>JBFXES010000160.1:0-7015 GCA_050179875.1 Thiohalomonadaceae bacterium
GGCGTCATGCTCACCCTCGTGGCGCGGGACTGGTGTGAATACGGGGCGGTGCTGGGCGTGGCGCTCTCCGTGGAGGACAGCGGCGTCGGCATCCCGCCGGAGAACCTGGAGCGGATCTTCGATCCCTTTTTCACCACCAAGGGCGCAGCCGGTACGGGCCTGGGTCTGGCGGTGAGTTACGGCGTGGTGGAACGCTACGGCGGACGTATCACCGTGACCGGCCGCCCAGGCGGCGGGTCGTGCTTCACGGTCTGGCTGCGGGATGGCGAAAATTATTGTGCGACGACCGCGGCCTGAGCCTCACGGCTTGACGCGGTATACCACGCCGTACGGCGTGCGCACGATTTCGAAGGCGTCGGTGTAGCTGGTGGGCGATTCGGAGCCGCCGAGGAAGAGATAACCGCCCGGGTTGAGCACTTGGGCGATGCGTTCGAGGATGCTGCGCTTGAGCTCGCTGGAAAAATAGATGAGCACGTTGCGGCAGAACACCACTTCGAACTTGCCGAGACTCGCGTAGCTCTGCAACAGGTTGAGCTCGCGAAAGGTGACGCGGCCGCGGATCTCCGGCTTCACTTCCCAGCGATCTCCCTTCTGCACGAACCAGCGCTGGATGCGTTCCGGCGTCAGGCCGCGCGCAAGGGCCATGCGATCGTAACTGGCGCTGTTGGCCTCGCGCAGCATGGACGGGGAGATGTCGGTGCCTATCACCTGCATGAGCGGCGGCAGCGAGCCCGGCCGCGCCATGAGGAATTCCTGCAGCGTGATGCTGATGGAATAGGCCTCCTGGCCCGATGAACTGGCGGCGGACCAGATGCGCAGTTGCTTCGGACGTTTCTGGGCGAGCTCGGGAAGAATGAAGCGGGACAACACCTCGAACGGATAGCCGTCGCGAAACCACTGGGTTTCGTTGGTGGTCATGGCGTCGATGATGCTTTCGCGCAGCTTGCCGCCCGGCTGGCTGGTCATGCGACGCATGAGCTCGCCCAGTTCCGCGATGCCGAAGTCGCGCATCAGCCGGCTCAGGCGGCTGGTGACCAGGTAATGCTTGTTATCGCCGAGCACGATGCCGCACGCGTCCTCGAGGAACTTGCGGAAGGCATCGTACTCTTGTTGGGAGATCTGCACGGTGTGAGGCATCGTTGGGATGGCCGGAATATAGCACGGTGCGGGATCGTACAGGCGGTTCATCGGATGCGAAACTGCGCCACGTAGGCTCGCAGGTCCTCGGCCAGTTCCGCGACCTTGGCGCCGGTGGCGGACAGGCTGTCGGCGCTGTTCACGGTTTGAGCGGCGCTCTCGCGCATGCCATGCACCGCCCGGTTCACCTGCGCGGCGAAGGCGCTCTGCTCGGAGGCGAGTCCGGCGATGTGCTGGTTCATCGCATGGATGCTGCTCACGGCCGAGGCGATGGCCTCCAGCGCCTGAGCGGCGCCGGCGGCGGCGCGGCTCTCTTCGTGGGCCCGGCTGCGGTTGGTCTCCAGGGCCGCCATGGCCTCACGGCTGCTCTGCTGCAAACGCTCCACCACGCCCTGTATCTCGTCCACGGACGTGCGGGTACGGGAGGCGAGGGCACGCACTTCGTCGGCGACCACGGCGAAGCCGCGGCCCTGTTCGCCCGCGCGCGCCGCCTCGATGGCGGCGTTGAGCGCCAGCAGGTTGGTCTGCTCGGCAATGCCCTTGATGACCTCGAGCACGGAGCCGATGTTCGCGCTGTCCTGGGCCAGGGTGGCCACCGCCGCCGCGGCATGCTCGGCGTCGCCCGCCAGCGCGTTCACGCCGGTGCTGGTCCTGGACACCACCTGACGTCCGCTGCGGGCGTTGTCGTCGGCCTGCTGTGCCGCCGCCGCGGCCTCGCTCGCCGAGGCCGTCACATCCTCGATGCGTTGCGCCATCTCGCTCATGGAGCCGGCCGCATCTTCGGTATCGCGTTGCTGGCGCCGCACCTGCTCATTGGCGTCTTCGACCGCCCGCGCGAGGGTCGCGGCCTCGCTCGAGAGCATGGTCGCCGTGTCGTTGATGCGCGCGACCATGGCCCGCAGGGTTTCGGCCATGGCATTGAAGCTGGCCACGATCTCGCCTATCACGTCGGCGCTTTCGAGCGTGCAGCGGTGTGATACGTCCTTGCCGCTGATGGCGTTGGCCACCACGGAGATGCGCCGCAGCTTGCGCAGCAGGATGACATTCACCAGCCAGTAGTTGGCAATGCCGATGGTGAGGCCGGCCACGATGCATCCGGCCACGAACCACAGCCGGAGCCCCGGCTTCCAGTCCACGAAGAACTGGGCATACAGCGGGAACAGGAGGCCCATGCTGAGCCCGAAGCCCAGGAAGGCGAGCATCATGTTGCGCAGGATGCTCGGCCGCATGTTCAGACCGCCTCCGCCGCTGCCGCCGAGCGCACCAGCTCACTCACGGCGCGGGCCAGCTCATCGGGGTCGAACTTGGGGATGAACTGGTTCGCGCCCACCTTCTGGATGAGTGCGTTGTTGAACACGCCGCTCAGCGAGGTGTGCAGCACGACGTGCAGATCGCGCAGCGCCGGGTCATGACGGATTTCCGTGGTGAGGGTGTAGCCGTCCATCTCCGGCATCTCGATATCGGAAATGACCAGTTGCACGCGCTCGGTCACGGGCTGGCCGTCAGCGGCCAGCTTGCGGAGGTAGTCGAGCGCCTGCTTGCCATCGTTGACGATGGTGCTGGTGATGCCCAGTTGGTCGAGCGTGCGCTTGATCTGCTTGCGCGCCACGCTGGAATCGTCCGCCACCAGCACATGGAACGCGCTGTTGCTGGCCGCGTGCTCGGCGACGAGCTTTTCCGACACCGTTTCGTTGACGCACATCACTTCGGACAGGACCTTTTCCACATCGATGATTTCGACCAGGTCCTTGTCCATGCGGGTGACTGCCGTCATGTAGTGGCTGCCGCTGCCCTTGGGCGGGGGCAGGATGTCCTCCCAGCGCATGTTGATGATGCGGTCCACGCCGCTGACCAGGAAGCCCTGCACCGAGCGGTTGTACTCGGTGACGATCACGTAGGCGGTGGACGGGTCGGCGATGGGCGCCCGGCCGATGGCGCGTGCCAGGTCGATGATCATGATGGAGCGGCCGCGCATGTTGGCGATGCCCCGCACCACCGGTTTGGCGTGGGGCACCTGCGTCAGCGGGGGACACTGGATGACCTCCTGCACCTTGAACACGTTGATGCCGAAGAGCTGTTTGTCGCCCAGCCTGAACAGCAACAGTTCCAGCCGGTTCTGTCCAGCCAGTTGGGTCCGCCGATCGACCCCGTCGAGTATGCCAGCCATGCTGAGCTCCTGTGTGCCCCGCTACCTGTGATCGGCATGGCGGTGCAGATTCTTGAGAGGAAGGTGTTGGCCCGCCGATTGCTTGTTATTTCTGCAAACGCGCGGGCTCTGTCTGGGGGCCACGCGTTAACACTTGCAAAACAGTTGCTTGCAATTAAAAGCCGAGTGCTCGACTAGTGCAAGCGCTGGAGAGAGACGCCAATTTTCCGGCACCGCCCATGAAACGACTGATCATCGCCCTGAGCTTTGTGGCCGCCAGCCTGCCGGCGGGATCCGTCGTGGCCGCCGAGGCCACCCAGCCGCTGGACAGCATCACGGCCGCCGTGGAGGACTTCCTCAGGGCAGAGACGGCGGATTTCGCGGTGCCCGCGCATATCGAGCCGAGTCCGCTCGATCCCCGTCTGCGCCTCAGCCTGTGCGAGCGGCCCCTGGAGGCGTTTTTCCCGGCGGGATCGCGCAAGCAGGGCAATATCACCGTGGGCGTGCGCTGCACGGGGGCCGCGCCCTGGTCCATTTACGTGCCCGCGAAGGTACAGGTGTATGATCGCGTGGTCGTCGCGGCCCGGCCCCTGTCCCGTGGCAGCCTGCTGGCCGCGGGCGATGTGGAGGTCAGGGAACTGGACGTCACCGCCCTGGCGGGCGGTTACCTCTCCAGCCCCGAGCAGGTCGTGGGGCGTTCACTGCGCCGGAACGTGCAATTCGGGGCCGCCATCGGTCCGGGCATGATCGAACTGCCGAAGATCATCCGCCGTGGCGAGCGCGTGCAGATCCTGGCCCGGACCGCGGGCATGGAGGTGCGCATGGAAGGGGAGGCCCTGGAAGACGGCGCCGAAGGCGAGGTGATCCGGGTGCGCAACCGCTCCTCCAGGCGCAGCGTGGAGGGACTGGTGACCGGTCCCGGCATGATAGAGGTCAGATTGTGAGTAAATTTCCTAAAGTTTGCAGGGTGTCTGGCCGATAATTGGCGCGAGTGGAGGAGATCTGCCATGCCGATCAACAACATCACCGGCTTGCCCGGCAATCCGGCCCAGCCCCGGACCGAGTCCAATCAGGTCCAGGTCGGGCGTAAGGAACCGACGGCGGCCCAGCAGGCGACCGGGCGTCCAACCTCCGTGGACACCGTGAGCCTCACCGATACCGCCGCGCGCCTGCGGGATATGGAGAACACCTTGGCCAATCTGCCGGTTCTGGACAACCAGCGTGTGGAAGCCGTGCGCCGCGCCATCGCCGAGGGCACCTTCGAGGTGGATGCGGAGCGCATCGCCCGCAAGATGCTGGCCTTCGAGCAGGCGCTGGAACGCTGATGAGCTCCGCCCAGGCGCTGCATGACCTCATGCTCCGCGAGCGGGACGGGCTCGAGCGCCTGCGCGCGCTGCTCGACGAGGAACATGCCGCGCTCGCCGCGCGCGATACCGCCAAACTCGAAAAACTGACTGCCACCAAGCTGGAATCGCTCAATGAACTGGAGCAGCTGGGCAAGGTCCGCCAGGGGCTGCTGGCACAGGCCGGCCTGACCGCCGACCGCTCCGGTTTCGAATCCTTGCTGTCCCGCTTTTCCGGCCCCGAGGGGCGTGCCCTGGCCGATGCTTGGCAGGCCGTCCAGGACTTGCTGCGCGACTGCCAGGAGCAGAACCGCGTCGACGGCATGGTGCTCGACGCCAGCCACCGTGCCACCCAGCAGGCCCTTGCCATCCTGCTCGGCCAGACGCGCGACGCCGACACCTATGACGCCCGGGGCGCCATCCGTGGCTCCAGTGCGAGCCGAGGTTACGTGAAGGCCTGAAGATTCTCGCACCGCTGGAAGTGCACCGCGGGCGATGGTAGACTTCCGGCCTCATTGGGGCGGTAGCTCAGCTGGGAGAGCGTCGCGTTCGCAATGCGAAGGTCGGGAGTTCGATCCTCCTCCGCTCCACAAATTCGAGAAAGGCCGGTCAATCCGGCCTTTTTGCGTTGCAGGAGCCCACATCGGTGGGCGAATCCGGCAGTTCAGCGTGAACGGCGCATCGGCCCGCAGCCCTGCATCTGCTGCGTTATACTAGCGCGCCGTCGGCACGCGCCCGTGCCGGCACTTCTCTGCCCCGGTAGCTCAGTTGGATAGAGCATCCCCCTCCTAAGGGGAAGGTCGGACGTTCGAATCGTCTCCGGGGCGCCAATTCCCTGTCACACCCGAATACCTCTCGTCCGGCGGCGTGCGCCTATGCCACGGCGACTGCGCGGTTCGCTTTCCGGGTGGCCTGATGTCGCCGGTAAGGGTGCGCGTCACGGTGGAAGTCGATCAGCCGGCCGCCGTGCTCGATGAGGATCCGCGCCGGCGTGATTCCGCACGCCTTCATCTCGTCGACGATGTCGCGGGCGCGCCACTGGGTGGGGATGATGACCACGTCCGGCGGTTCGGCGATCAGGCAGTCGCGCGCCGCGATCGGCTGTCCGCTGCCCGGAACGAAGGTCCCGACCTTCTCGTAGTCGGAATCGACCACCAGCGGAAACCGTGTCGCATCCAGACCGTAGTAATTGATGAACGCCGCCGCCTTGCCGGTCCCGCCCCAAATCGCCACCCGGCAACCCTCCGCCGCGAGGGCGTCGAGCTGAGCGCCGATGGTGTCCCGTGAAGATTGGGTCGCGGAATGAAAACGCCGGGCCTCCTCTGCCAGGACCAGGGTCTGGGGTGTGCAGCCGAGCCAGGCCAGCGCATAGATCACTTCCCGGTCATAGCCATGTTCCACGACCTCGACGGACCCCGTGGCGAGCTCCAGCATGCGCGTGAAGGAACGCGTGGTGAAGTGGGAATTGTGTTCGTAGTAGAAATCGGCGATGCGCCCGGTCTCGAACACCCGATCCACGCAGGGCGCCTCGGCGAACAGGGCGGTGCGTAATCCTGCCTTGGTGATCTCGATGCTGAGCGGCTGCAGGAAGCCCAGCGGATTGTTCAGGTGTTCGAGCAGGTGACGGCAGATGATCAGGTCGGGCCGGTAGCGTGCCACGTCGCGCGAGGCGATGAAGAGTTCGTTGCGCGCTTCAATGAGTCAGCCCTCAGTGTTGATGGAGGCATTGGGGTCGAAGCCGATGAACCGCCCCTTGCCCGTTTCCCTGGCCAGGTCACGCAGGAAATGGCCTTCCCCACAGCCGATCTCGATTACCACCGGATCGTCGGGAAGGGACTGCCTGACCAGTGCGCGTGTGTGTGCCAGATGGTCTTGCCATTCCGTGCCGCGATTGAACATCAGGTTTGGCTTGTCGGAGTAGGGGACGTGCCGGTAGTCGAAATCGGCGTTGTAGATGTGCCCGCAATCGAGGCAGCGCACGAAACTCAGGGGCAGGCGAGGCATGGCGCCGGCCTCTTCCGCACTGCGCGGCCAGGCGAGGGTCGCCAGGGGTTGCAGGCCGCCGTTGAAGAAATTCACTGCCACATGATGGCCGCAGGCCGGACAGGTGCATTCCAGCAAGGTGTTGTCGGGAGTAGTCATGCGATTCCCTCCTCCTGGGTGTGTGCATGGGCGCTGGCACACCAGCGGTGCCACATATTTCGATAGGCATCTTCCAGGTGACGCGTGAAGCGGGCGGGATTGCCCAGGGCGCTTGCGGCCAGGCGTTCCAGCATGCCGGCGCGAAGACTGGCCAGGCGTTCGCGGTCCTGGGCGAGCCTGACGGCGGTCTCCACGTACTCGTCCGAACCGGCGCAGACCAGTTCGCCAAGACCGACGGCGGTCAGGA
>JBFXES010000161.1:0-6912 GCA_050179875.1 Thiohalomonadaceae bacterium
CTCGGGGCTGGCGCGCGCGAATACGTCCACGTGGGGCGCGAAGCGGCGCAATTCCTCGTCCTCCATCACCTCGATCTCGGGGCCGGTAAGGGCCGGTTTGCCCACGCCGATACCCATGCGCGCGGCGATGGCCCGCGCCGTGTCCACGTGGTCGCCGGTGATCATCTTCACGCGGATCCCCGCCTCGGCGCACTCGGCCACGGCGCGAATAGCCTCCTCACGCGGCGGGTCGATGATGCCCACGAGGCCCATGAGCGTGAAGCCGCCGCGCAGATGGGAGAAACGCACCTCACGCTGCGAGGCATCGGTGTTCTTCACCGCGATGGCGAGGATGCGCAACCCGCGCGCCGCGGCTTCGGAGCCCCGCTCGCGCCACCACGCGGCATCGAGCGGCTGGCCGTCCCCCTGCCATTCGCACATGTCCATGATGCGCTCGGGCGAGCCCTTCACGTAGATGAACCCGCGGCCTTCGTGGTCGTGATGCAAGGTGGCCATGAGGCGGTGCAGCGACTCGAAGGGGATGACGTCGGTGCGCGGCAACGCCGCGCGCTCGGTGGCCGGGTCGAGACCGAGCTTGTAGGCGAGGGTGAGCAGCGACCCTTCGGTCGGATCCCCCTCCAGTTGCCAGACGCCCTCGCGGTTTTGCAGCCGGGCGTCGTTGCACAGCACCAGCGCGCGCGCCAGGCGGGCCAGCTCGGGATGCGCCTCGGCCTCCACCGGCTCGCCGCCCAGGTGCACGGCGCCCTCGGGGGCGTAGCCCACGCCGCTGACCTCGTAGACACGCGCGGGCGTGATGACCTGCTGTACCGTCATTTCGTTGCGCGTGAGCGTGCCGGTCTTGTCGGAGCAGATCACCGTGACCGAGCCCAGAGCCTCCACCGCCGGCAGGTGCCGGATGATGGCGTTGCGCCGGGCCATGCGCTGCACCCCCAGGGCCAGCGTGATGGTCATGATCGCGGGCAGGCCCTCGGGGATGGCGGAGGCGGCCAGGGCCACCGCCATGAGGAACATCTCGCTGGCGGGTTCGTTGCGCCACACGATGCCGGTGATGAAAGTGAGCACGGCCATGATCACGATGGCCAGGGCCAGCCAGCGCCCGAAGTGGTCGATCTGGCGCAGCAGCGGCGTGCTGACCGAGTGCACCTCCTTGAGCAGGGCGCCGATGCGGCCCAGCTCGGTGCGGGCGCCGGTGGCCACCACCACGGCCGTGGCAAGCCCCGAGGACAGGAGCGTGCCCGAATAGAGCATGCAGCGACGATCGCCCAGCGCGGCCTCCATGGGCACGGGGGCGACACCCTTCTCCACGACCTCGGACTCGCCGGTGAGGATGGCCTCGTTGACGCGCAGGGCCTTTTCGCTCAACAGGCGCAGGTCGGCAGGCACCTTGTCGCCCGAGGCGAGCACCACGAGATCGCCGGGCACCAGGTTCTCGGCCGGGATCTCCATGCGCTCGCCGTCGCGCACCACCGTGGCGCGCAGGGAGAGCATGCGGCGGATGGCGTCCAGGGCCTGTTCGGCCTTGCCTTCCTGGATGAAACCGATCACGGCGTTGATGATCACGGCCGCGAGCAGCACCGCCGTGTCCACCAGGTGGCCAAGGCCGAGGGTGATGGCGGCGGCGGTCAGCATCACGTAGATGAGGACGTTGTGAAACTGCTGGACAAACCGCAGCCAGGCGGGGCGCCGGGGTGGGGGAGGGAGGCGGTTCGGCCCGAAACGCCCCAGGCGGGCTGCGGCCTCGGCGGCCGAAAGGCCCCGGTGCCCGTCCGTCGCGAGGCGCTGCACCACCTCCTCAGGGGGAAGCGTGTGCCACTCGAGTGCCGGCAGTTCGGGGGTCGCGAGATCAGCCATGGCCGACGCGCCTTTCCCGGATCGCGGGGGGATTGAGCAGTGCGAGCACATGCCGGGTCATGCCCAGGGCCAGCTCGTGCTCGCCCATGAACACCTTGCCGATACCGTCTTTCTCCAACAGCTCCGCTTCCTCTTCGCTATGGGTGCGCAGCACCACCTCGATGTCGGGGTTGAGGGTGCGGGCGATGTCGACCATCTTGCGCGCACCGAGGGTGTCGGGCACCGCGACGATGAGCAGGCTCGCGCGATGGATATGCGCCTGGATCAGCACCGATGGCTCGCAGGCGTCACCCGAGACCGCCGGGATGTCGCGCGCGCGCAGCCGTTCCACCAGTTCGCGGTTCTGCTCGGCCACCACCAGGTCGATCCCTTGCTCGATCAGGGCGTCCGCAATGCGTCGCCCGACGCGACCGAAGCCGACCAGCACCACCTGGCCGGTGAGGCGGGAGTGGTCGATGGACATGGGCAGTTGGGCGAGGGGATCGTCACGGGCCTCGAGGCGGCGCGCCAGGCTGGAGCGCTCGCGGATCCAGGCCTGCGCCGGCTCGATGGCCCTGAACACAGCGGCGTTGAAGGCGATGGAGATGATGGCGCCGGCCAGGATCAGGGTCTGGCCCTCGGGGGGCAGCAGGCCGAGAGACAGCCCCAGCCCGGCGAGGATGAACGAGAACTCGCCGATCTGCGCCAGACTCGCGCCGACCGTCAGGGCTGTATTCAGGGGATAGCGGAATACCAGCACCAGGGCGATGGCGGCGAGTGTCTTGATGAGCATGATGATGCCGATGACCGCCACCACCTTGCCCGGATGGTGGATGAACACGGACGGGTCGAACAGCATGCCCACCGACACGAAGAACAGCACCGAGAAGGCGTCGCGCAGCGGCAGGGACTCGTCTGCGGCGCGATGGGCGAACTCCGACTCGCGCATCATCATGCCGGCGAAGAACGCGCCCAGGGCATAGGAGACATCGAACAGCTCCGCGGAAAGATAGGCCACGCCGATGGCCGTGGCGATGACGCAGAGCGTGAAGAGTTCGCGCGAGCCCGTGCCCGCCACGCGATAGAGGATGCGCGGAAACAGGCGGCGCCCGACGATGAGCATGAGGGCGATGAAGACAGCCACCTTGCCCAGGGTGACGGCGACCGCCAGCCCGAGCTCCTGCACGGAACTCCCGTCCTGGCCGATCAGCAGGCCCCCCAGCGGGGGCAGCAGCACCAGCACGAGGACCATGGCCAGGTCTTCCACCACCAGCCATCCCACGGCGATGCGGCCGTTGATGGAATCGAGCAGTCCGCGCCGCTCCAGCGCGCGCAGCAGCACCACCGTGCTGGCGGTGGAAAGCGACAGGCCGAGCACCAGGGCCGCGCCCAGGTTCCAGCCCCAGAACAACGCCACGGTCATGCCGAACAGCGTGGCCACCATGATCTGCACCACGGCACCGGGCACGGCGATGCGCCTTACCGACAGCAGGTCGTCCAGCGACAGGTGCAGGCCGACGCCGAACATCAGCAGCATCACACCGATTTCGGCCAGCTGGCCGGCCAGTTCCACGTCGGCGTGAAAGCCCGGCGTATGGGGACCGACGATGATGCCGGCGAGCAGATAGCCCACCAGGGGCGGCATGCGCAGGCGTGAGGCGATCAGGCCCATGACCAACGCCAGTCCAAGGCCGGAGGCGATGGTCGTGATGAGAGCGAAGCTATGAGGCACGGGATTGTTGTTCTCTTTGGATCTGGGGCCTGTTTTCAGCGGTGGCAGGGTGGCCCGGGAACCGCAACAGGTTAAATGCTACGCGCGACCGTGTCGAACGTCCGCGAACCGTTTCCGGTCAAAAACCACGGCCGGAGTATGGAAAACGCAGATCCCGCCGTTCACGCGCACGGCGCACGGGCTCACCGCGCGCGCAGCGTGGGCCCGCGATGCCAAAGACCTTTATGGTTAGGTGGCTTTTGCAGAAGCAAGGATTTGGCCACGCCTGTTCATGGAGTGCGCGACCGCGGCAGTGTGCCCACGGGCTAGGTTCGAGACAGTCGAACGAGTTCCTCGAAGCGAACGAGGAGGTCCCATGCTCGAACGTGAAGCGGACGAGTTGGATCAGGCCACACTGGCGACGCTCGAACAGATCGAAATGTCGATCTCGGGGATCCGTGAGAAGTTGCACGGCGACACCAGTGACATCTGTGTGGATTGCGGACAGCCCATCCCGGAGGAACGCCTGGCTGCCGCCGCGCGCAGCGGCATACCGGTGCAGCGTTGCATCCACTGCGCCGCGCTGGCCGAACGCCGGGGCGCGCTGTACCGCCGCAACGACGACTGAACGGGCTGAACCGTGCAGGCGTAGGAACCCCGGGCATCCCGGGGTTTTTCTTTGTGCCTCCTGAAAGCGTCCGGCGGGCGGTTCGGTGCTGCTCCGGCGGGTCCATCGGAAACGCGCATAATGCATATTATGTTAAATCATGACGCGTTCACGAAGCGGACCGAAGGCGCATGGCTCGCCAACGCCGCCCCGCGCCCTTGCGGATTGCCGCCGAGGCACGATGATGCCTGGCCCGCACCGGAGCCGGAGCCGGATTGGCGTTCGACTGCCCATTCACCTATATCCGCTGTCACCCCCGAAAAACGGGCTCCCGGCATGCCTGCGGTCTTTCATCCTCACGCGAACCTGCTGGCGTTCCTCGGCTTCCTCGTGCTCATCGCCCTCCTCGTCACCGGCATCGTCCTGTGGCGCCTGGCTACCGCCTGGCCCCATGGCATGGGCGAGCCGGTACAGCAGCCGGTTCCTTTCAGTCACAAGCATCACGTGCGTGACGACGGCATCGACTGCCGCTATTGCCACACCTCGGTAGAAAGCTCGGCCTTCGCGGGCATGCCGCCCACGGCAACCTGCATGACCTGCCACTCGCGGCTGTTCACCGATGCGCCGTTACTGAAGCCGGTGGTCGACAGCCTCGCAAGCGGCAGGCCCCTCCGCTGGAACCGGGTCCACCAGTTACCGGGCTTCGTCTATCTCGGGTACGGCCGAGATACGTGTAAATTTAGGATCCTCCCTGTCCTAACACCTTGAATTGCCCTTCCAAATTCGCCTTCTCCTGGCGCAGGGAGTACATCGAGGAGGCCAAGCGCTTCGAAGACAATGCCGCGGCTCGCCTGCTGGCGCGTACCCAGGGAACCGATAGCTAGCGGCGCTCGGCACGCTCCCAAGAGGTACCCCGACGAGCATTAACCAACTTGCCAAAGGCAACCAACTAGGTTAATTTTTGTCTCGCGGAGAAAGGCACGCCTCACTGCAAGCTGTCGGTGGTCAAGAGCCTGTCGAGGCGGGCAAGGTGCGGTCCACGGTGTCGGCGCTGAGGTTCGACTTCGAAGGGATGCTCGGTATCGTCATGGCGCTGGCACCAGCGGATTTCTACAAGAGCATGACTACGCACGGCGATCACACGGTCTGGCAGGACGTGTACCGGCCCACCACCGCGGCCGGCGAGGTCTACCTGAAACTCACGGTCATCGATGACGTGCTTATCATGTCCTTTAAGGAGCTATGAACATGAAATGTCCCACTTGCGGTGCGGCGGACCTGGTGCATGACACCCGCGACCTGCCGTACACCTACAAGGGCGAATCGACCGTCATCCCGGCGGTGACGGGCGACTTCTGCCTCGCGTGCGGCGAGGCCGTGCTCGACATGGCCGAGTCTGCGCGCACCAGTGCGGCCATGCTGGAGTTCAACAAGCAGGTGAATGCCTCGATTGTCGATCCGGAGTTCATTGCGCATGTGCGCAAGAAGCTCGCGCTCGACCAGAAGGAAGCCGCGGAGATCTTCGGCGGCGGGGTCAACGCCTTCTCGCGCTACGAGAACGGCAAGACCAAACCGCCCTTGGCACTGGTAAAACTACTCAAGGTGCTTGATCGTCATCCGGAACTCCTGGATGAAGTCAGAGTGGCCTGATCAGTTGCCGGGGGTGAGGATGGGCTGGTTTTATTTGGCGGTTGCCATCGTTTCCGAAGTCATAGCCACATCGGCGATGAAGAGCGCCGACGGCTTCACGCGGGTCGGTCCCACCGCCCTGGTGTTCATCGGCTACATCATTTCTTTCTATTTCTTTTCCCTCAGCCTGCGGACTATCCCTGTCGGTGTCATGTACGCCGTCTGGTCGGGGGTCGGCATCATGCTGATGTCCCTCATCGGCATCTTCTACTTCCGGCAGGTGATGGACCTCGCCGCGATGGTCGGCATCGCTTTCATCCTGGTCGGCCTGGGCGTGCTGACCCTCGGCTCCCGGACCATCGTCGAATGACTGATCCGGCCGACACTGCGGACGGGGCGCAGAGCCTGGCCAGCGTCTCCAATGCCGCCGTGCCGCTCGAACACCCGGGCGTGCAGGGACAGATCCGCATCGACGAGCTGAACGCGCGGCTTACCGTCTTCAATTTGAGGGCGACCGTCTCCACGCTTGGCGACATAAGTCTTTACGACAACCCGGCGGAGGACGCCAACCTCGTCTTCTGCCTGCCCGTGGCCGGATCGCTCGCGATCAGCCTTCCCTCGGCGGGAACCAGCCTGCTGGCCTCGGGACAGCCGCTTTGGGCTCTGCCGGACGAGAACCGGGCCACGCTGAACGTTCGGCCCGGCCCGCTGAATCTGGTCGGCCTCGGCATCACCGCACGGATGTTGGAGGAGCACGCCGAGACACTCGGACGCCTGCATCCGCTGCTCCAGCAGGCGCTCTCCCACCATCCCTCGCCGTTCGTGCTGGCGGCGCGGCGCAACCCGCAGTTGGCCCGGGTTGCGGGCGAACTGGTCCATGCCCCGTTCCAGGGAAGCCTGCGCGCCCTGTACCAGGAGGCCAAGGCGTTGGAAATGATCGCCCTGAGCCTCGCCGCTCTCGGCCACGCGCCGGAGCGGTCGGTGATCCGCCTGCGCGAGCTCGACCGCCTTCACGAAGCGCGCGAGCGGCTCCTTGCCGATCTCGCGGCCCCGCCCACGTTGACTGACCTGTGCCTTGCCGTCGGGCTCAACAGGAACAAGCTGCTGCGCGGTTTCCGCGAACACTTCGGCGCGA
>JBFXES010000162.1:0-6857 GCA_050179875.1 Thiohalomonadaceae bacterium
CCCGCAAGCACGACAGCGCCGCCTATGAAGAGGCCTGGCGCGCCAAGGTGGAGCGAATCGGCAACCTCAACTATCCCGACGAGGCCCGGCGCCAGAACCTCTCCGGCTCGCTCATCCTGGACGTGGCCATCCGCGCCGACGGCAGCGTGGCCGAGGTGAAGGTCCAGCGTTCCTCCGGCAGCAAGGTGCTGGACGACGGCGCCATCCGTATCGTCCGCCTCGCCGCCCCCTTCGCCGCCTTCCCGCCCTCCATCCGCGAGCGCACCGACGTGCTGCACATCGTGCGCACGTGGCAGTTCGAAAGCGACAGCCGGCTGCAGACGTACTGACGGCGGCGGGGAAGAGAAACACGGGGGACACGGGGAACACGGGGAGATCGGAGTGCTCCTGCGCGGTCACCGTTTATGTTGCACAGCACACAATACGTGATCCCCGCCTCGAAGCTTTTCTTCAAGATTTTCTGAACGTTCACGCTTCACGGCTTCACGTCATGGGGCCTCACGCCTTAGGCTATGACCCATGACCGAAACCAAGTCCCTCGCCAACCACTTTCTCATCGCCATGCCGTCGCTGCAGGACCCCAACTTCAGCCAGACGGTGACCTACGTCTGCGAACACAGCGCGGCGGGCGCCATGGGCATTGTCATCAACCGTCCGCTGCGGCTCACGGTGGGTGAGGTGCTGGAGCACATGCAGATCACCCCGGGCGAGCACGTGGACGTGGAACACGACGTCCTCATGGGCGGACCGGTGCAGGGCGAGCACGGCTTCGTGCTCCACACGCCGCCGGGCAAGTGGAGTTCCAGCGTGCGCATCACCGACCGCATCGCCGTCACCACCTCGCGCGACATCCTCGCCGCCATCGCCGAAGGCCGCGGGCCCGAGCGGTATCTGCTTGCACTCGGCTACGCCGGCTGGGGCGCGGGTCAGCTGGAACGGGAAATGGCCGAGAACGCCTGGCTGTCCGGGCCGGCCGACCCGCGCATCCTGTTCGAGCTGCCGCTGGAGGAGCGCTGGCGCGCCGCCGCCGCCCTCATCGGCATCGACCTGAACCTCCTTTCTACCGAAGTGGGCCACGCCTGAGTGGGGACCCTGCTGGGCTTCGACTTCGGCACGCGGCGCATCGGCGTGGCCGTGGGCCAGACCGTCACCCGCAGCGCCCGCCCTCTCTGCACCCTGCGCAGCCGCGACGGCGGCGTGGACTGGGCCGCCATTACCCGTCTGCTGGAAGAATGGCAGCCCGAGGCCCTGGTGGTGGGCCTGCCGGTGCACATGGACGGCAGCGAACACGAACTCACCGCCCGCGCGCGGCGCTTTGGTAATCGCCTGGCAGGCAGGTACAATCTGCGCGTCTTTTTCGTGGACGAGCGGCTCTCCTCCGACGAAGCGGAGCGCCAGCTCGCGATGGAAGGCCGCGCCGGCGACAAGGAGGCCGTGGACCGCGTGGCCGCCCAACTCATCCTGCAAGCCTGGCTGGACCAGCAACCCCATGACACCTGAGCGCTACGACGTTCCCGCGATCATCGAGCGCATGGCCGCCGACCTGCGCACGCTGCTCGATCGCCGCGGCATCCGCAATCCGGCCATGATCGGCATCCACACCGGCGGCGCCTGGATCGCCGAGCGCCTGCACGGCAGGCTCGGCCTCACCGCCCCCCTCGGCACCCTGGACATCTCCTTCTATCGCGACGACTTCTCGCGCATCGGCATGCACCCGCAGGTGCGTCCCTCCAGCCTGCCCTTCGAGGTGGAAGATCGGCACATCATCCTGGTGGACGACGTGCTGCAGTCGGGCCGCACGGTACGCGCCGCCCTGAACGAGATCTTCGACTACGGCCGGCCGGCCTCGGTGATCCTCGCCGTGCTGGTGGAACGCAGCGGCCGCGAGCTGCCCATCCAGGCGGACGTGAGCGGCATACACATGCAGCTCGCGCCCGACGAACAGGTGAAGCTCACGGGTCCCGACCAACTCAACCTGGTGGTACAAACCCATGAAAGGCGCTGACCTGCAACTGGACGCGCACGGCCGCCTGCGCCACTTCCTCTCCATCGAGGGCCTGCGCCGCGCGCACCTGGAGGAGATCCTCAATCTCGCCGAGTCCTTCATCGGCGTGGGCGAGCAGCAAGTGAAGAAGGTGCCGCTGTTGCGCGGCAAGACCATCGTCAACCTGTTCTTCGAGAACAGCACGCGCACCCGCACCACCTTCGAGCTGGCCGCCAAGCGCCTCTCGGCGGACGTGCTCAACATGAACATCGCCACCTCGGCCACCTCCAAGGGCGAGAGCCTGCTGGACATGCTGCGCAACCTGGAGGCCATGCACTGCGACATGTTCGTGGTGCGCCACGCCGACAGCGGCGCGGCCCATTTCATCGCCCGCCACGTGGCCCCGCACATTTCGGTAATCAATGCCGGCGACGGACGTCATGCCCATCCCACCCAGGCCATGCTGGACATGTTCACCATCCGCCGCCGCAAGGGCGCGTTCCACAACCTGAAGGTGGCCATCGTGGGCGACGTGCTGCACTCGCGCGTGGCGCGTTCGCAGATCCACGCGCTCTCGCTCCTCGGCACCCCCGAAATCCGCGTCATCGGCCCCCGCACCCTGGTGCCGCGTGACCTGACCAACCTGGGCGTGCACGTGTTCCACGACATGGCCGCGGGCCTCGCAGGCGTGGACGTGGTCATCATGCTGCGCCTGCAGCGGGAGCGCATGCAGGGCGCCTATCTGCCCACCGAGGGCGAGTATTTCGATCTGTTCGGGCTCACCCCCGAGAAACTGGCCCATGCCAAGCCCGACGTCATCGTCATGCACCCGGGCCCCATCAACCGCGGCGTGGAGATCGCCTCGGAAGTGGCGGACGGGCCGCACTCCGTGATCCTGGAGCAAGTGACCAACGGCATCGCCGTGCGCATGGCGGTCATGTCACTGGTGCTCGGCCGACATCCGGGCGCCCACGCGGAGGAGGCGGCATGAACATCCTCATCCAGGGCGGTCGCGTCATCGACCCGGCCAACGGCGTCGATACCCAGGCCGATGTGTACATCAGCGGCGGTCGCGTCGCTGCCGTGGGCGAGGCGCCCGCGGACTTCCGCGCAGAGCGTGTCGTCGATGCCCGCGGCCGCATCGTCTGCCCGGGCCTCGTTGACCTGCATGCACGCCTGCGCGAACCCGGTCTCGAACACAAAGGCACCGTCGCCAGCGAAACCCGCGCCGCCGCGCGCGCCGGCATCACCACCCTGTGCTGTCCGCCGGATACCGATCCGGTGGTGGACACCCCGGCCGCGGCCCAGCTCATCAAACGCCTGGCCCGGGAGACAGGACAGGCGCGCGTGCTGCCCCTGGGTGCACTCACCCAGGGCCTCAAGGGTGAACAACTGGCCGAAATGGCCGCACTGCACGACGCGGGTTGCATCGCCCTGGGCAACGCGCGCCGGCCCATCACCAACACGCTGGTGATGCGACGCGCGCTGGAATATGCCGCCACCCTCGATCTCACCGTGTTCCTCTATCCGGAAGACCCATGGCTGGCCGGCGGCTGCGTGCACGAAGGCGTGGTGGGCGCACGGCTCGGCCTCTCCGGCATCCCCGAGTGCGCAGAGGTGATCGGCCTCGCGCGCGATCTGCGCCTGGTGGAACAGAGCGGCGTGCGCGCCCACTTCTGCCAGCTGTCCACGGCCAGCGCCGTGGAACTGGTGGCCGAGGCCCGCGCCCGCGGCCTGCCCGTGAGCGCCGACGTGGCCGCCCACCAGCTCTATCTCACCGAAATGGACGTGGGTTCCTTCAACAGCCTGTGCCACGTGCGTCCGCCGTTACGCACCCAGCGTGATCGCGACGCCCTGCGCGCGGGTCTTGCGAGCGGCGCGATCAGCGCCGTGTGCTCCGATCACCAGCCCCACGACGCCGATGCCAAGCTGGCACCCTTCCCGGCCACGGAACCGGGCGCCTCGACGCTGGAAACGCTGTTGCCGCTGATGCTGCGCCTCGCCGATGAAGGCGTGCTTGGCCTCGACGCCGCCATCGCAAAGGTCACCTGCGAACCGGCGCGCATCCTCGGTCACGACAGCGGCACCCTGGCCGTTGGCGCCGGCGCTGACGTGTGCGTGTTCGACCCGGAGCGCTGGTGGACCGTGAGCGAGCACACCCTGACGAGCCGCGGCAAGAACAGCCCCTTCCTGGGCTGGGAACTCAAGGGCCGCGTCACCCACACCTTGCTCGCGGGCGAGGTGGTCTTCGAACTGAACGACTGAGACATGCACAAGCCCCATCGCGACACCGTGGTCCTCGAAGAATGCGAGGTCCTCAGCCATCAGGCCCATCCGGGCGAGCAGTACGTGCTGCGCGTGCGCGCGCCGCAGATCGCCGCCCGCGCGCGCGCCGGCAGCTTCGTGCATATCCAGTGCGACCCGCAGCGCCCGCTGCGCCGGCCCATTTCCATCATGCGCGTGGACACCGCCGCCGGCACGGCGGAGTTCCTCTACAAAGTGCTGGGCGAGGGCACGCGGCTCCTGTCCGCGCGTTGCGTGGGTGAACAGATCAGCATCCTCGGCCCCATCGGCACGCCTTTCACGCCCCATGCCGAACGCCCGCGCGCCCTGCTCATGGGCGGCGGCGTGGGCATGCCGCCCATGGTGTTCCTGGCCGACGAGCTGCGCCGCAACGCCGCCTTCAAGCCGTTCGCGGTGCTTGGCTCCGAAGTGCCGTTCCCCTTCACGCCGCGTCCCAGCCAGTTCATCGTCCCCGGCGTACCGTCCCACGTGACCGCCGCCATGCCGCTGCTGGAGGACTGGGGCGTGCCCAGCCGCCTCGCCAGTCGCCAGGGCTACCCCGGCTGCATGGACGGTTTCGTCACCGACCTGGCCCGCGCCTGGCTGGATGCGCTCAGTGAAGAGCAGCGCAACGAAGTGGAGGTGTTCGCCTGCGGCCCGCACCCCATGCTCGAAGCGGTGGCCGCCCTCGCCCGCGAGTACGACCTGCCCTGCCAGGTGTCACTGGAAGAGTTCATGGCCTGCGGCATCGGCGGCTGCGCCGGCTGCGTGGTGGAAGTACGCACCGACAGCGGCCCGGCCATGAAACGCGTGTGCGTGGATGGGCCGGTGTTCGATGCGCGTGCGGTGTTCCCCGCCTGACGGCTTCGCTATACAGCGAAAACCGCTGCACGTATCGATACCACCGTAGGAACCCACACTGTGGGCGACCGGCTTGTCTTACCGCCCGGTTGTACACGGACACATTCGCCGACAGTGTCGGCTCCTACGGGCGGTTCTTTTCCCATTCCCGTGGCCCGCGCCCTCAGCGGTGAATGCGCCCCGGCGCTTCCGTTTCTTCGAGGCGCAGGCTGTCGAGGCCGGCGGTGAGTTCCTCGGCGGTGACGGCGCTGTCGCCCAGCTTGATCATGATGCGCACCTCGTTGGCCGAGTCGGCGTTGCGCAGCGCCTCCTGTTCGGTGATGTGCCCCTGACGGAACAGCTCGTACAGGGCCTGATCGAACGTGCGCATGCCGTGTTCCGTGGATTTCTTCATCAGTTCCTTGATGCCGTGCACCTCGCCGCGCAGGATGAGCTCGGCCACCAGCGGGGTGTTGATGAGCACCTCCACCGCAACGCGCCGGCCCTGGCCGTCGGCGCGCGGGATGAGGCGCTGCGCCACCACGGCCTTGAGGTTCAGCGAGAGGTCCATCAGCAGCTGTGAGCGGCGGTCTTCCGGGAAGAAGTTGATGATGCGGTCCAGCGCCTGGTTGGCGTTGTTGGCGTGCAGGGTCGCCAGGCACAGGTGACCGGTTTCCGCGAAGGCGATGGCGTACTCCATGGTCTCGCGATGGCGGATTTCGCCGATGAGAATCACGTCGGGCGCCTGACGCAGGGTGTTGACCAGGGCGTTCTCGAAGCTGTCGGTGTCGATGCCCACCTCGCGCTGGGTGACGATGCAGCTCTGGTGCTGGTGCACGTATTCGATCGGGTCCTCGATGGTGATGATGTGACCCGTGCTGGTGCGGTTGCGGTAGTCCACCATGGAGGCCAGCGAGGTGGACTTGCCTGAACCCGTGCCGCCCACGAACAGTACGATGCCGCGCTTGGTCATGGCCAGCTCCTGCAGGATGGGTGGCAGGTTCAGATCGTCGAAGGTGGGAATGTGGGTCTCGATGCGGCGCAGCACCATGCCGACCTGGCTGCGCTGCTGGAACACGTTCACGCGGAAGCGGCCGATGCCGGAGCGCGACAGCGCGAAGTTGCACTCGCGGTTTTCCTCGAACTCCTGGCGCTGCTTCTCGTTCATCACGCTGTAGACGATCTGCCGCGCCTGATCGGGCGTCAGGCTGCCCTTCGCAACCGGCGTGATCTTGCCGTGGATCTTCAGGCTCGGCGGCACCCCGGCCGTGATGAACAGGTCGGAGGCGCTCTTGTGCACCATCAGCTTCAGCAGCGAATCAAAATCCATGGTGAATCCCTTGTTGGAAGGTCCGCAAAGACGCAGGCGGTCTCAAGGAGAAAAGCATTAACCACGGGGGACACGGGGAACACGGGGGGGTGAAAGGCCTCTCGTATGTAGGGGAGCGGACTTCTGCTCGCGATTTCTGGCTGCGGAATTCGTGAGCGCATCGCGAGCAGAAGCTCGCTCCCACAGGGTTGCGCCCATGCCTGTTCAGGACGCCACGCGTTAACTTGATCTTGCCTTTCCCCGTGTTCCCCGTGTCCCCCGTGGTTAATGCTTTTCTCTCCATCCGCTTGCGTTAGTAGCGCACTTGAATGGTCAATCAGTTGAACACGTCCTTGTTGGCGGCCTTGAGGCGGGCTTCCTGCTTGGTCACGACGCCGCGCTGGACGAGTTCCTGCAGGTTCTGGTCGAGCGTCTGCATGC
>JBFXES010000163.1:0-6785 GCA_050179875.1 Thiohalomonadaceae bacterium
GAGATGCAGCAACTGGCGCTGCGCGGCTTCGACGTGCTCGGTTGCAGGGGCTGGGCGCGCATCGACTTCCTGGTGGATGCCGACGGCACCCAATACCTGCTCGAAGCCAACACCGTGCCGGGCATGACCGATCACAGCCTCGTGCCCATGGCGGCGCGCGCGGCGGGCATCGACTTCGACGAACTGGTGTGGCGCATTCTGGCGGCCACGCTGGAGGCGCGCGCATGAGACGCCAGGCGCGGGCACGCCGTGATCGCCAGGCCGCAAGGGCAGCGCGGCGGCGTCTCTTCGGCAGGCTGCTCATCGGCGTCGTGCTGCTCGGCGCGGGCGGTTTCGCGCTGGAGCGCCTGCTGGACCCGGCCCGCTTTCCCGTGCGCACGCTGCGCCTCGGGGGCGAACTCGCGCACATCGACCAGGCGCAGATGCGCGACATCGCGCTCGCCCACGCCGCGGGCGGTTTCCTGCGCGTGGACGTAGAAGGGCTGCGCGCGGCGATCGGATCCCTGCCATGGGTGCGCGAGGCGGCGGTGCGGCGCGTGTGGCCCGACACCATCGAGGTGGAACTGCGCGAGCATCACGCCCTGGCGCAATGGCGCTCGGAGGCGCTGGTGAGCGAGGAAGGCGTGCTGTTTGCGCCGCCGCGGTCGCAGTGGCCCGAGGGCCTGCCCGCATTTTCCGGGCCGGACGGCAGTGTGACCGCAGTGGCGCAGCGTTACCGGGAATTGCGCGAGATCCTCGCGCCCATCGGACTCACGGTGGCGAGCCTGGACATGAGCGAGCGGCGCGCGCTGAGCCTGGGGCTCGGCAACGGTCTCACGGTGCTGCTGGGCCGGGACGATCCGCAGGCGCGTCTGGAACGTTTCGTACGCGCGTATCCCAAGGCGCTGGAACAGCACGCCGCCGGGATCGCGCAGGTGGACCTGCGCTACACCAACGGCTTCGCAGTGGCGTGGAAGAAAGCGGCTCCCGCGGTTTGACGGGTAAGGAACGCATGTCGAAGAAATCGGAAAAGAACCTCATCGTCGCCCTCGATATCGGCACCTCCAAGGTGGTGAGCATCGTGGGCGAGATCACCCCCGACAACGAGGTCGAGATCGTGGGCCTCGGCTCCCATCCATCGCGCGGCCTGAAGAAGGGCGTGGTGGTGAACATCGAATCCACGGTGCAGTCCATCCAGCGCGCCGTGGAGGAAGCCGAGCTCATGGCCGGGTGCCAGATCCATTCGGTCTATGCGGGCATCGCCGGCAGCCACATCCGCAGTCTCAACTCCCACGGCATCGTCGCCATCCGCGACAAGGAGGTGTCGGTGGGCGACGTGGAGCGCGTGATCGATGCGGCGCGTGCGGTGGCCATTCCCGCAGACCAGCAGATCCTGCACACCCTGGCCCAGGAATTCATCATCGACAGCCAGGAGGGCATCAAGGAACCGGTGGGCATGTCCGGCGTGCGCCTCGAAGCCAAGGTGCACCTGGTGACGGGTGCGGTGAGCGCGGTGCAGAACATCGTCAAGTGCGTGCGCCGCTGCGGGCTCGAAGTGGACGACATCGTGCTCGAACAACTGGCGTCCAGTTACGCGGTGCTGTCCGAGGACGAAAAGGAACTGGGCGTGTGCCTGGTCGATATCGGCGGCGGCACCACCGACATCGCCGTATTCAGCGAAGGCGCCATCCGCCACACCGCGGTGATTCCCATCGCCGGCGATCAGGTGACCAACGACATCGCCGTGGCCCTGCGCACGCCGACCCAGTTCGCCGAGGAGATCAAGGTCAAGTACGCCTGTGCGCTCACCCAGCTCGCCGGCGCCGAGGAAAGCATCGAAGTGCCGAGCGTAGGCGATCGCCCGGCGCGGCGACTGGCGCGCCAGACGCTCGCCGAGGTGGTGGAGCCGCGCTACGAGGAACTGTTCACGCTGGTGCATGCGGAGCTGCGGCGCAGCGGTTACGAGGACCTGTGCGCAGCCGGCGTGGTGATCACGGGCGGCACCTCCAAGATGGAAGGCGTGGTCGAGCTGGCGGAGGAGATATTCCACATGCCGGTACGCCTCGGCGTGCCGCAGGGCGTCGCCGGCCTGGTGGATGTGGTGCGCAATCCGATTTATTCGACGGGCGTGGGTTTGTTGCTTTACGGGAAGTACAACCGCGGGGGCACCCGCGAATTGCAGCAGGGCGCCGGCATCAACGGCGTGTGGAAACGCATGAAGCACTGGTTCCAGGGCAATTTCTGACGAACGAGTGCGGCGCGACGCCTGGGGCAGGGGCGCGCACCGCAAAAAACGGCATGGCGACGTCCGGTGTGCCGGGCGGCAACAAGAACGAAGAGGAGATAACAAATGTTCGAACTAATGGACGCGCAGGTACAGAGCGCCATCATCAAGGTGATCGGCGTGGGGGGCGGCGGAGGCAATGCCCTCGAACACATGGTGGCTTCCAACATCGAAGGCGTGGACTTTGTCTGTGCCAACACCGATGCGCAGGCACTGAAGAAATCTTCCGCCCGCACCGTGCTGCAACTGGGCGGCAACATCACCAAGGGCCTGGGCGCCGGCGCCAATCCCGACATCGGGCGTCAGGCCGCCATCGAGGACCGCGAACGCATCCAGGAGGTGCTCGAGGGCGCCGACATGGTGTTCATCACCGCCGGCATGGGCGGCGGCACCGGCACCGGCGGCGCGCCCATCGTGGCGCAGGTGGCCAAGGAACTGGGCATCCTCACCGTGGCGGTGGTCACCAAGCCCTTCCCCTTCGAGGGCAAGAAGCGCATGGAGATCGCGCAGAAGGGCATCGAGGAATTGAAGCAGTACGTGGACTCGCTGATCACCATTCCCAACGAGAAGCTGCTGTCCGTGCTCGGCAAGCAGATGACCCTGCTGGATGCGTTCAAGGCGGCCAACAACGTGCTGCTGGGGGCGGTTCAGGGCATCGCCGAACTCATCACCCGGCCCGGCCTCATCAACGTGGACTTCGCCGACGTGCGCACCGTCATGTCGGAGATGGGCATGGCCATGATGGGTTCCGGCGTGGCGCGCGGCGAGGGCCGTGCCCGTGCCGCCGCCGAAATGGCCATTTCCAGCCCGCTGCTCGAGGACGTCGATCTGTCCGGCGCCCGCGGCATCCTGGTGAACGTGACCGCCGGCCTGGACATGTCCATCGGCGAGTTCGAGGAAGTGGGCAACGCGGTGAAGGAATTCGCGGCCGAGAACGCCACCGTGGTGGTGGGTACCGTCATCGACCCGGAGATGAGCGAGGAGCTGCGCGTGACCGTGGTCGCCACGGGCCTGGGACGCAAGCCTCAGCAACAGGCCGAGCAGAGCCTGCGTGTGGTTTCCAGCGCCCGCAACGCCACCACGGGCGAGATCGACTACACGCACCTGGAACGCCCGACCATCCAGCGCCTGCGCGAACGCGACAAGGATCCCAACCTGGATCTGCTGGACATTCCGGCCTTTCTCAGGCGCCAGGCGGACTGAAAGGAAGGAGGGAACTCAAGGCAGCCCGGCGCCAGGCCGACACAGAGGGGGAGAACGGGTGTGAACCCGTTCACTAGGCATGGGTATGGCGCTGTGTTACCATTTGTCGCAAATTCCTTCAGTCAAAGATAAATCAAAGGCTTACAGGCCTCTACATGATCCGCCAGCGCACCTTGAAGAACGTGATCCGGGCCACCGGGGTCGGGCTCCATACCGGGGAGAAGGTCTACCTGACCCTCCATCCGGCCCCTGTCGACACCGGCATCGTGTTCCGGCGCGTGGATCTGGGTAACGTCGAGATCCCTGCCAAGGCGCAGAACGTGGGGGACACCACCCTGTCCACCACTCTGGTGAAAGGGGATGTGCGCATCTCCACCGTCGAGCATCTGCTTTCCGCCATGGCGGGCATGGGCATCGACAACGCCTACGTGGATGTGAGCGCCCCCGAAGTCCCCATCATGGACGGCAGTGCGGGGCCTTTCGTATTCCTTCTCCAGTCGGCCGGCATCGTGGAGCAGAACGCGCCCAAGCGCTTCATCCGCATCAAGCGCAGCATCGTCGTCGAGGACGGCGACAAGTGGGCGCGCTTCGACCCGTTCGACGGCTTCAAGGTTTCTTTCCGTATCGAATTCGATCACCCGGCGTTCTCCGGCCGCAGCCAGCAGGCCGAAGTGGACTTCTCGACCACCTCCTTCGTGAAGGAAGTGAGCCGGGCCAGAACCTTCGGCTTCATGAGCCAGCTCGAGGCCCTGCGTGCGCGCAACCTGGCCCTGGGCGGCAGCCTGGACAACGCCATCGTGGTGGACGAGTACCGCGTCCTGAACGAGGACGGGCTCCGCTACGAGGACGAGTTCGTCAAGCACAAGATCCTGGATTCCATCGGCGATCTGTACCTGCTGGGCTGCAGCCTCATCGGCGCGTTCACCGGTTACAAGTCCGGGCATGCGCTGAACAACCGGCTGCTGCTTGCACTGATCGGCGATCAGGCCGCCTGGGAACAGGTGACCTTCGACGACCCGCAGCAGGCGCCGATCTCCTACATCCAGCCGCTGGCTGTCAGCTAGTCCGGCGGCCGCGGGCGGCGAGGCGGCGCAGGGCGTCGCGGAGCCCGGGATCGGAGACCGTGTCGGCCACGTCTGCAAGGCACTGGCTGGCGTCGGCGGAGAGCCTGAGCGGCCTGGGACTCACGGGCCGGGGAGTGCCGGCGGCGGGAGCGACCCGCACCTGGATCGAGACCAGTCCCGCCAGGTCGGGTAACCCGCGCAGGGCTTCCAGCAGGCCGGGCGCGAGATAGTGGGCCCGCATGCGCCAGGCGGTGGAGTCGGCATGGAGCACGAGTACGCCGTCCCGGAGATTCGCCACCCGCACGTGGGGCGCGAGGGAAGGCGGCAGGTAGTCGGCGACGCGCCGGTCCAATGCGGCCAGATGGTGCGCCCGGTTCACGAGGCGCTGCAGGCCGGCGGTCAGGTCCAGTCGATCAGCACGAAGAGGTTTGCTCAAGAAGGGGCACCACAAGAGTAACAACGATCCGAATGATCCGGGCGACCGGTTCGGAAGTAAAGAGTCCCTGCCATGAACATTCTGTTTCTGACCAAGTGCCACAACCGCTCCCGCTGCCTGAATCTGGGCAGGAACGGCGTCATCGTGGCCGCCCTTGCGATCTTCGTCGTCCTGCCGCTGGTCGGCGGCTACGCGGGCTATCACCTCGGCGCTGCATCCACCACACCGCATGCGCTGTCCACGGCCTGGCAGGAGGAGATGCAGGCCCAGCGCGATGCCATCGTCGAGGCGCGGCGGGTGGCGCAGGAAAACCTCAACGCCCTCGCCCTGCGCCTGGGCCAGATGCAGGCCCACGTCATCCGCCTGGACGCCCTCGGCCAGCGCCTGACCCGCATGGCCAACCTGGACGACGGCGAGTTCGATTTCGAGAAGCCGCCCGCCCAAGGTGGTCCCGCCGCCATCGCATCCGAACAGCCGCTGGAGATCTCCGATTTCGTCGCCCTGCTCGACGACCTCTCGCAGAAGCTCGACGACCGCTCCCGCCAGCTGGACGTGCTCGAGACCATGCTCATCAACCGCAACATGCAGGCCGAGGTGCTGCCGGCCGGCCGGCCCGCCAAGGGCGGATGGATTTCCTCGTACTTCGGCATCCGCAGCGACCCGTTCACCGGCCGTCCCGAACATCACAACGGCATCGACCTGGCCGGCAAGGAAGGCGCCGAGGTCATTGCCGTGGCCGCGGGCGTCGTGACCTGGGCCGGCGAGCGCTGGGGCTACGGCAACTTGGTGGAAATCAACCACGGCAACGGTCACGTGACCCGTTACGGCCACAGCAAGGAAATCCTCGTGAAGGTCGGCGACACGGTGCGCAAGGGCCAGGCGGTGGCCACCATCGGCTCCACCGGCCGCTCCACCGGTCCGCACGTGCATTTCGAGGTGCTGCGCAACGGCCGCCACGTGGACCCGCTCACCTACATCCAGGCCGCGCGCTGAACCAATTGCCCCGGCGCCGGTCCCTTCCCTGGAGGCCCCGGCGCAAGCGCGCCGGCCCGGTCTCCGCCGCTGGCAGTACACAGAACCGCCAGTCCTCTTTTTTGCGTTATCATTCGCGAACTTTTACGCCCACCCTGTAGGTTTCCATGGTAAGTCTGTTGCTGAGCAAGATTTTCGGCAGCCGTAACGAGCGCATCGTAAAACGGCTTTCCAAGACGGTTGCGCAGATCAACGCGCTCGAGCCTGCCATGCGGGAACTCACCGACGAGGCCTTGAGCGCGAAGACGGCCGAGTTCCGGGAGCGGCTGGCGGGCGGTGCGTCGCTGGACGACCTGCTGCCGGAGGCCTTCGCGGTCGTGCGCGAGGCCAGCCGGCGCGTGCTCGGCATGCGCCACTATGACGTGCAGCTCATCGGCGGCATGGTGCTGAACAGCGCGAAGATCGCCGAGATGCGCACCGGCGAGGGCAAGACCCTGGTGGCCACCCTGGCGGCCTACCTGAATGCCTTGCCGGCCAAGGGCGTGCACGTCATCACCGTGAACGACTACCTGGCACGGCGCGACGCCCAGTGGATGGGCCGGCTGTACAACTTCCTCGGCCTGTCCGTGGGCGTGGTGGTGGCGGGCATGGACGCCGAGGCCAAGCGCGCCGCCTATGCCGCGGACATCACCTACGGCACCAACAACGAGTTCGGCTTCGATTACCTGCGCGACAACATGGCCTTCAGCCTGGCCGAGAAGGTCCAGCGCGAGCTGAACTACGCCATCATCGACGAGGTGGACTCCATCCTCATCGACGAGGCGCGTACGCCGCTCATCATCTCGGG